>JAMOPL010000122.1 GCA_027064515.1 Sulfurimonas sp. | reverse complement strand
TTTGATAGAGATAGAGAAAAATCAGATTTTTATAAAAGTAAAATAAAACACTTTCTTTATGAACCTTTAACTAGAGATTCTATTCATAATATTATTTCAGATGTTATAATTAACTCTGATGAAAACGAGCTTTTACTTCGTCATATGTATGAATATGAGAAACTAGATGTAGAACATTCAAAACAGATTGTAAATTATGAAAATAAACTACAAGAGATGGAAAATAGATTAAAAGCACAGAGTGATTTTTTTGCAAGTATGAGCCATGAGATTCGAACCCCTATGAATGCTATTATAGGGATGAGCCAAATTCTTATGGATGATAATAAACTTTTAAGTCATCAGATGAAAAATGTAAAGACTATTAATAGATCTTCAAATATGCTACTAGGCATTATTAATGATATTCTAGATTTTTCTAAAATAGAAGCAGGTAAACTTACTCTTGAAAATATATCATTTAACCTAAATATGATTCTTGATTATCTAGCAGATATGATTAGCTTAAAAACAAAAGAAAAGAATTTAGAACTTATTTTTGACATCAATTATAATGTTGAAAAAAACTTTATTGGAGATCCTCTTAGAATCTCACAAATATTATTAAATCTACTAAGTAACTCTGTAAAATTTACAGAAGAGGGAAGCATAGCTCTTTATGTAAGAGAAGTAACAAATAGTGATAAAGAATCTTATATTCAATTTGAAATAAAAGATTCTGGAATCGGTATAAAAGAGGATAGACTAAATACCCTTTTCCAAAACTATACACAAGCAGATAATGATACAAGTAGAAAATATGGTGGAACAGGTTTAGGCTTATCAATATCTAAGCAACTCTCTACACTAATGAACGGGAAAATTTGGGCAGAGAGTGAGTATACGAAAGGAACATCTTTCTTTGTTAATCTTAGATTAGAAAAAGATACAAATAAATCTAAAAGAAAATATAGATTACCTTCAAAAGAGCTCATTAATAAAAAAGTTTTAATTATTGAATCAAGAGAAAAATCTGCTCATTCACTTAAATATATGCTAGGATATTTTCATCTAAATATAACTAATTTTTCTAATATTAATGATGCTAAAGAGCATTTAAAAAACAATAAATTTGATATATTATTTATTGATGAAAATTTATTTGATAAAAAATCTATTGACACTATTAATTTAAGAAATATAGATAAAATAGTTATTATAAAAGATTGGATAGACAATCAGAGTGATATTAATAATGAAGATTTTGATAAGTATAGCTACCTAAAAAGACCATTTAACCAACAGATGCTTCTTGAAATTATTATGAATCTTTATAACTATAAAAATTCTAAAACTGTAAAAAAAGATGATTATACAAAAGATGATTTAAAACAGCTTGGAAAACATAAAATATTAATTGCTGAAGATAATTTAATTAACCAAAGAGTAATGAAAGGTTTATTATTAGATACAGAGATAGAGATTGTTTTTGCTAATGATGGTCAAGAGTGTATTCAAATTTTAAATGAAAATAAATACCCATATAAATTGATTTTAATGGATATTAATATGCCTAAACTAAATGGTTATGAGGCTAGTAAAAAGATAAGAGAAAATAGTATCAATAATGATATTATTATAATTGCTTTAAGTGCTGATATTTCAACAGAAGATATACAAAAATCTAAAGATTCTGGAATGCAAGGGCATCTTTCTAAGCCAATAAATATTAAAGCTTTATATAAAACTTTAGTTTCATCATTATCATAGTTTTATTTTAAATCCCATTTAAAAGATTTGAAAATAGACAAAAAAATATCATCATACTTTGCATCCACTTTTATCCTCTTTCCACTATAAGGATGGGTAAAAGTTAAACTTATAGCGTGTAATAATAATCTATTACAACTATAATTTTTTCTTATCATCTTATTGTGTTCACCTCTCCCATATTTAGTATCACCTAAAATATGATGAGAAAGATGCTTCATATGTCTTCTCAACTGATGTTTCCTCCCTGTTTGTGGCAATAATTCAACTAAAGAATATCTAGTTTTGTCATACTTACCTACACTATGTGGAAGTTCTACTTTATCTAAAAGCTTATAAAATGTTAATGCTTCTTGTGGTTCTTTTTGTGTGCTATTTTTATCAGCTATCTTATCAAGTTTTTGAGTTATTGGATGATTTATAATTCCACTCTCATCAATGTAACCACGAACAACTGCTATATATTTTTTTATAACCGAATGTGTTTTAAATTGCTCCGACATCAATTTTGCACTCTCTTTATCTAATGTAAAAAGTAATACTCCAGATGTAGGTTTATCTAGTCTATGAATTGGAAAAACCCACTGACCTATTTGATCACGAAGAATCTTCATTGCATAAAATATCTCATGTCTATCTATTATAGATTTATGAACTAAAAGCCCACTCGGTTTATTTATAACAACTATATATTCATCTTTATATAATATCTCTAATTCATAATTTTTATACATAATAAAATAATATCATATTTGAGCTATAATAACATCAAATAATACAACAAAAGGATTCTGATGCAAAATAGAGATTTAGATGATTATGAATTTTTAATTATTCCTCTATTAAAAGAGGGTTTAAAACGGACAGATGGTATAAAATTAAAATTTGCAGGTGCAGTTTTAATTTTCATTATTATATCAGTAATCACAAATTCTATTTTAGAGTTTATCTTTCCAACTACTGGTTCCCTTGCAAATCAATATATAGCTGGTATATTATCTGCTCCAGTAACTGTGCCTATCGCTGTTGGTCTTACAATGTTTGGTGTTTCAATAGCAAGAGATCAAGAGATAGATGTTCCATCTATTTTTAATTATTACAATATGATGTATTCAATCATCATCACCTATATGAGCATAACTATTTTAGTTAGTTTAGGATTTTTGTTTCTTATCGTACCTGGAATATATCTAAGCATATCCTATCTTTTTACATACCAATTAGTTGTGGATAAAGGTTTAGGAACTTGGGAAGCGATGGAGTTATCTCGTAAAACTGTTACAAAACAATGGTTTAACTTTTTTGGATTGGCTTTACTTAGTGGAATCATTATTGTTATTAGTGCTATACCACTAGGAATAGGACTTATTTGGACTCTTCCTATGACATATATCAGCTATGGCTTACTCTATCATCATCTATTTGATGATGAATAGATAGAATCTTACTATGATTCTATCTACTCTTCTAGTTAAAAATATATAAAAAATTTAAGCTTTCTAAAAGCACTAATCCCTCTTTGTAGTTCTTCTTTTCTTGCTTGTTCTAGTTTTTTTTGTTTCAACACCACTCGTATTTTTACTAAAGTGTCTCGCTTTTTTCTTTTGAGGTTTTTTATGTTCAGATTTTAATTTCAAATCTTCTTGATCTTTTCTTCTGATAGTTGGGTCTGGTTCAAATCCTTCAACAGTTTCTTGTGGAATCTTCTGACCAATAACTCTCTCAATATCTCTTACATCATATTTTTCATAAATATCTAAAAGAGTAATAGCTTCACCATGTCGCCCTGCTCTTCCTGTTCTTCCAACACGATGTACATAATCTTCGGGAACTGATGGAAGTTCATAGTTAATAACAAATGGGAGTTCCTCGATATCTAATCCACGGGATGCTATGTCAGTAGCTACGAGAACTCTTACTTTCATCTCCTTAAACTCATTTAAAGTTTTTAATCTTTTTGCTTGAGATATATCTCCGTGAAGTAATCCACATTTAAGACCATCTTTTTTCAACTCTTCAAATAGCTCATTCGCACTCACTTTTGTTCTAGTAAATACTAAAACTTGTGGAAAGTTTCTTGAACCAATAATATATGCTAAAAGTTCTGCCTTTCTAGTAGTATCTACCATATAAGCAATTTGATTTATAGTATCAACCGTTGAGTTCTTTTTAGATGTCTCAAGAAATGCTGGACTTCTAAGAACTAATTTTGATAATTTTCTAACCTTATCGCTATATGTAGCTGAAAAAAGAAGTGTTTGATGTTTTTTTGGTAAAAGTGGATGAATTTTTCTAATATCTTTCGTAAAACCCATATCCAACATTCTATCTGCTTCATCAAGAACTAAAACCTCAACAGAGTTTATTTTTAGTCCATTCTCAATATGTTCTAAAAATCTACCCGGTGTAGCGATAATAATATCCACCCCTTTTTTCATCGCTTTTTGTTGTGAAACTATATCTTTACCACCAACTAAAACTGCACACTCTACTTTCATATGTTTTGCATAATTAGATATATCTTCATAAATCTGAATGGAGAGTTCACGAGTTGGTGAAAGGATTACAGCTTTTACTGCTCTATCCTCTGTTGCTTCTGTTTTTCTAAGTCTTTGTAGAATTGGAAGAGCAAATGCCGCAGTTTTACCTGTTCCTGTTTGAGCCGTAGCAAAAATATCACTTTTTGCTAAAACTAATGGGATAGCTCTTTTTTGTATTGTTGTTGGGTGTTGATACCCTAACTCTTTAATTGCACCAAGTAAAGGCTTGATTAATCCTAGTTTTTCAAATGACATTGCTACTCTTTTTTAAATAATATATTGAATTTTAGCATATAAATACCCTAAATCTACCCTATTATATAATAATATTTATATTAACTCTATGCTTTAAGCTTAAAATATAAGCGCTTAATATTATAATATGTTTAAATTTATTATTGACAGAATTAAAACAAAGTGAGTGATTTTTAATGATTAGAAAAAAACTAAAGAAAATAAGTAAAAATGATAAACTAAGAACATTTTTACATCAATATAAAATTCCAAAAGAGTATCTATCTACAAATAGAGCTATGGTTTCAAAAGGTATTTTAATAGGTCTATTTATAGCATTTATTCCAATGCCTATGCAGATGTTGGCTGTAATAGCAATGATGCCATTTTTTAAGTTTAATGTCCCTATTGGAATTGCAATGTGTTGGTTAAGTAACCCTTTTACTATGCCACCTATGTACTATTTAGAATATTTAACTGGTTCTATGATACTAGGAAACAAGATTGCACCTGTTGAGATGACTCTTGACTGGTTTAGTACAAATATTGACGATATATTTATCCCTCTATATTTTGGAACTTTGATTTTTTCTATTGTTGGTTCACTGAGTGGATATTGGTTAGTAAATCATTTTTGGAAATCTTCTGTCAAAAAAGATAGAAAACTACATCGTGATGAAAGAAAGCTATAAGGCTTTAATCCATCTTCATCGATAAATCTATCCAATTAGCTTGATGGATTAATGAACCACTACTGATTGCATCTACTCCACTTTTGGCATAAGATTCTATTGTATCAATTGAAATATTTCCACTAGCTTCTAATAAAACATAAGAGAAATTTTCATCTCTATACTTTACTATCTCTTGAATTTGTGTTGGTGTCATATTATCACACATCACAATATCTGCTCCAGCATACATTGCTTCTTTTGCAATATGAAAAGTTTCAGCTTCTATCTCTATTTTTGTAGTAAATGGAACCTGTTTTCTTGCCTTTAGTATATATGATTTCAAATCTTTTATTGTTTTTAAGTGTGTATCTTTTATCATAAGCGAATCATCTAATCCCATTCTATGATTCACGCACCCACCAGTTCTTGTTGCATACTTTTCAAAAACTCTTAACATTGGTCTTGTCTTTCTAGTGTCAAGTAGTTTAACTCCGTATGGTTCAATTATGTCTACATATTTACTAGTTAATGTTGCTATTGAACTTGCATGTAAAAGCATATTCAATAGTGTTCTCTCTATTTTTAAAAGAGTATGAGAATCACCATTGATTTTAGCGATAATATCCCCTTTCACAAATCTTTGAGAATCATCTACTAACCACTCAATATCAAAAGTTTCTAAATCACTTAACACATCTATATATTTTCTTCCTGCAACAACACCATCACTCTTAGCAATAATCTTAGCACTAGCATTTATACTTGGTTCTACTAGTGCATATAAATCACCACGACCAACATCTTCAGCCAATGTAGCCTTTACAAACTCTTCTATCATAATGCCAACATTCTTTCTAATGCTATTTTTGCCCATTTTTGAGTTTTTTCATCAACACTTATCTCGTTTATTGGTGCACCATCATCTATCGCTTTTAGAGTTAAATAAACATCTTTTAGTGTTGTTTCATTCATTGTAGGACATTCAGGTTTTGTAGATGATAGTACATATGTATTATTTGGTCTAAGTCTATTTACCATATTAAATTCTGTTCCAACTGCTACTTTTTGATCTGCTGGTAGCTCTTTGATATATTTGATTAACTGAGAAGTTGAACCAACAAAATCTGATGCATCGCAAATGGCAGGATCACACTCTGGATGAACAGCAATTAAAATATCCTTATATTTTTTACGATAAAAAGTTATATCATCAACTGTAAATAATTGATGAACTGAACAAAAACCATCAAAACAGATAATATCTGATTCATTGAGATCACTTCCATCACCAATAACACAAGATTCTAATCCCATCTGATTTGCAATATTTTGTCCTAAACATCTATCAGGAACAAAAAGTATCTTTTTACCCTCTTTTAATGCTGTTGTAATAATGTGTTTAGCATTTGAACTCGTACACACCATTCCACCCATCTCACCAACTTTTGCTTTAACTTCTGCATTTGAGTTTATATAAGTTATTGGAAGTATATTTTCACTTTTTATTCCACTTTCGTTTAATCTTCTTACTGCATCATCATACTCAATACCATTAATCATCTCTGCCATTGCACAAGAAGCTATTTTTGGCATCACTACTCTTTTATCTGGACTTAAAACTTTAACACTCTGTCCCATAAAACCAACACCACAAAATAATACAAATTCAGCATCATCATCTCTTGTTCTAGTTGCTAACTCTAAAGAATCTCCAGTAATATCACCAATCTCAAAAACTTCATCTCTTTGATAAAAATGAGCAACAACCGTTACACTTAATTTATTTTTTAGTTTTTCTATTTTTTCTTTTAATTCTTTATCACTTAGTTGCAATCTATTTTCCTATCTTTAATTTTATTATTTGTATTATAGCAAAAATTATATTTTATTAGATTCTAACTATTTTTAAAGTAGAATATCACTAATTTTTTTAAAGGTATTTTTATGGATTTTTTATTTAATACAAATGTTCAGTTTTTTATTATGGCTTATCTTATTGGTGGTATCCCTTTTGGTTTACTTCTTGCTAAAAAGTATGCTGGTGTAGATATTAAAGAGAGTGGTTCAGGTAGTATTGGTGCAACAAATGTTTTAAGAGTAGTTAAAGAGACTAATCCAGAATTAGCAAAAAAACTAGGAATAGCTACATTAGCACTAGATGCTTTTAAAGGTGTTTTTGTTTTAACTATTGCCTATTTTGTAGGATTAACTGAAGCTACTCTTTGGGGAATAGCTGTTTTAGCTGTTATTGGACACTGTTTTAGCCCTTACTTAGCTTTTGAAGGTGGGAAAGGGATAGCAACGGGTATGGGTGTTATGGCTTTTATGCTCCCTATTGAAACTGCTATTGCTCTTTTAGTATGGGGAATTGGTGCAAAAACAATAAAAATATCATCTATCTCTTCACTTGCAGGACTTACAGCCTTAGTGATTGCAAGTTTTATCCTTAAACCAGATATAGCTCATGCACCTATAATTTTCATAGCATTTGTATTATTTTACAAACATATACCAAATCTCATTCGCCTTTTTAATGGTCAAGAAAAAAAAGTAGTATAATTTATGACTATACATATAGAAAATCTAAGATTCCAAGCAATTATTGGAATCTTAGACTTTGAAAGAAAAACTCCACAAGATGTAATTATTAATCTAACAATAAAATATTTATACAATGATAATTTTATCAATTATGCAGATATTGCCAATATGATAGAAAAAAATATGATAGAAAAAAAATATTTATTAATAGAGAATGCTTTAGATACTCTTTCTAGTAAAATATCATCAACTTATAAACAGGTTCAAACATTGGATATTAAAATAACTAAACCATCAATAATGAAAAACTGTGAAGTTAGTGTAAGTGAAAACTATCAATACTAAATATCCTTCCTGCAAACTTAATTAAAATTTAAACTTTTTTTAAAGAAAATTGAAAAAAAGTTTAAAGTAATCTAAAGTTATGCTATCATTCCGTTAAAATAAAATAGATATAGGAAATTAATATATGCGTATTTTAATTATCGAAGATGAAGTTACATTAAATAAAATGCTTGCTGAGGGACTAAAAGAATTTGGTTACCAAAGTGATGTTGTTGAGACTCTTAAAGATGGTGAGTATTATTTAGATATTCGTAATTATGATTTAGTTTTAATGGATTGGATGCTTCCAGATGGAAATAGTGTAGATATTATTGGTGATATTAAAACAAATACTCCTAAAACTGTTGTAGTAGTATTATCTGCAAGAGATGATAATGAGAGTGAAATTGAAGCTCTTAGAGCTGGTGCTGATGATTACATTAGAAAACCTTTTGATTTTGATGTTCTAATTGCTCGTCTTGAAGCTCGTCTTCGTTTTGGTGGTAGTAATATTATTGAAATTGAAGATTTAACTATCAACCCTGAAGAGGAAAAAATTACTTATAAAGAGAACGATATAGAGCTTAAAGGTAAACCTTTTGAAGTTCTTACTCATTTAGCTCGTCATAGAGATCAAATTGTATCTAAAGAACAACTTCTTGATGCTATTTGGGAAGAACCAGAGTTAGTAACTCCAAATGTAATTGAAGTTGCTATTAACCAAATTAGACAAAAAATGGATAAACCATTAGGAATTACAACTATTGAAACTGTTCGTCGTCGTGGATACCGTTTCTGTTTTCCAAAAGAGATTGACTAATCTTTCAAATCCATAATCCCAAATATGGGATTATGAAGGTAATATAATGTTCTCAAAAAAAAGTATAAGAAAAAATTTCTTATTTAAACTTATAATCGCATCTGCTTTACTAATATTAATATTTTCATCTATCCTTTATCTATCAATTGAAAAATCAATTTATTATGAAAAACATCAAGATTTGCTTCATTTTGCTAAAAATATAGCTAATAATAAATCTATTTTAGATTTAGGAACATCAAATCCAGATTCTTTTTTAGGATTAAATATTGAGATTATTTATTTAAAAAAACAGTTAGAAGATATAGGTTTATATGAAAAAACAAAAAATAAACGCACCTATCTAACTCTTATTTACCCATTCAATATTGATAATAATACTTATCTAAAAATAACAAAAGAGATAACTATCACAAGAGAGATATTAAATAAGATATTGAACTATATATTTATAATAAATATATTTGGATTTGGTTTAGTAATAATTTATGCTATTGGATTATCAAAAATGCTTGTTGAACCTGTTAAGGTATTTAACTCTAAACTTGCAAATATGAATGAATATATTATTAAACCTATTAACACAAAAGAGTTGCCACTTGAATTTGAAACACTTGGACTAACATTAAATCTACTAATTAGAAGAATACAAAATTATGTTAAATACCAAAAAGAGTTATTTATAGGAACAGCTCATGAGTTAAAAACACCTCTAGCAGTGATAAAGCTTAAAAATCAAGTAACTCTAATCAAAATACGAACACCAGAAGAGTATATAGAGGCATTACAAGTTACAAACAAAACTATTGATGAGATGAATAACATAGTGTCCAATATATTAAATATAGGTAGACAAGAGGGAGCTCAACTAGAAAAACCTGTACAAGTTGATGTTATCGAGATTCTTAAGAATAAAGCCAATGATTTTAAACTACTAGCTATAAATGATAACAAAAATTTAAAATTAGATTTTCAACCAAATGGTTTTATGGCAATGATTCAAGTAAACCTTTTAAATCAAATAGTACAAAATTTTCTACAAAATGCTTTAAAATTTACACCAAAAGGTAAATCAGTAACAATTCAAAGCTCACAAGACAATATTGGATTACGAATAGAGGTTATAGATGAGGGTTGTGGAATTGATGAAAGTGTAGATTTATTTGCACCATTTAAGCGTCAGGGAACTAAATCTGGTGTAGGTTTAGGTCTATTCCTCGCTAAAAGTGCTGCTGATACACTAGGTGCTAATATATCTATAAAAAATAGAACAGATGGTGTTGATGGAACAATAGCTATACTACAATTAAATTCTAAACTATCCTGTATCATTCCTCAAAATAACTAAAGTTTGTGTATTTAAAAAATAATAAAGCATTATTTTGATATAAATCGAACAATAAAACTTATATAAGGTTTCAAATGGCTCTATTAATAAATAATGAATGTATCGCGTGCGACGCTTGTCGTGAGGAGTGTCCAACAACTGCTATTGAAGAGGGTGACCCAGTGTACTATATCGATCCAGATAGATGTACAGAGTGTGTAAGTGTTTATGATGAACCAGCTTGTATCTCGGTTTGTCCTGTTGATTGTATAGTTGCTGATAAAGATAATGTAGAAACAATAGCTGAACTCCAATTCAAATTTAAAAATTTAGAAGAAGAAGAGTAACTCTTGGCAAAAAGAGTTGCAGTTATCGATATCGGGTCTAACTCTGTTAGAATAGTTATCTATGAAAAAACTTCTCGATTTGCTTTTAACTTACTTTATGAAGCAAAAAGTAAAGTAAGAATCTCCCAATCTGCATATAGTAATAATGGTAATCTCCAAGAGATTCCGATGCAAAGAGCCTTTAAAGCTTTATCTGAATTTTCAACTATTATCGCATCATTTAAAGTAAGAAAAACATTATGTGTAGCTACATCTGCACTTAGAGATGCTCCAAATAAAAAAGATTTTATCCAAAAAGTCAAACAAAAGCTTAAACTTAATATAAAAGTTATTGATGGTAAAAAAGAGGCATATCTCGGTGCAATTGCTTGTGCAAATCTACTTCCAATTCAAAAAAATGCTCTAAGTATAGATATTGGGGGTGGCTCAACAGAATTTTCATTAATAGATAATTATGATGTTGATAATACACTATCTTTAGAACTAGGCACAGTTAGATTAAAAGAGTTGTTTTTTGATAATAACAATATAGATAAAGCTATTGAATATATAGATACAAAATTAGGTATATTAGATAATTTAGATATATCTACACTAATTGGTATTGGTGGGACATTTAGGGCTATCTCTAGTGCAATTATGAGTGCTAAAAAGTATCCTTTAAAGAGATTGCATGCTGTTGAACATTTATCGAAAGAGTTTATAGATTATTTAGATTTAATTCTTCATGCTAATGAAGATAAACTTGCTGATTTATATATTGATAAAAATAGATTTGATATTATAAAGCCTGGTGCTTTAATTCTATCTAGAGTATTTAAAAAATTATCTATTAGTAAGGTAATAACAAGTGGTGTTGGAGTTAGAGAGGGTGTTTATTTAGCAGATTTATTAAGAAATTCTAAACATAAATTCCCTCATAACTATAATACATCTGTAAAAAATTTATTGGATGTTCACATAACAGATAGTAATTTTCCAAATCAAGTAAACTTAGTAAGTAAAAGAATCTTTCATTTAGTTTACGAATCTTTGAACATAAATAAATCATTTTTATATGAACTCTCTATCGCTTCAAAACTATCTACAATTGGAAGTAATATAAATTTTTATACTCAAAATAAAAGTACCTACAATCTAATTAAGAACTCCTTAGAGTATGGTTTTACACATAGGCAAGTGATATTAATTGCTACAATTACTAGATACTCTAAAAATAAATCACCCTCTAAAGAGCATTTAGAGAAATACTCTCAACTACTCCCTGATGATAAAATAGTAAACGCTTTATCATTTATTCTATCCCTTAGTACATTACTTTTAACTCACAGACCTAGAAATATTGATTTTGATTTAAAATACGATAATGGTCTATTAAAAGTGGTATCAGATAAAACTTTATATCTAAGTAAAGAAGCAGTGAAAAAACTTAAAACTATTAATGATTTAAGAATATCTTTTGAATAATAGTTAAGGTTAAATTATATTAATATTGATAGAGTTTTCTCTATCAATACTAAAAAATATATATTAAAATCTTTGACCCATTGAAAATTCAAAGTTAGATGTAACATCATCTGATTGTTTATTTAACGGTTGTGCATACATCAGTTGTATTGGCCCAACTGGTGAGAACCATTCTATACCAAATCCTGCAGCTGCTCTAACCTCAGAGTTTTCTTTATAATTTCCATCAGTGCTACTTGATTTAGGAATATCTCCATCTATAAAACCAGCATCAGCAAAAACTAATAATCTCATTTTAGCTTTTGGTACCAAAGGCATACTTAACTCAACATTATTAGAAAAAGTTGATGTTCCACCAACTTTTCTATCAACACCATCTTTATCAATAGTTGGCGATAATGAATTAGATTCATAACCTCTTACACTTCCTAAACCACCCATATAAAATCTTTCAGCAATTGGTAAATATCCATTATCAAATACATAATTATATCTAGCCTTATATCTAGCAATCATATCAAAGCCGATATACTCTTCAAGACCTTTATATGCATTAAAACTACTTCTTGATTTCAAGAATTGTGCATCTCCACCTATCCCAGCATACTCAAAACTTTGAGTTATAGCAAAACCAGTTCTTGGAAGATAATAATCATCTGTACTATCATATTTAAAACTAAGACTAATAGCACTTTTTACATAACTTTCAAAATAACTATCATTTTCATATAAAATTGTGTCATCAGCTATATCTGAATATTCATTACTTGACCAACTATAACCTAAATAAGCACTTAGATACCTTGTTAATCTATGTCCTGTCCCAACATTCATACTTAAACTATCAATTGTATAATCATCATATTCACTTGAAGAGATTCCTGCACCAAAATTACCACTAAAATCACTATCATTAAGTCTAGGATTTGAGATAGTAAATGAATAATTAGATGTCTTCTCTGATCTTTCTGCTTGAAGTCCTACATTTATACCTGAACCCCATACATTAGTATCATTTACACCAACATTAACTAATATACCACCATAGCTTCCGTATCCACCACCAACTTGTATATTACCAGTTGCTGCTTCTGTTACTTTTACTACAAGGTCAACTGTCTCTTCATCGACTCTTTTCTCCTCAATAGTATTATTTTCAAAATAACCTAATCTACCAAGTGCATTTCTAGAATCTTTTAAATCAGTCAGTGAATACATATCACCTGCCCCTAAATACAACTCTCTTCTAATAATTCTATCTAATGTTCTAGTATTTCCTGATATCACTACATTTCGTATAAAAACTTTTTTACCTGGTGTAATTTTATAAACAACATCAACAGTTTTTTTCTCTTTATTCTTTTTTAAATCTGGAACAACTTGAACAAAAGCATAACTTTTATCTGCAATTAATGTTTTTATCTTATCTGCATCTTTTCTAAATGTCTCTATATTAAATGTTTCACCTACTTTCAAATGAACCATACTTTTTATCTTATTTTCACTCATCACTTCACTAGACTGTTCAATAATAATGTTGCTGATTGTATAAGCACTACCCTCTTCTATAAGATAACTCATATCAGCAGTATAATGATCAAAATTCACTCTAACAAACGGATTTTCAACTTTTGCATCAAGATATCCATACTTCATATAATGGTCTCTAATTCTTAATGGATCATATGTTAAATCAGCAAGTTTTAGCTCACCATTATTTTGTCCCCAAAACCAACCCATAAATTCAACTTCTTTATTAGCTATAACATCATCAAACTCATCACTATCTACACCACTAACACCAAAATATGATAGGTTCGTAATTACAATCTCTTCACCCTCATTCACTAAGAAAGTTACTTTTACACTTCCTTCATTAATATTTTCAACTTCTACTTCAACAACACTATCTATTTTACCATCTCTATTTAATACATCTTTTAATCTTTTTTTTGCATCTTCTATTTTTTTAGTACTATATAAAGAACCTCTTTTTATCTGAATAATACTGTTTTTAACTTCATTATCATCATCTTTATAGCCCTTTAGTTCTACTTTTGAAACAATCGCTTTTTCTTTAAAATAAAATGTTAATTTACCATCTTCAAAATCAACCCAAATATCTTTGAAATAACCTTGTGCATAATATTTACGAACAGATATATCTATTATTTTTTCATCTATCTCATCACCAATTTCAAAATTCAACATTCTGATTGCAACTGGCTTTGAAATATGATACAAACCCTCATAATTTATAGATTTCACAGTATTAGCAAAAGCATTTATAGTTATTAAAGTTAAAATAGTTCCAAGTAATAATTTCATATTATCCCATTAATTTGAATTTGAAAATTATTCTACCTTTTATGTGGTTAATATTAAGTAAATTTAGTATAATTTCTAACCTAAAATAGAAGAAGCAAAATGAATATAGCAATTATTGGATTAGGATTAATGGGTGGTTCATTAGCTATCGCTCTTAAAAAACTAGATTTCATAAATAGTATCGTTGGAACAGACCATAATACACAACACCAAAAAGATGCATTAGAACTTAAACTTGTTGAAAAAATAGTTAATTTAGATGATATAAAAAAATGTGATGTTATTTTTTTAGCTATTCCTGTAAATGGTGTTATATCAATACTGAATGATTTAACAGATGTATCAAAAGATACAACTATCATTGATTTAGGAAGTACAAAAGAGTTGATAGTCAATTCAGTTCCTGACTCCATTAGAGAAAACTTCGTAGCATCACACCCCATGACTGGAACAGAAAATTTTGGACCTCATGCAGCAATAGATGGATTATATGATGGAAAAGTTGTAGTCTTATGTGATTTAGAAGATAGTGGATATATACAAAAAACAACAGCTAGAAAAATTTTCAAATCTTTAAATATGAAAAAATATTTCATGCGATCTAAAGAGCATGATAGACATGCTGCTTTTATATCACATATGCCACATGTTATCTCTTATTCAATAGCAAATACTGTAATGAAACAAGAAAATAAGCATAATATTTTAGCTCTTGCTGCTGGTGGATTTCGTTCTATGAGTAGACTTGCTAAAAGTTCTCCAAATATGTGGGAAGATGTTTTTAAACAAAATAAATCTAATGTTCTTGAAGCAGTAGAGTTATTTGAGATAGAGCTATCTAAACTAAAAGAAAATATAAAAAATGATAAGTGGGAAGATGTTTATAAAACTATGCAAGAGGGAAATAAACTTCATGATATCTTAGAGTAAATCTCTAAGATATATTATATTTTTTTATTAATTTTTTTAATTTTTTCTTATCTATATCTACTTTTTCTTTTGAATATAAACTTTTTTCTAACTCCTCAATAATATTTGCAACCTCCAAATCATCTTTATATGGAAGAAGTTTTATTAAAATAACTTTCGAATCTTTTAAACTCATACTTTTTTCACCTTTTTTTATATATTTCCAAGGTGACAATAACATTAATACTATTCCACTAGACAACCCAATAATAAAAATTATAGCAATTTTTAAATAAGATAATTTTTCATAATTTATAATAGTTTTTGATTCTATTTTATTTTCTTCTCTTTTTATATTTAGATCTTGTTTAGCTTTTGCATTTTTAACATTCACCAATATCTCTTTTGTTGAAATTTTTTCTATTTTCTTTGTATCTGGATTAAAAAATTCTAAACTAAATGGTGGAATTGTAAAATTACTATCAGAAACAAAGGCAATATCTTGAGTTAATACAGAATTTTTAATAGATATTTTTTCATCAAATATATTTACACCTTTTATATATGGCTTGAAACTTTCTATATCCTCAAAATTACCGTTTCCTCTGACCTTAACTGTTAAATTGAGAGGTTCATTTACCTCAACTTCATTACTTTTCAACTCATATTCTATTTGAAAACTACCTACTAATTTAACACCGTTAGGTAATGGTTTTACATCTAATTCTAACTCATTTGAGAGATAATGTTTCCATTTTACATTTTGATTCATCATCCCAAAACTATTTAATCTTTTTATTCTAGATGCAATTTTTATATATGCTGGTTTAATTACCTGCTTAGATTCCCTTTGAGGAGCAAGAACATACACTACTTTTGTGATAATATAATCACCATCTTCATATCTTTGTGGTTTTAGCTCTTTTTTTACCCAAAAACCATTGAACTTTGGTGGTGTAAATCTACTATCTATAAACCTTACACTACTTTTTTGTTTTATCAATAAACTAACTTCAAACTCTTCACCAACATAAAGCTCTTTTTTATTACTATGTAAACTTAAAATAAAATCTTTATCAGCTGAATTGCTCATAGCTTTTACTTCTATCTTTATCTCTTTAGTTAAAAATTTATCTGAACCTATCTTAATCTCCAAAGGTTTTATAACACAACTTTTTGTAGGAATAAACTGATAAGATAGTTCATATGAACTTTTCATCTTTCCATTTATTGATTGTATACTAGTTGATGATCCTGTTGATATTATGTCACTATCACATAAAGATTTAATTGATGGCTTTTCTATATCTTCTCCACTGAGTGATACAGTATAAGTCACAGTATCGCCAACAGTTACACTAGTAGAATCAACACTAGCACTTACATCTGCAAATAAACTATTTTGTAATATTAATAATAATAATAATATTTTACCAAGGTTTTTCATCTAAATTCTCCTCATTATTTCTGTTTTTATTTAATTGATACATATAACTACTCTGACCTTTATTTAATTTATTTAACCATTTTTTCATCTCTGATTCACTCATACCATCTTTTGAAATTTGGCTCTTTTGTGTATCTGATGGGCTTGTTTCATTAGTATCCTCATCAAGATTCTTTAAATCCTGTTTATCATTTTCTTGTTTAGAACTATTATTTTCTTCACTAGATTTATCAGATTTAGAATTTTCTTTTTTCTCTTTAGAATCTTTGCTATCCTTAGATTTAGAATTTTCTTTTTTCTCTTTAGAATCTTTGCTATCCTTAGATTTGTCATTTTCTTTTTTCTCTTTAGAATCTTTGCTATCTTTAGATTTGTCATTTTCTTTTTTTTCTTGAGAATCTTTACTATCTTTAGATTTACCATTTTTTTTATTTTCACTATCTTTTTGAGAATCATTAGAATCTTTCTTCTCCTCACCATCTTTATCATCAGAATCTTCTTTTTTATTATTCTTCTTTTTTTCCTTTTCTTTTCGCTTTTTTATCTCATCTTTTACTTTTTTCAAATTTTCTTTTGTAGCACTATCATCTTCTAATTTTAAAGATTCCTCATAAAATTTTATTGCCTTTTCTAAACTCTTTGAATCTCCCTGTTTTGCATAAGCATTACCAATATTTGAATATTTTTTTGCACTTAAACTATCATCATTAAACACTGCTTTTTCATAATTTTTTATAGCTCCTGAATAATCACCATTTTTATACAATGAATTTCCTGCATTAAAATAGGAATTAGGATTATTTTTACGATTAGCATACTCAGAATATATTGTACTTGAGGTTTCATAGTCTCCACTATTATAAGCCTCTTTTGCACTATTTAACTCTGCGAAATCTAAAATTCTTGCTTTTAACCCTATGTTGTTGTTCAATAATATAAAAAGTCCAAATATAGGTATTATACTTTTCTTAGAAATTTTACTAAATGAACTCATAGCAATAAGTAAAATAAAAATAGCTAAACCTAAAGGGTAATAAAATAGAGGAGTATATTGTTGAATTTTTTCACTTTTTAGCTCTTTTTTATCACTTACTCTAGTTATCTCTTTTAACATAGCTTTTACATCATCATCTGAATTTACACTTTGTATAAATACTCCCCCAGTTTTTGTAGCTAAATCAATTATATTTTCATTTAATTTTGTAATAATTATATCACCTTTATATTTTATAAACTCACCATTTTCTTTTTTAATTGGTGCACCTTTTTTTGTAGCTATCCCTAATATAAATACAACTATATTTTTATCCTTAGCAGATTCTATCTCTTTAGTAAAATCTTTTTTATCTCCACCATCACTTATAATCAATAGATATTTTTTTGATTTAGTTTTAGTTGAATTATCTACAACATCAAGTAATGATAAAAAATCAGTCCCTTTTTCTGTAATAGAATCTGTCTTCAATTTAGAGAGTAAAAAAGAAACAGCCTTAGAATCAAAACTAAGTGGAGAAACAAGATATGAGTTTTTTGCAAAAGCAATAACCCCTACTCTCTCATTAGGAGTGATTTTTAATAATTCTAAGCCCTTTTGCTTAGCTAATTTTAAACGATTAGGATAAAGATCTTGAGCCAACATAGAATCTGATATATCTAATGCAATCATAATATCTGAGCTTTTAGCTTTAACCTCTATCTCTTTATCTTGTATAACTGGATTTGCAAGTGCTAGTATCATCAAAATAGCAACTATAAAAAACAAAAAATTTCTTGCTTTTAGTGTTAAATTATTAGACCTAGCTCTTAATTTATCCATTACTTCTTGACTAAAAAACTGCTCTTGTGCATCTTTTTGTGTTAGTAAAAATCCAAATAAAATAAATAATAATGGTAATAAGTAATATATGAATTCAGGATTTAAAAATATCATCAACTTCCTCTTTTATTTCTAAAATAAACATATAAAATTAATGATAAAAAAGATAAAAAAAGTGGATAAAAATAATAATATTTTGTATATGAAAATGTTTCATTTTCAATCTTTGATTTTTCTAATTGATCTATTTTACTGTATATCTCTTCTAACTGTGTTGCACTTGAAGCTCCAAAAGCATAAGCACCAGTATCATTAGCTATCTTTTTTAATACTTTTTCATTATATTCACCTCTATGACCAATTCCTATTGTATACACCTTTATATTTTCTTTTTTTGCCATATCGATAGCTACATCAAGTGGTATATTATCTATTTGTGGTGAAGAGTGACCATCTGTTAAAAGAATGGCTATTTTTGTTTTAGAATCTGACATCTTTAGAAGATTTACACCCTGAGCTAAAGATTCATAAAGTGCAGTATACTTTCCAGCCATACCTATACGAAGCTGAGATACTATTCGCTCTAAAATATGTTCATCATAAGTTAGTGGGGAAGCTATAAATGAAAATTCTCCAAAAACAACTAATCCAAGATTATCATTTTTTCTCTCCATTATAAAATCACTGACAATATTTTTTACAACATCAAACCTATTTAATTCTCTATTATTAGTATCAAAACCTTTTTCTCTCATAGAGTTAGATGCATCTACAATCAAAACTATCTCATAACCATCTTTTGGATCTAGTTCATATGGCTCATCTTTTACAGGAGACATTAAGGCTAGAATCATCATTATAACAACAAGCCATTTTAAAATAAATAATGATTTTGACGATGAAACTGATTGCTTCATAAATTGTTGTGTATGTGGAAAATAGATCGATGGTAATCTCATCTTACAAAAATAATCACACACTATAAATGGAACTATTAACAAAGAAAATAGTGAATATTCAAAATATAAACCATCAAACATCAATCATCTCCTTGTAGAGTTCAATATAAGATAATGTTTCTTTATCTAACTCTGGTACATTTTTTTTATATTTATAAGATTCCAGTCTATGACTTATATTATCAAACATCTCTTTATGTCTTTGGCTATCATCTTTAAAAGTTGCACCATAAAAAGTAACTGCATATGCACTATCTTTAGAATTACTAAAATCAATCTCTTTAAGACACTTGTAATGTTCAACTCTAATATTAAATATATTTCTATTTATATACCATTTATACAATAAAAATAAGATTCCTGATATTAGAATGATACATAAACCTAATAAGCCTAAAAAATAATATAAAGAGTAGTCATCAATCTCCAATAATGGCTTTATATCATTAAGTTCAATTGCTGGATATTGTATTTTAGAATCTTGCATTATTTACCTTCAAACAATCTGCGAAGTTCAATTGCAATATTAGAATCTGTATATATTTTGGTAAATCTGATTTTATGTTTTCTAAATGTTTCATATAATTTAGAATCATATTCTTTCACTTTTTTTGTATATTGTTTAATAGTAGAATCATTAAAATCACCCTCTACAAGCATTAAATTTTCTGGATCTAGTAAAGATGAAAAACCCATTTTAGGTGGTTTCTCTTCAAATTTATCCCTTACTATAATAGCTATAACTTCATGCTTTTTAGACAAAAGTTTAAAATCTGGAATCTCAAAAAAATCACCAACAATTATAATCAATGACTTTCTTTTAACTCTACTATATAAAGTGTCGGCAATTATTTTAAAATTTACTTTTTGATTTATAGAATCAAAATCTAAAACTTCTTTAGCTATTTTTTGAACTTGTGGAACTCTTTTACTAGGTCTAATATTTGAAACCATAGAATCAGTAAAAATATAAGAACTTAATAAATCCCCATTTTTAATAGTTGAGAATCCTAAGTGAGCAATTATCTCAGCAATAGTCTCTTGTTTAAATTTTTTTGAACCAAAATGCACACTTCCGTTAAGTATACTAACAGCGACTACACTCAACTCCCTCTCTTCACGAAAAACTTTTATATATGGAACTTGCATCTTAGCTGTAATATTCCAATCAATATGTCGAATATCATCACCTGGCATATACTCTCGAAGTTCTATAAAATCGTAACCCTCCCCTTGAAATACTGAAGGGTTATTACCAACCATTTCACTAAAAACTTGTCGTCTTGCTCTAACTAAAATTTTTTGTAATTTACCCATTTAACTCTCTATTTTATTTAATTAGCATAATTATATATTTTTGTTGTTAATAGAATGTAAAGAGCGTTTATTTAACATTGTCTCCTCTTTAATAGTTTGTAAAAATTCTAAAATATTTTCTTGATATGAAATTGTATCTTTATCATTAAACTCTGCTAATAAATCTTTAAGTTTTTCTATCTCTATTTTTGTTGCATATCTTGGCACAATTTTCAATTGTTTCTGTATACTGTGTATTAGTATTTCAGATACATCTTTATTATCATCTTCTATTTTTTTTCTAATCTCTTTAGTTGAAACCATCAAAAGATTTGCCCTCTCTTCATCATTCTCATAAATATCCATAGCTATTTTTCTTACAATAATATAATCATTTACAGTCGCTTTATCTTTAGCCGATAAAACCAATGCAAACAATTTAGCCCTAAACTCTAAAGAACTATGGTGATGGATAAATATTTCACGAAAAGCATTAAAAAAAAATCGTTTTAGCCTGAAACTAAGATTCATATAAACCTCTTAACTTAATTATTATATTTAGAACAATACTTATGCTATTATACCCTTAGAATTTAAAAAAGGATTTTAAAATGATGATTGAAGAGGATTACAATCAACTCAAGGATTGTTTTATCAGTTCGCAAATATTATTTGATAAACTAAATTTAGTAGCGATTAATGCAAAAGAGCTTGATTATGATGAAAGTGGATTATATCAAGATGATGAAGATATGTATAAAAGACATTGGCTAAAACTTAGTTCTAAAATTGTAGATAAAATGAGTGAAACACTAAGTAATTATAAAATAGAGTTACTCAACAATAGTGAATTAACAACAATGGAACTTAGATTTAATCTAGTTCAAGATGATGAAATCTCTAAAATTAGTGTTGATTATAGTGAAAAAGGTGCATTGTGCATCACACAAAATAGTTAATAAATATTATATAGGTATAATTTCAAATAAATAATTAAAGGAATAGTTTTATGGGTAGAGCATTTGAATACAGAAAAGCATCAAAATTAAAAAGATGGGGAGCAATGTCGAAGCTATTCCCAAAATTAGGTAAGATAATTACTATGGCAGCAAAAGAGGGAAGTAGTGATCCTGATATGAACTCTAAACTTCGTACAGCTATTTTAAATGCTAAAGCTGAAAATATGCCAAAGGATAATATCGATGCAGCTATAAAACGAGCTTCTGCAAAAGATACTGCTAGTATGTCAGAAGTAAACTTTGAAGGTAAAGCTCCCCATGGTGTGCTTATATTTATAGAGTGTGCTACCGATAACAACACGAGAACTGTTGCTAATGTTAAAAATATTCTTACTAAACATGGTGGAGAACTTCTTACAAATGGTTCACTAGAATTTATGTTTAACAGAAAAGCATTAATAGAGTTTAATTTACAAGATAACATGGATATTGAAGAGTTAGAACTAGAACTAATTGATGCTGGTTTAGAAGAGATAGAAGAGGAAGATGGTGCTGTAATAGTTACAGGTGATTACACTAGTTTTGGCACACTAAATGAAGCACTTGAAAATATGAAAATTGAGATAACTAAAGCACATTTAGAAAGATTAGCAAATACACCAATAACTATCTCTGAGGAACAACAAGAAGATATAGATAAAATACTAGAAAAATTAGAAAATGATGAAGATGTGCAAAAAGTTTACACAAATTTATCATAATATAAAAAATAATTAAAACTAGGATATAGATGAGATATATAGATAAATCATTCTCTAATTTATTAGAGATTAAACAATCTAAATTTATAGCTCATCTTGTCCCCTACTCACTATACAATTCAACCCTCCAAGAACTAAAAAATTCTCATCCCAAAGCTAGACATTTTGTTACAGCATATAGATACCTAAATGAATATAAACAGATAGTAGAACATTCTAGTGATGATGGAGAGCCAAATGGAACTTCTGGTAAACCATCATTATTTGTATTACAAGGTGCAGATATGATTAATTGTGCAGTTGTAATTGTTAGATATTTCGGTGGGACAAAACTTGGAACTGGTGGATTAGTTCGTGCATATAGTGATGCTGTTAATCTAGTTTTAGAATCTGCTATATTAAAAAAATATGAAATTCAAATTACAAAAGAAATCTCTTTTGAATATTCAAATCTTAGAAAAATAGAGTATGAATGTGATTTATTAAATATAAATATAATAAATAAACTTTTTGATATAAAATTAGTTTATAAGATAGAAGCTTCACAAGAAAATATTGATAAATTTCTAACAAAGTTTGAAAGAATCTTAAAAGTAAAATAATGAGACTAATCTATCTCCTTATTTGAGATAGATTAAAATTTCTAATTTTTAACTGCACTTCCCATATCCCACATCGGTAAGAAAATACCAAGAGCAAGTAATAGAATCATCCCTGTCATAAAAAACAACATTATAGGTTCTATTGCTTCAGATAAACCATCAATAATAGCATCAAATCTCATTTTATAATACTCAGCAACTTTTTCAATCATTGCATCTAATGTACCACTATCTTCACCAGCTGTAATCATTTGAATAATCATATTTTCAAAAAGTTCTGTCTCCTTAAGTCCAGTATTTAAAGTACCACCTTTTTCTACTGTTTTAATTACTGAATAAAGTTTATCTTTTAATGGAAGATTATCAATCATATCAGTAGATGTTTCTAAAGCTTCAACAATAGGGATACCAGCACGAATAAGTTCAGAAAAAACAAGGGTAAATCTACTAAGAGTTGAAAATTTAATTACATTTTTTATTAAGTAAGTTCTAAGTAAAAATTCATGCCATTTATATCTGATATGTATGTAATTATTAATAAGATACTTAAATGTAAAAAAAGATATAAATATTCCAGCTAGAACAAAAGCACCATACTCATTAAAAGCTTTTTCTAAAAATAATAATATTTTAGTTGGTGCTGGTAGTTCTGCATGTAATGCTTCAAATATAGATTTAAACTGAGGAACAACATAAGAGATTAAAAGAGTAAATGCTACTGCCATTGCTATCATTACATTTCTAGGATATGCCATTGCTTTTTTAAATTTTAAAAAATTGGAACGAATCTCTTCAAGCATATCAGCTAGTGCATATAAAGAATCATCTAAATTACCTGTCTTCTCACCAAGTTGCACCATAGCAATAGTAAGATTACCTAATTCAAATCGAAACTGTTCCATAGATGCTGATAGTGAATGACCTGAATTTATATCATCAGCTAATTTTCCGAACACTTTTATTAAAGCTGGTTCATCCGAGGCTTCTGATATCTCCTTTAATGAATCATAAATAGATATTGAGGCATTTGTCATTACAGCTAACTGTCTAATAGCCGCAATTAAATTATCTTGTTTAATTTTTTTCTTTTGAATATTTTTTAATAAATCTTTTTTAAATCTACTAAATCTAGCATCAAGTGGCTCACTTCCCTCTGTAACCTTTATGATTATACCTTTAAATTTAGCCTTAGCATGTTTTTTAGCTTTAACTAAGTCCTCAGCATAAAAAGGTATATTCACTTTTTTACCCTTATTCATCACAACAGCGATATAATAATTCATCCTTTAGCCGCCTTTAAAACTTCTTCTAATGTAGTAACTCCATCTAAAGCTTTTTGTATACCATTTTCAAATATATTATGAAACCCATCTTTTTTAGCCTGAATAAGCATCTCTTCTTTTGAAGCACCCTTAGTAATTAAAGAACCAAGATCATCTGTAATAGTTAAAACCTCACATATCATCTCTCTTCCCATATATCCACTATCATTACACTCTTTACAACCAGTACCAGCATAAAATTTTGCATTAGCAGGTATTAAATCTTTAACTTCTTCTAACATAGTCGCTGGTAGTTTTGTTATTGTTTTACAACTATTACATACTTTTCTAATTAGCCTTTGTGCTTGAATTGCAACTAATGCACCACTAACAAGATAATGAGCGATTCCCATATCAACCATACGAGGGATAGCACTTATTGCATCATTGGTATGTAAAGTAGATATAACCATATGACCTGTAAGGGCTGCTTTAATAGCTATCTCTAATGTTTCAAAATCACGAATTTCACCAATCATAATTTTATCTGGATCTTGTCTTAGAATTGATCTAAGTGCATCTGCAAAACTAAGACCTACTTTGGCATTAACTTGAACTTGCTGAATAAGATTCATTCTATACTCAACTGGATCTTCAACAGTAATAACTTTATCTTCTATATTCCGTAGTTCATTTAATGCACCATAAAGTGTTGTTGTTTTACCACTACCTGTTGGACCAGTAACAAGAATAAGTCCATAAGGATTTTCTAAACCTTTTAAAAGTTTTTCATAACTCTCTCTATCCATACCTGCATCTTCAAGTTTTACAAGTGCTTTTTGTTTGTCTAAAACCCTCATAACAATAGATTCGCCATCCATTGTTGGAAGAGTAGAGATACGAAAGTCATACTCTCTCGGACCTACTAAAGTTGAAAAACGACCATCTTGAGGTTTCCGTCGTTCTGCTATATCTAAATTAGAAAGTAATTTTAATCTTGAAGATAATGGTGGGAAAATAGATTTTTCAAAGATAAACATCTCAGCAAGTTTACCATCAACCCTTGCACGCACAACACAGTTTTTTTCTGTTGGTTCAATATGTACATCACTTGCTCTACCATTAATACAAGTTTTTAAAATAACATCTATAAGAAGTAAAATAGATGAGGCTTCTTGTTGATCTTCTATTGAACTAATTGAATTTAATTCATCTCTAATTTTTTTAGTTAAATCTTTTACACTATCTTTCATCTCTACTTTAAATAAATATGAAGATATTTGTTTTTTAGTTGATAATGCTATTTTTATAATTTTTCTTGGAAAAAGTCTTTGGATTGCTTCTTGCGCCTCTATATCTAATGGATCACAAAAAGCTATAGTAATACTCATATCATCTTCAGATAAAGGTAAAGCAGTATATCTAGTAAGTTGTGCTAGTGGAACTCTACTTGTTAAACGATAATCCATATCGATTGAATCTAAATCAATAAATGAAAGATCAAGAACTTCAGCCAATTTTGTTAATATAATTCTTTCTTCTATATAATCATAATTATCTATTATCGATAATTCATAAACACCTGTTCTTATTTTTTCAACAATAAATCTAACGAGCCTATCCATCGTCATAAAACCAGATAATGTAATATCTCGTAATATCAAATCCTCACTTATCCCCTGTGTAAGGAGTCTATCAACTTGCCTTTGCATAATAGAGCCATTTGAAAGTAGATCTTCAGTTATTCTATCCATTATTATGTCCTTACCAAAATATATGTTTTTTTATACTAACATCATTATAAGATTCTTCTATTACCATTTTTTTAACTTTATTAGATTCAACAAGATACAATTTATATCTAAGTTTTTTATCATTAGGATCTTCAAATAAATAAAATGATCTTTTTTTATGTTTACCTAATTTTGAATATAAATCAAATACTTTAGATAATATATATTCTGTAGTTGGTAACTTAAGTGCTGATAAATTATAATCATCAATTAAAGAGTGATAAAGTAGTTTTTTTTGCATTAATATCACAGCGAAGTAAGCAGAATTTGCTCTAGATTCTTTTGAAAATTTCAACATTGCACTAGGTACAGCAAGTCTATCAATATAGTCAGAATTTAAACATGAAAAAGCATATAAAGATATAAATTCTTCATCTCTTTTATTTTTTTTAAAATTGTTAAATCCTATATTACAAACTTTTGAATACTTCTTATTTTGATATAAATTAAACATTGTTTGCTTAACATCAGAATACAAATTAGTTATTAAAATTAATAGTATTAATATTTTCATCTCATCTTTCCTGAAATAATATCATCGTGTAGTATTTTAGCTCTACTTGAATGTGAATGTTTAATATACTTTTTTAACATTAAAATTGCTTGTTTCTTTTTCCCTAACTTAACTAATGATTTAGCAAATATAGTCCAACTAGCTTCAATATCATTATTGATTTCATTTGTTAATAATGAATAATTATATGCTTGATTATAATCTCCTGATTCATAATACTTTTTTGCTATAAAAAGACTTAATGCTGGATTATTACTTTTTTCAAATCTTTTTTTAACATGTTCTATATCACTTTTAGTAATTCTTCTAGTTATAGTAACTGTTTTTTTATCAGTTACTTCAGCATCATCAATTATTGGTTCAATTGATTTTATTTTTGGCTTAACTATTTTTTTCGGTTTATTCTCAAAATAAACCTCTTCTATTATCTCATTTTCTTTAAAGTAAGGCACAGTATCTATACTCATTTTATCCATAAAATCTAAAGATGGTGAAAGAGTAATTTTTTCATCACTTTTAAACTCTTTAATTTTAACTTCTGATTTAGATTCTCTTTTTATTGCTATTTCTTCTTTTTCAATAGATGGTTCTATTATTTTATTTGTTTGTTTTTTAATTACAACTTTTTTAATTTCAGGTTCAACAATTTTATCTGATGAAAAATCAAATAAAAAGAGAAAAATAACAAAAATAATTGAAATTAATAAGACAAATATATGTGGTATATATGATTTTACTTTATATTTCATCCATCTAGATTCCAATTCATTAATATTAATCATTTATCAATCCTGTATGTAAAGCTGACATTTCAATAATTTTAGTTGATATACGATTATAATCCACTTTAAATGAATCATTCTTTCTATATAAAGCATATATTTCAAATAATGCATACAGAAGCTTATTAGTATCTCTATAATTACCATCTGTTATTTTATATATTTTATTTACTATTCTTGAGTCAAACATATTTGCACTATCAAAACAATTAGCTTTCATAAGTTTTTTTTGTATATATATTTTTTGTTCTATTTTTGTAGCATTTTTAAGTTCAATAGTTTCCCAAATTCTTGTTTGAAAATGTTCCTTAGCAATAATATCTTCTTTCTCAGTTTTATGTAGCGTTATAACAAACTTCACTTTTCTAGTATCAGAAAGTAATCTTATTTTTTCCATCAGAGATGTAGAGTACAATTGAGCTTCATCTAAAAGAACAATAGGTATTTCAGATGCTTCATTATGATTAAGAATTTTTATAAACTGTGTAAAGTTTAAGCTACCTTGATATTTAACACCTAGTAAATCATTTGCTAATGTTTTAAAAAATTCACTATCATCGAGAATAGGAGTAGAATACAGATAAACTTCCATTGATGATGATAAATCATTATGTATTTTATTTAAAAACATACTTTTACCAGTCCCAGGTTTACCATATAAAAGTATCATTTTTAAAGGTTTCATTATAGAATCCTTTAGCGATTGGTAGATTGTCGAAACTCTATCTAACTGTATATAGTCTTCTGCTTTTACCACATCTAAAAAGACATCTTTCGAGTTTAAAAATATAGCTTCATCCATTATAATTTTACTTTACAATAGATGAATTTTTAGTTTTTGTTGTTCTACCTGTTGAATTTAGAACTGAATCATCAAAACCTTCATAGCCCAAATCACTAAGAGATAAATCATTTTTTGTTCTATCTATTATATGTGGCTCTATAATAATTACAAATTCTTGAACAACTTTTGACTTTTCTTCATATTTAAACATATAACCAAGAATTGGAATACTCCCTAGTAAAGGTATTTGGTCACTTTTCTTTGTCATTTTAGTATTTATTAAGCCACCTAAAACTATTTTACCACCATCTTTAACTGTAACTACAGAAGATAGTTGTCTTCTTTCCATATCTGGTGGCATAGTTCTACCCTCAGAAGTAGTAGCAGCCATATCTTGAACCGTTTCTGATAACGATGGATTTATTTTCAATGTAATTCTTCTATCTGTTGAAATTTCAGGTGTAATATCTAACAATACTCCAGCAAATACAGAGCGTGGGTCTTCAGTAGAATTTTGAGTACCTGTTCCTCCATCTGTTAAAGTTTCTGTAGTTGTTATTTTATAAAAATAATCTGTACCAACTGTTATTAATGCTGGTTGATTGTTTAAAGTTAAAACTTTTGGGTTAGAGATAGCACTAACATCCCCTTGTGTTTTAAGAAATTTCATCACCTCATTTAAAGCACCACTTGTTGATACTGTTAAAACTTTAGAAGTAACAGATGCCCCACTAAGAATATTTTCTGGTATAGTTTTAGTAGTATCTATTGCATTACTAAATGATGCTCCATAAGCCACATTCTGTAAAGCATAAAGTTGTTTCCAATCTATACCTGTTGTTTGACCTTCACTCATAGTAACAGTTAATAATTGAACATCAATTAGAACTTGTAGCTGTACTTTACTCTGAAGTTTTTTTAAGTATTTTCCAAGTCTTTTCATCTGTTTTTGAGTAGCAGTAACTGTTATAAGACCAGCATTCATATTTACAATTGGGGCATCGGCTATATATTCATCTTGAGGTCTATTTAAAACACCTTGTAATTCTAGGTCTAATTCTTCCCAAAATTTAACCTCATCAGTAGTCTCAATTTTGATACCAGAATCAGCATTAGAACCACTACCATCTTCACTAGCACTTGATGAACTAAGTGTTACATCTGTACTGCCAACACCTTTTCTTTGAGATAAAAGATAATCTATCTCAAAAACTTTAGTTGTCAAATAAGATATTTCCAATACATTATTTTCTAATTTATAAGATAGATTATTATTAGTTAAAATAATATTAAACACTTCATCTATTGTTAAATTTTTAATATGTGTCTTATTTAACTTTTTATCTAATTGTGCTTGTGCTTGTGGATCAGTTATAACTATACTGTAATGACATTCATCACTTAATTGTTCAACAAAATCTATAACTCTAGTATCCTGTGTAGAACTAATATTAAAAAGTTCAAAAGTACAATCTGCACTAGAACTAGTTGTAATAGTTGATGCTAATAACAATCCATATACTATTGATTTTAATGTTTTCATATTTTTAAATCCTAATTTTTAAATTTTAAATTTTGAGTGTATGTATCAGTAGATAAAACAAGTTTTTTCTTTTTGTATACCAACATCACTAATGTTCCACGAATATCTTTTAACGTGTATTTACCTATTTTCTCACCAATCTTATACCACTTGTCATTTATTAATACACTATTGTTAATAATAGCTTGTAAAATAAGTCTCACTTTTTTCTCTTCTTTAGGAAACTTAATTTTATCTAAATCTTTTTTCACAATAACAACAGATTTTTTTCCATCTTTATCTATCTTTTCTATTGTGTTATATATTATAAATGGGTCTTTAATTGCAGCTATTTCCGATTTACTTACACCAACTCTTTCTGGTTTAATAGCAGAAACTTGTTCATCCACCCAAGAAAGTTCATTTCCATTAAGACTCATTGTCAAAAAAATTAAGCCTATTAATATTAGCTGTTTCATTAGTCTGTAATCCCCCAAACTGATATTTTAAATTCTCCAGATAATTTATTATCTAAACTATTTTTCAGCTCCAAAGAGTGTAAGTCTACAACTAAATTACTCTGTTCAATAGAATTTATAAAATTCAAAGTATTTTTATAATTAGAAGAGGTAACAAGAGTTATATTTAATATATGCCCAAATGAACTATCTGTATTACCAAATGTATTTGTAAAATCTAAAATTTTAACATTATATTTTTTTGCATTAGTTGATATTGTATGTAAATATTTCCCCCATGCTTTTTTATCATATTTCAATTCTGAAATTGATTTTATTTTCTCTTTGATATAATCATTATTTTTCTTAAATGCTTTTGCTTCATCCTTGGCTTTTTGAATAGCCTGATTCAATCTACTAATATCTATTTTAGGATTTTGTTGCATATAAAGTTTATCAGCTGATATTTTTTTAGTTATTGCTACAACATCCTTTTTAGTTTTATTAAAATCTTTTTCTGAACCATCCCAAAATAATAGATAAGAAAATGCCAATATTACACCAAATATCATAAAATAAGTCATATAAATCTCATTTTTTGCTTTATCTTTAAACGCATTATCAATATTTAATAAATACTCTTCTACACTTACTTTCATTATAAACTCACTTCTAAAGAACCAGAATATTGTCCAGTCTTATCATTATAGATTATATTTTCAATAATAAAGTTATATTTATTATTATATCTTTTTGTTAAATATTCTACCAATTTTGTGATTTTTTTATCTTTTGTCGAGAGTAGATTAAAAATAAACTTCTTTGATTTAATATCTTCTGTATAGATTATCGATTCTAATCTAACTTCATGCTTATTAAAGTCAGATGTAAACATAGTAAGTAACTTAGCTTTCATAGGATAATTAACTTTCACATCATGAATTTTTACCAAAGTATTTTTCTTTTTTAAATACTCTGTTTCCTCTTTTTTCAACTTATCAATATTAGTAATTCTTTGAGCTTTTTTAGCATCAATAATTTTCATTCTTGCATCTTTTTTTCTATGCAATTCAGAATACTCATTTTTTAATAAGGAAAGATGTAGATTTTCTGCATATGCCAAAGACCAAAAAGCAACAGGATAAGAAAAAGCTATAACAATAGATGCCGCAACAAGCATTATTATTTTACCACTTTCTCTTTTTATAAATTTTGGAGGGCGATGAAATATAGTGAAATTTATATCATATTTTTCATCATCAGGTATAGTAGCATAAGCTTGCATAAGTAAATGAAGTTGATCTATATAAACTTGACTACTATTAAATCCATAATTAAAATCAAAGTCATAACTTTCAATACTTAATTCAAACTCTGCTAGTTCATGTAATTTTGTTGCAATATATATTTGTGAACCAATATAAACTTGATCAATTTTTTCTAATTCAAAAGCTCTTTTTATATATGAAATCACATCGTTTATAGTTGAAAACATCTCTTTATAAAGTTTAAACATATAATCTTTATAATCACTCTCAGTATCTTTTAAACTTTGAGTTGATAGAAATCTTACAAAATCTTTATATTCTACTCTTTCACCATACAACTCACAAAAACGTTCATGCATAGCTAACAAAGAAAAGTTCAATGATTTTGTATATAAAAACTCTTTATCTTTATAAACAGCAATAAAAGCATCATTCTCTTCAAAATAAATAAAACAATGAACACCATCATCATCAATTATCTCTTTTGCATATACAGCTTTAATAAGTAAAGGTGATGGTATGATATAATCAATATAATTTATTTTTTCTACTGTATCTAAATATGTTTCTTCTATAACTAAAGGATCAATAATAAATAGATTAAATTGTCTATCATCATCAATATTATTAAAAGTTTCTACATATCTAATTTGATATTCAATAGCTTGATCTAATGCTAATTCATCATATACTTTACTAAATATTGCATCTTCTACATCTTCATCAGGGATATTTCTACTAATAGATATATTAGTATTAATTGAATCTTTTGTATTTAAGTATGAAATAACATATTGCTCTTTTTTATACTCCGGTGAGGCTGTTATGTCAAGAGTATTTAAGTCACTTACAACATACCTATCATTATATGCATTTACAGATAATACATTTAAAAAAGAACCCTCTTGATTTGTACTCATAAACTTCCTTCTCATTAATATACCTTTATATCGGCATAATTAAAAATAACTACAATTATTCTATAAAGATTTAACTTTATAGCAACTTAAAAAAAAATTATTATTTTTCTGCAATAATGTTAATATTACTTTGCATATCTATATTAACCATTAGTATTTTATCACCTTTAAAATTAAAACTATCAGATTTATATATCTCATTAAATGTAACTTGATATGTTCTTGGTGCATTTGGGTAAGGTATCACATTTATATTTTGGAAAATAATACTTTTATACTCATTTTTACTAAAAATTCTTTTTTTATATTGCTTAAAATTATTAATTCCAACACCATCAAATCTTTTAAAATCTTTTGAATAAAAAGATAAATAAGAATCTATATCATTGTTAATCCATGCATATCTCCATTCAAATAGTTGTGATAAAATATGAGATAAGATTTCTTTTGAAACAATATTGTCAACTTTTTTATTATCTATTATTAATAATGTATTCTCAAATTTTATTTTTTTATCAAGAGATTTAATGTCATTATTATCAATAGCTATACACCCCTTAGTGAAACTATCCCTCTCTTCATATTCAGGTAAGCCATGTATCCAAATTCCAGATCCTTCTTTATTTTTATATTTATCATAGATATTTGGATATGATGTTACAAAAGCCATTGGACCATAAAAAGCATCAAGCTTTACAATCTTCTTTGTCAATTTATAAATACCAAGTGGTGTTTTTAAATCACCTTCCTCTTTTTTATCACCTTTCATTTTACCTGTTAAAGCATTAAATTCTGAATTAAATACGAATTTTTTGTTTTTATCTTTTGTATATAATTTTATATTAGAATTATTTACGCTACATGCCAATATAGATAAGGAAGATTCTATATATCCAAAACGAGTATCAATACCTTTTAGATAATTGCTCCAATAATCTAATTTTGTTAATTCAAAATCCATCTTTTTTTGAATAGATTTTATACCATTAAATCTATATTCAGTTAAATCATTATTTGCATTTAAAAATGTTATTGTTACAAATAAAAATAAAACAAAACTTTTCATGATTTATATCCTATCTCTTCTAAAAATGCTTTATCTTTGGTCCAACCTTTTTTTACACTCACTTGTAAATTCAAATAGGTTTTTTTAGTACTTAATCTTTCAATCTTTTCTCTAGCAGATTTACCAATTCTTTTAATTGATTCTCCACCTTTACCAATAATAATACCTTTTTGAGATTCTTTTTCAATAATAATAGTTGCATAAATCTTATCTAATTTATCATCCTCTTCAATTGAATCAATTAATACATCTGCCTCATACGGAACTTCATCACTTACATTTTCAAAGATTCCTTCACGGATAAAACCTGCATAAATATCACGAACTAACTCACTTGTTAAATCCTCTGGATCAAAAAGAAAAGGTGATTCTGGCAAATTTCTACTTATAACTTTCAACAAATCTTCATGCCCTACTTTTCTAGGGATTGCTACTGGGATAAGTGCTTCAAAATGTTCTGAAAATTGATTATATGAAGCAATTTTTTTAAATAATTTATCCTGCTTAACTTGGTCAATTTTACTTAAAACAATAATATGCTTCACTTTTCCATCATTAAGTTTTAAAAACTTTTCATAATGCTCAACAGAATCAGTAACAGGTGCTAAATAAACAATTAAATCACAATCACCCATAGCTTTTAGTGCTTCATCAAGCATAAACTGATTAAGTATTTTTTCTCTCTCATGGAGTCCTGGAGTATCTACAAATATTATTTGTGTATCTTCATGCATAACTATTGCATTTGATCTTCTTCTTGTAGCATTAGCTTTTTGAGAAACCATTGCAATTTTTTCACCTAAAAGTGAATTCATAAGTGTACTTTTTCCAGCATTTGGACGACCGATAAGAGAAACGAAACCAGCTTTTGTCATAGAGAAACCTTTTTAATAATTATTATAATATATATCTTGATAAGTCATCATCTTCAACAACCATATCTAATTTATCATGCACAAGTTTAGCAGTAATTCTAAACTCTTCACCTGAATGTTCATCAGCATCAAAACTAATCTCTTCAAGAACTTTTTCAAGAACTGTATGTAATCTTCTAGCACCAATATCTTCTGTAAGTTCATTAGCACGATGCGATAGTTTAGCAATACTTCTTATAGCCTCATCTTCAAAAACTAAAGTCATACCCTCAACACCTAAAAGTGCTTCATATTGTTTAAGTAATGAGTTCTCAGTCTGAGTAAGAATCATATAAAGAGTTTCTTCCGTTAAAGATTCTAACTCAACTCTTAGAGGAAATCTACCTTGAAGTTCAGGAATTAAATCACTAGGTTTAGTCAAATGAAATGCTCCAGCAGCAATAAAAAGGATATGATCTGTATTTATTACACCATATTTTGTAGTAACACTACTACCCTCAACAATTGGAAGTAAATCTCTTTGAACACCCTCTTTACTTGGGTCATTTCTCCCTTGTGATTTTGCACTAATAGCAATTTTATCTATCTCATCAAGAAAGATAATCCCACCATCTTCAGCTCTTCTTAAAGCTTCAGCATTAATCGCAGTCATATCAAGAAGTTTAGATGCAGCTTCTACTTTTAAGAGTGATTTCGCATCTTTAACTGTAACCTCTTTTTTCTTTTCATCTTTACTCATAGTTTCAAAGATTTTAGAAAAACTCTCTTGAACTTTTGCCATCTCTGGTGGTAGATTAGTATCATTAAACTCTATATTTACTTTATCAAACTCTATCTCAATAGTTCTTTCATCCATCTCACCACTAATCACTTTATCTTCCATAGCACTCAAAAGTCTTTGATAATCATCTTTTTTACTTTCACTCGCTGATTCTGGGAGTGGTGGTAAAAGTTTTTCAACTATTTTATTTATCACATAGTTTTCAATTTTTTCTTGATTATTTTCCTCTTGTTCAGCTTTTACAATAGAGATAGAGTTGACAACTAAATCACGAACCATAGATTCAACATCACGACCAACAAAACCAACCTCTGTATATTTTGAAGCTTCCACTTTGATAAAAGGAACTTTCATCATCTTAGCTAAACGGCGAGAAATTTCTGTTTTACCAACACCCGTAGAACCAATCATAAGTATATTTTTAGGCATAATTTCATCTTGAAGTTCAGATGATAATTGCATTCTTCTATATCTAGTTCTTAGAGCAAGAGCAATAGTTTTTTTAGCATCTTTTTGAGAAATCACATATTTATCTAAATACTCAACTATCTCTTTTGGTGTTAAATTCATTATTTACCCTCTTCTAAAGTAAGTGTTTTAATATTATGATTTGTGTAAATACATAAATCACCTGCGATATGAAGAGATTCTTTTACTAACTCCTCTTCATCCATCTCTGTGTGTTTTCTTAAAGCTCTAGCAGCTGAGATAGCATAGTTTCCACCACTTCCAATTGAAGCAATCTCTCCATCTTCAGGCTCAACAACATCACCATTTCCAGTTAAAATAAAAATATGGTCATTATTTAAAACAATCATCATAGCTTCTAAACGACGAAGAACTTTATCTTTTCTCCATGCCTTAGAAAACTCAACAACTGATTTTAATAAGTCACCTTTTTTATCTTCTAAAAACTCTTCAAACATATCAAAAAGATTAAAAGCATCTGCTGTACTTCCAGCAAATCCTGCGAGAATTTTACCCTTACCAAGTGTACGAATTTTAGTTGCATTCCCTTTGAGAACAGAATCCCCAAAAGTAACTTGACCATCTCCACCAATTACAGCTTTATTTTTGCCTTTATAAGCAAGTATCGTAGTAGCATCAAACATTAAAAATTATTCCCCTTGAACATCTACATGAAGAGTAGCATGTAAACCATGACCCAATTTAAAATCTAAATCATGCTCACCAATAGTTTTTATCGCCTGTTTTTCATTAATATGTTTTTTATCAATCTCTATATTATGTTGCTCTTTTAATGCTACTGCTATCTCCTCTTTTGTTACTGAACCAAAAAGGTGACCATTTTGACCAAGTTTTTTAGTGATAATAATTTCAGCTTTATCTAATTGTTTAGCAATCTCCCTAAGAACACTTACCTCTTTTTCAAGATTCTCAGCAACAATAACTTCATCTTGTGCATGTTGTGCTAAAATCTCTGGTGTAGCATGTCTAGCAAAACCTTTACCAATTAAAAAGTTTTTTCCATAACCATCTTTTACCTCTTTCACTTCACCTTTCTTACCTAAACTTTTAACATCTTTTATTAATAATACTTTCATGATTTATTCCTTTGTTTTTTAAATATAATTGTTGATTTTTATCTTTCTTTTTCGCCATTAAACGATACAATACCATGAGTTAAGTTACCAATTTTAGTATAACCCATATCTGGCATAATTCTTGCAACATGAGCTGAACGACTACCTACATGACAATAAAGAATTATATTTTTCTCTTTATTTAATTCAGCTTCTTCTATGGCTTGATAGAAGCTACTTGTTGGAACTAATTTATCAGCACCTTTAATATGACCCATTTTCCACTCCATGTCCTCACGAACATCAACAAGTGTAAATTCAACCATTCCAAGTTCTCTAGCTTCTAAAAGTGCTATTAATTCATCCCCATCAAGTTCAACTTGATTCACTAATTGTTCACACTCATCTTTAGTCAATCCACGAGAGTGTGTATGAGCAACCTCCTCCATACCAAGTTCAATTCTCTTAGTTGCTGCAAACTCTGGAGTACAAAAAATTCCACAATGACAAGCACCAGTTTCAGGAATCTCTTTTTCAATAGCAGGTTTACAAGGGCAAGTTCGATTATCAACACTTTGTGCTTTCCCATCAACCTCTTCAACCATAAAACATGGGCAAAATAATTTATTATACATCATCTTGTTACGAGCAAGACCCATCTGTACACCCTCATTTACCTCTTCTTGAGGATTATATACCCAACCTTGAGATGCACATACTTTATCTGTAAACTTAATTGTTTTTTCCATTCTCTCCAAAAATTCAGGAGAGTTCATATCTATTTTAATCATTTTACTTAGTTCCTCTTTTTTTACCAGCAATAATTCTTCTTAAAGCATTAAGACGAATAAAACCTTCAGCATCTTTTTGATTATATACTTCATCCTCTTCAAATGT
>JAMOPL010000121.1 GCA_027064515.1 Sulfurimonas sp. | reverse complement strand
ATCTTTTTCTAGTTTTACTTTATCATCAAAACCAAAATTAAAGAATGATATTATAGTTCTATCTTTATGTACAATAGTATTTTGGTCATTATTTGATATTATACTAAATACATAATCTTTACTTAGTATAAAGATTATAAAAAATGCTAAAAAAAAGAAAAAATATAAAACTGGTTTATAGCTTAAAATAGTCACTAAAAAATTCTGTTTTTGAACTACATCATTTTTATCTGATATGATTTTTTCAATCTTATCATTGTCTTTTATTATTTTTGTATCTATGGTTTCTATACTATTATCATTTTTTTTATTCATTAATTTTATTGTCCTTTAGTTTTTTGAGAAATTTAATTTATTCATAACATATTCAAGTTGCACTTGCTTTTCTACCCCAAAATAATCATATTTATCAATGATAAATATCACTAATCCTGTAAATATTGTTACAATCGTTCCAACAAATAATGTAGATAAAACTTCATTTATATTAACACCCATAACATTTTCTAAAAAATGTAGATTTGATGTTAAAAATTTATTTATAGGTTCTTCTATAGCTATGCCTGCACCTGTCATAAGACCAGCAACAATAATTTTTGTAGCTTCATGATATGTTTGTGATTTTGACATAGAGTGTGGTGGGTTAGTAACAACTTTTATAGCATTTTTTAAAGATGACATACCTTCTCTTATAAACCTAGCTACTCTTTTTACAGTAGTCATAAAAGTATTTATAATTACTGTTGTTAAATTTGAAATAAATCCACTTACAGCACCATCTTTAAATGCCATTAAAATATCTCTATGTCTTAACCAAACTTGTGTTGAAATTTCTGTAAATCTATCTTTAATAGTTTTTAGAAAAGTATCATCTATATTTTTTTTAAAACTATTCTGATAAATATCTTTTGCTTGTTGTAAGAGAGCTTGTACTAACTCATATATAAACAATCCTAGAGCTTGTTGAAAACCCATCTTCATACCCTCTTTTAACCCTGTTAAACCAATATTTTTAGTATAATAATTTGCTTTTTCAAGATTTGTAACTCTGTGATTATTTACTGCATTTTTTGATTGTTTAAGTTGTTTATCCATTTTAACTTTATCAATCTCATAATGTTTTTCATTTAAAGAGCCGTCTTCTCTTTGTTTTTTCATCCATTCTTTTTTATCATAATCTCTCATTGAATGATTAATAGAACGATTTGTTACTGCTAGGTTATCTGTATCTGTAGCAAAATCGGCTTTTTCTGTAGTTGATTGCATATAACCACCGTCTTTATGGTATTGAAATAGACTTGTGATATGGTCTGGGCTTGTGTTTGAGCCTAGCTCTAGTTTACCTGTATATTCATCTACTATTTCATTATGATTATTTAATTTACTTTTTGTATAGTTACTTCCTACACTTTTTTTACTAGTCCCTTTAAATGTATTGCCTTGAGTATTTGGGGAACTATCATAATCATCTCTATTATATTTGTCTGAATCTTTTGCGTATATATTTTTATTTGCATTATGGATTGTAGTTACATTACCACCATCTCTATCATCAAATAAAATTTTAGCTAATCCAAAAGGTTTAATTATATTTAATAATAATTCTTCTTTTGCCTCTTTAAAATACAAATTATATTTTTCATCATTATATTCTTCCTTTAATGAATCAACCATATTTATAATATCTTGTTTTGATGTATTTAATTTTTGTTGTTGCATTGTAATTAACTTTCTTGTTTTAATTGTTGTCTTAGAAATGCAATTTGTATTACAGCAGGTATAAGCACACGACTAGCAGGACCTGTTATATCATAAAGTGTCCATATTCCACTAAACACCCATCCAACAGGACCAGCAAAAACTGAAATACTTTTAGTTAGTGTTTGATTGGCAGCTAAAGTTAAACCTTTTCCTAAAATTTGTTTAGTAATTGCATTTGCAACTATTAATGAGACTTTATAAGCTAAAAAACCAGATGATTTTATAGCAGTTTGAAGTGCTATAGGGGTGATTGAACTTTTTAAAACATCTTTTATTCCAAACTCTTTTGATAAATTTTCAAGTTCTTCTTCAGTCATCTTTTGTGTAGAATCCGATAGTATTTTTATGATAAGTTTCATCTCCATCTCTTCTACACTATTTCCTTTTTCAAGTTTTACTTTTAATATTTTACAAGTATGTGCAATAATTTCTTCATATTTTACACCTTTTTTTCCTCTAAAGAAATTACTAAAAGTATTTCCTCCAAATAACTGTATCTCAGAAGCTATATCTTGCCAATATTTGGTATGTTCTGGATAATTATCTCTGTAGCCATCTGTTTTAGTTAATGACTCTGATATACTACCCTTTGATATTAAAATATCTACTAATACACTTAACTCTTTACTTGGAACTTCTTTTAAAAAATCCAAATCCTTATCTGGTCTATATGCCATCATCTATCCTTTTTTTAAATATTTATTTTTTTCTTCTTGCACTTTACTTAACTTCATTTTCTTCCTCTTTTAAAAATATTTCAGGTTCATCTATTAACGACTATCGTGAGCAATAATTTTCCCGCTATGGTAAATTATTGGTCTCCTCGTACTTGTTATATGTTTATTACGATACACCCTAAAGTGGAAATTCACTCATAGGGGTGTGTTTTTAATAAATTAGATAGTTTTTATAATAGCCTATCAGCTTCTCAAATGTCTCTTTAATTTTTTAAAAATCACTATTTAATGTATAAATATAAGGCTCTTTTAAAATAAAATTACTAACCCAAGAACTTGTATATGCTCCACAATTTTTAAATAAAATTTTATCATTGACTTTTAAAAGTAGTTTGTTATTTGATAGATATAGTCTATCACTTTCCATGCAAGACATTCCCACAATATAATTTTCTTTTTGTTTCTTTGATGGTATCTCTTTTATAAAATCAACATCAAATGAATTTACTTTAGATTTTATATTTAAATGCAATTTACTACCATCACATAAAAAAAAATTTGTTTTTTTTGTCTTCTTTATATCTACTATTGTAGTTAAATAGTCATAACAAGAATTTATCAGTCCGTAACCTGGCTCTATGATAATTTTAATATTTTTATTAAATTTTTTGTAGTTATCAATAGCTTTCATATAATCATCAAAGGTAAATTGCGAATTGTTAAAGCAATCAAATCCTCCACCAATATCTATATAATCTAATTTAAGTTTATTTCTTTTTGCAAATATTAATAATTCTTGGATTACAACTTTAAACTTTTCTGGCATTCTTTCTAACTGTGATACATGGTAATGCAAACCAACAACTTTTATATTTTTATATTGTTCTATATCTTTTAAAACTTTTTTTAGATCTTCATATAAATTAAATCCAAATCGACTGTTAATAATTTTTGTATCAGTAATAAAATTTGATAATGAAAAATTTACTCGGATACCTACTTTAATCTTTTTTTTAGATTTGATAGATTTTAACCAAGACAATTCTCTTTTATTCTCAATATTAACAATATAATTATTTTTTAAAGCATCAAAAAATGTTTTCTTGCTCTTCGCTGGTCCATTATATATTATATTTTTAAAACCCATTTGTTTGGCTATTTTATACTCTTTTTTTGATACAACTTCTATAGATATATTTTTTTTCAATAAAACTTTTAATACTTTATAATCGCTATTTGTTTTAAATGAGTAAGCTAAATGGATATTATGGTATTTAGTTTTAATAGAAACATCAATATAATCAAGAAGATTAATTAATGTTTTCTTTTTAAATATATAACAAGGTGTTTTATACGATTTACTGTTTATGAATTTTTGGGCATCTTGGATCTCCATGTCCGAACTCCTTATATTTATGAAATGCTGTGCCAATACATCCTCCATTACATAATTCTAAATATTTACAATCCATGCAAGTTTGTTCTAATTTAGGTAAATAATTAATATATTTTTTTGAGCTCTCAGAAAGTAGGATTTTATCTAAACTATCTTCTTTCAGATTTCCAATAGGAAAAGAATCTAAACATGTACATGAATAGACATTTAAGTCAGGATAAATATAAACTTTGTGTGTGCAAGTACCACAATTTTTAACAGCATTTTTAGATAGTATTGCCAATTCATCACAACTTAGCTTTTCTACTGCATCAAAATCAAATAGCTTATCAGCTCTTATTTCTATTGGAAACTTAATATTTTTAACACTATCAACAAACCTATTCCATTTTTCAATACTTAAGATATCTTCTTCAGATGAATTTCCAAAATTCATCTGAGTGTTAAATTTTATATATCCACTTTTAACAATTTTTCTTAATTCATTAAACATGTTACTAATAGAATCAATATTTAATCTATTAACTACTGTTGAAATACTATGACGAATATTATATTTTTCAGCTAACTGTATATTTTTTACAATTTTATCAAAACTATCAAGCCCTCTAATTGTATTATGATATTTTCTATCTCCATCTATTGAAAATTGTAAATGTATATTTGAGTTTTTAATTTGTTTAAAATAGTAATTATTTATGCCATTTGTACAAATTGTTATTTTTTTTGCCCTCTTTGAAACTTCATCTAAAACATAACCAAAATCAGGATGCAAAGATGGTTCTCCACCAGTTATCACAATATGATTACTTGAAAAATCAATATTATAAAACAAAATTTCTAATTCAGATTTAGATAATGTATTATTACTTTTATCACTTCTTATACAGTGTAAACATGATAAATTACAATTATTTGTTAATAGAATATATATTTGCATTATATTAATCCTTTTATTTTTAAATCATTTATTAGGATAGGGTTATATTTATCTATCTTTCCATTGCTGATATCTTTTTTAGATGTATTAACTAATGGAGTAAAAACATCTAAAACCATGGTTGTATATTTACAATAAAAACCATTTGCTTCTGAATATGAATTGTCCAAAATATTGTTTGATACACAACCACCATTGCATATATTAAAGTATTTGCAACCAAGACAATTATTAACTTTATCAATTTTTAGATTAATTAAATTTTTATAACCATCATTATTTTGAAACTGACTAAAATCTTTAATATCATTAATATGTCCAACTTTATATTTATCATCAAATGGTCTTCCACAAGGAAACAATGAGCCATCTGGTCTAATACTTACTCTATTTTCTATACAACTATTACATAAAGGAATCTCTTGTGCAAGTAATGTATAAAATATAGAATGAAATGATCTCATTTGAATAACACAAGATGTATCATAAAGCCATTTCTTTGCAAAATTTTCTATTTTTTGATAATTTTCTTCATCGAACTTAAGTTTATATTTTTCTTCTATATATCCATTATCATTCATAGGCAATATTTTATAATTATATTTCAATTTATTCATTAAAGAATAATTATCTAATAAGTCGTTAATTGTTTCATTATTAAAGACTGAAAGAATGGAAAAACTAACTTTATACTTTTGCAATAATTTTATATTTTTTTCTACTTTTATTGACTGCGGTCTATGATGTTCAACATTACTATTAAAACTATCAAATGAAACTCCAACTTTAAAATCATATTTTTTAAATAATTTAATCCATAGCTCATTAAGTGAAATTCCATTTGTTTGCATAACAAAATTAAGATTTAAATTATTTTTTTCTTTTATATCTATAAGAGTGCTCATAATTTTGTTAAAATATTCATATCCTACACTAGTAGGTTCACCACCTATAAATAAAATCTCTATGTTATTGTTATTTTGAGAAATTATTTTCATAATTTCAGTAATATCATCAAACTTAATTCTTGTTTTATCATTTATATTTTGAATAGTATAGCAATATTCACAAGCAAGTCCACATTCATTAGTCGGGACTAATGTAAGGTAAAATTTTTTGGCAATCATTTTTTTCGTCCTTAATTTTATTGCAATAAAATCGTATTTACCATATTTATGGTAAATACGATATAACTTTTTAAATGAGCTGATTAATAATCGTCAGCTTCTATCCAACCTGCGAACATGGTAAACCTCCTTTTTAAGATATGACTTTTACACCATTTTGTTGTAGTTTTATTATTATATCACTATAATACAAAACTTTTGAACCAGTAATATCAATTATTTTTAATTGTTTTAATTCTAATATATTATCCGATATTGTATCTATATTAACAAACGAAAGATTTATGTGCTCAAGTTTTTTAAGATTAAAAATTATATTAGGAAACTCTTCAATGGGATTTAACCCTATATTTAAATATACCAAATTTGGAAAATTTCTTAAAAAACTCATATCAGTTATTTTGTTATTAAACAAAATCAATTTTTTGATTTTTAGTCTTGTTTTTTTGATTTTAACTTTCTTTATATAATTTTTTGAAATATTTAATGACTTAACTGTAGTTGTTAAATTTTCTATATTTATCATATTTAAAGAATTTGCAGTTAGATTTAAAACTTCTAATGATGAAAAACCAGAAATTGATTCAATATTTTCAAGTCTATTAGATTTAAGCTGTAGTTTTAATATTTTATTGTTTTTAATTTTCTTTAAAACCTTGTCCATATTTATATTTTTAACTCTATTTAGTATAACATTTTCACATGTTAGAGATGATATTGCTTTAATTAGTAATTTTCTTTTTTTCTTTAATTTAATTGTATCTATTATGGAACTATAACCATCTATTTTAGCTGTGAAATCAACTGTTTTTGAATTATTTTGTATAAATTTTTGTTTAGAAGAGAATATGATTTTATCTATTAGAAAATTATTATTAATTTTTTTATTATATGTATGATTATAGTAATACACCAAACTCTCTATTGGTGTATAATTCGGCATAATTTTTAAAGGAAATATATTGATTTGAGTAGAGAGAAACTTTAAAATATTGGTTATTTGTTTAATTATAGTGGTATTTTTATCAATTTCTATATCATATACACCATATAAATAAAAAAAAGTATTTATACCAATATTGCTTAGATTTTTTGCATATTTTAAAAAAAAAAATTCCCATTCAACGCTTAGCTCTTCTTCTCCATACACAGGTATAAAAAAAACATTATCATTATCAGAAATAAAATTTTCTACCTTTGATATATTTGTTTTTTTAGAAGTTGTTGTTTTACAAAAAGTATTTATCAAACCTAATATATACTCATTATTACTTGAATAATAAACCATTAATTCACTCCAATATTTATTTTTGAAATCATTATATTAACATTCCTACTCTCTATTTTATTAATTTTTCTTTTTTTGTAGAGTATATAATGCAATAGTTTAAAAACAAGGGTTCTTAATTCTTGTTAGTTTTGGCTTTAGCTAGTTGAGGCTTTAGCCGCAGTGTACCCTTGTTTTTTCCTACTCTTTGTTATAGATTTTACTGTGAATATCAAATTTATAATATCTATTAGCAATAAAGTTTAATAAAAATCTACTTAATAATATAGATACAATTAATAATAATATATTTTCTATTATAAAGTTTGTTAAAAACTGATCTATTTTATCAAATTTTTTATATACCATATCTATACCAAATTTATAATCAAATAATTTTGGCAATAAGTCTAAAATAAAATTTAAAAATATTTCTTTAAAAAAAATATAATAAGCTATTACGAATATCATAAATTGTTTTTCTAATAATAAAATAATTATTAACTTTATTGTATTGCTAAAATCGGTAAACATAATAAATAAGATAAAGTTAACAAACAAACCTAATAATAAACCTAAAATAGCAATTTGTTTATATCCTGTATACCAATAATGAGCATACCCTCGTTTAATAAAATTTAAAATTCTCATATATCGATACCACCTACTATAACTCATCATCAAGTTCACCATCTAACATATCTTCTCTATCTTTATGA
>JAMOPL010000120.1 GCA_027064515.1 Sulfurimonas sp. | reverse complement strand
TATAATATACATATATAAATATATGGAGATAGATATGATAGAACTAGGTATATCTCAAGCACAGTCACAATTTACAAAAATATTAAATAAACTAGTCGTTATTGTAGATAAAAAGTCTCATAAAAAACGGGCAGTAATTTTGCCTTATGAAGAGTATCAAGATTTGGTGAGTCGAGCGGCTGACAAAGAGGGGCTTAAAAAAGGGAGTTTTTCAAAATTTACCGGTATGCTTGATGACTCTTTTAAAACTGATGATGCACGATATAATGCGATAGTCAAATGAAAATCTTTGTAGATACAAATATATTTTTAGATCTTCTTTTAGAGCGAGCAAATTATGAAGATGCACTTGTCATTTTAAACAGTGTAGAAGCGAATCTTTTTGAGGGTGTTGTTTTGGATATTACACTGCTCAATATTGATTATGTGGCTAGAAAACAGATTAAAGATATTCGAGCATTTTTAAGACTTGTCAATGATATGTTTGAAGTTGTTGGAGCTAACAACAAGAGTGTTTTAGAAGCTTTACACTTAACAAACAGTGATTTGGAAGATAATTTACAATATATCTGTGCAAAAGAATCTGCTGCAGAGTGTATAATCAGTAATGATAAAGAGTTTCTTCAAGTTGATGTTGAAGTATATAGTAGCAGTGATTTTGTAAAGAAATATATAGCTTAGAGTGCGTTGAATATCTTAGTTTATAGCTTGGCTTCCATCACTCTTAAGGCAAAGAATTGTAAACTATCTTCACTAATTGTATATTTCAGATTTTTTAAGACTCTTTTCTAAAGATAAATCCTCCTTTCGGTCTGAGCTTCAGAAAAAAATCTTAAAAAATCTTATGAGACTATGAAAATAGTTAAGGGGAGAGCGGGAAAAATGGAAAATATAGAGACAATAGACAGTGTATGTACCTACTGTGGTGTTGGGTGTGATATTGCAGCACATGTTGATATCAAAGAGAATAAAATAAAAAAGATTTTTGCTCATCCTGATGGTGTGGTTTCACAAGGAAAACTCTGTATCAAGGGGAAATATGGATATGAGTTTGTTGATGCTGATGACAGACTAAAAACACCTCGCATAAGAAAAAGTTTTTTAGAGAAAAATCCTGCTATTCATGAGACAGTAAGTGCTGCTTTGGTTGATTTTGATGAGACTTGGTATGAGTGTGATCTTGAAGCGGCAACGACTGCTTGTGCGATGAAACTCAAAGAGATTCAAAAAAATTATGGCAATAAATCTGTAGCTTCTATTGGTGGAGCACGTACTTCCTGTGAATCTTCATATCTTTTTCAAAAATTTACCCGTCATACTTTACACTCTCCTCACGTAGATAACTGTGCTCGTGTTTGCCACTCTCCATCACTCAAAGGTATGCGTGCTACCATTGGCGAGGGTGCTGCAACAAATCCTTATAATGACATCTATAATGCTGAGTTTATGATAGTTATCGGCTCAAATACAACAGAAGCGCATCCCATTATTGCAAATCGCATACTTGATGTGGCACGTGAAAATGATAATCTGGCTGTTTTTGATGTACGTGAGATAAAACTGCATCGCTTTGCAAAATATAAAGCGATTATGCCGCATGAAGCCAATCTCTTAATCCTGAATATGCTTGCCTATGTTATCATCGATGAAGAGCTCTATGATGAGAGTTTTATTGAAGACAGAACGAAAGGTTTTGGGATATTTAAAGAGAAGATACTGAATGATCCTTATGCTAATCCTGACTATTTTAAATCAGTAGAGGGATATGAAGATCTTTCAAAGCTTGTTCGTAAAGTGGCACGTGAATATGCTCTGAAAAAGTCAATGATTTTTTGGGGACTTGGAATTACCGAACATCTTGATGGCTCATATGCGGTTATGGCAATTACACATCTTGCACTTATGACAGGTAACATAGGAAAACCGGGAACAGGATTGATGCCTTTGCGTGGGCAAAATAATGTGCAGGGCGCTTGTGATATGGGGATGCTTCCTTATTATGATCCTGATTATCAAGAGCCAAAAGAGATTGGGCTGATGACACCGCAACTTGTTGATGCAATGTTTGATGGTAAGGTAAAAGCCATTTTGAATATGGGTGAAGATTTGACACATATCCACCCAAATCTAAACAAAGTAGAGCGAGCGTTTGAAGAGCTTGAGCTTCTTTTTGTTCAAGAGCTTTTTATGACAGATGTTGCCAAGCGTGCGGATATTGTTGTGGGTGTAAAATCTGCGTATGAAAAAACAGGTGTCTATGTTAATGCCATGCGTCGTCTGCACCTCTCTCAACCTCTGGTACAATCTGATTTGCCAGATGATTGGGAAGTAATGCAGATACTTGATAATAAAATGGGTGGAAGTGCAAACTATAAGAGTTCAAAAGAGGTGTGGCAAGAGGTTCAACGTGTGGCGTACAGACGTTTTAGCGGAGCTGATTATCATCGACTTGAGAAGCATCGTAAGCGTGGTTTGCAGTGGCCGGTACATACTGAAGATACTCCGATTTTACATCAGTTGGATTTTAGAACAGAAGATGGGTATGGACGCTTTGTCTATCATCAGTATAAGTTGCGTGGAATGGTGCAAGAGATTATAAATGGTAAGCTCAATGGCTATCATCTAACAACAGGAAGAACTCTTGCTCACTACAATAATGCTGCTCAGACAAAACGAAGCGAAAAGTTAAACAATAGATATGCTGAAGATATTCTGCTTGTAAGTGAAGCTGATGCAGCGGATTTTACGAGTGAAAAAGTGATACTCAAAAGTGCATTCGGTCAAACAAGCCCACTCCGTGTAAAAATAACGGATAAAATAGAACCAAAGACACTGTTTACTACGTTTCACCATGCAAACAGCCGCATTAATGCACTCTTTGGAGATGCACATGATGAGCTCATTTTCACTGCTGCGTTTAAGAGCATTAAAGTTGAGGTAATTAAGGCTTAAAATGAGCAGAGCCAAAGGTAATGAAGCCGAAGAGAGGGCATGTGATTATCTTTTTCAAGCTGCTTATAACATTGTCGATCGTAATGTTTACTCTCGTTTTGGAGAGATTGATATTATTGCAGAAAAAGAGGGAGTTTTGCATTTTGTAGAGGTGAAAAGCGGTGAAGATTATGAACTGGCTATTCAAAACATTACCCCTGCAAAACTCTCTAAAATTATAAAAACTGCTCAGGTATATATGAAAAAAAATGGCTTTGATGGGGATTTTACTTTTGATGCACTCATCGTTACTCCAAAAGTAGTAGAGATGGTAGAAAATATTACCCTTTAATCCTCTTTGCTAAGCTCTGCTTCATCTAAAATAGTAAAAAAACCAGCAGGTTCTACTACTCCAAAAGTTGCAAACACTATCTTACCGTTTTCATCTAAAAAGTAGTGGCGTGGTGCGCCAAATTTTTCAAACTTATCTGGGATTTTATGTCGGTCACGTGAGAGATAGATAAGAACATAATCTTTATGGAGTTTATCCATAACTTTTTTTTGTGAAAGTGTTTTTTCTTTGAAGATTTTACAAAATTTACATTTGTCTGCACCAATGAAAAGGTATATGTTTTTATGCTCTTTCTTGGCAAGTTTAACGCCTGCGTCATAGTTGTGAATCCATGAGTCAGTTTCATAGGCAAAGAGGTGTGTTATAAGTAAAAGTATTGTTAAAAAAGTTTTCATAAAGCTATTTTATACTTTTTTATTTAAGAAAAAATTATTTTTCATTACTGTTGCTGTTTATTTATAAAAATAATATAATATAATAGTAGATTTATTTTTACTATAAGGAAATTTAATGAATAGAAGATTGTCGTGGTGGATGGGTGGCATATTAATGGCACTCCTGCTCCTTTTTACATTTTCTGTATTTGGCGCAAACCGACCTATTGGGGCTTCAACGTATGTACCGTATTATGCAGGAATTTTATTTGGAATGGATCCAAAAGATTATACCTATCTTCAAGAGGTAGAAAAAGCTGGTGCCTGGGAAGGTGTTATGCTCTTGGGTGCGCTTGTTGGCGGTTTTATTACTTCTGTTTTTATTACAAAAACGTTTCGTATCAGTGTTATTCCAGCAGGTTGGAAAGCCTATAAAAACAACTCTGTAGTTTCACGTCTCATTTGGAGTTTTATCTCTGGATTTTTACTTATCATCGGTGCGCGTCTTGCAGGGGGTTGTACATCAGGACACTTTATGTCAGGTATGAGTCAAACAGCATTTAGCTCGATGATTTTTGGCGGAGTTGTACTTGTGACACTTTTAGTGACGGGTAAACTCTTTTATAAAAAAAATAAGGAGTCTTAATGGGTGAATATTTTAATTTTGTGCTCTCTCGTACAGCAGATATGTACACTATTGTTCAAAATGAAGGACACGGTTCTTTTTGGCTTGTATTTCTTATAGGTATTGTTTTTGGCGGAATTATTCAATATACACGTGTTGATAAGTTTGAAAAGATTGCCGGTTTTGCGATGGGAAAAGATACAATCATTCCTAAAATGCTCTTTTTGGCTATTGGTATTACCAGTATTGTTCTTTATTTTGAGATAAAGATGGGGTATGCCTCTTATCATGTAAAACCGATGATACTCTCTGGCCTTATTATTGGAGGTGTTATTTTTGGTATTGGCATGGCGATTATGGGTAAATGTCCTGGTACCGGACCTATATCAATTGCAGAAGGGCGTGTAGATGTTGCTGTTGGTGCTGTTGGTGGTATCTTTGCAGCTTGGATATTTACAAAATATTATGATGATATCTTTCATCCATTAATGGGTGAAAGTCTTGGTAAAGAGACGCTTGTCAGTGTTACGGGTGAGAGTGCAACTATGTGGGTATTTATCTTTGGAATTGCTCTCATTCTTATTGCTATTGTTATTCCAAAAATGGAACTTTTTGATGGTGATGACCTTGATCAACTAGAAAATAGTGAGAGACCAGATATTAAAGCACAAAAAGAGAATGACTCTTTTGAGGTTGTTAAGTAAGAAATTCTCTTTTGCGTGATATAATTTTCTTCATATGACTATTGGAGAATTTTTATGGATGCAAAGATATTTTTTGGCTCAATACAAGCTGTAAAAGAGGAGTGGAGCGAGCGTCGATCACCTTATAGTGGTGATGTTGTCTCACGTGCTCCGATCTGTGATGCAGATGATGCAAAAAAAGCGCTGAAAATTGCTCAAGATGCTGCAAAATTTGCAAAGAGATCAACACTTGCACAACGCTGTGCATGGCTTCTTGATGTTGCTGCAAAGCTGCGTGAGAATAAAGAAGATATTGCCAAGACCATTACTGATGAGGTAGGTAAGCCTATTACTTATGCACGCGTTGAAGTTGAACGCTGTATTGAGACTATTACGCTCTCTGCTGAGACGATGCGAACGATTGGTGGTGAGACGATTAACACAGACGCTTTTGTTTCTGGTAAAAAGACAATGGCATTTTTTAGACGTGAACCGGTTGGTGTTGTGGTTGCTATTACCCCTTTTAACTTTCCGCTTAACCTTGTAGCACACAAACTTGGACCTGCACTGGTGGCAGGAAATGCCGTAGTGCTTAAACCAACTCCTGAAGCACCGCTTACTTCGTATAAATTCGCAAAACTATTCATAGAGAGTGAATTTGCTATTCCTGATGCTCTCTCAGTTGTTTATGGCGATGCAGAGGTGGGAAGCGCTCTGGTAACTTCGGATATTCCTCGTGTCATCAGTTTTACAGGGAGTGTTCCTGTCGGAAATATCATTGCAAAAAGTGCCGGTATTAAAAAAGTAGGACTAGAACTCGGCGGTAATGCAGCAACTTTTGTTGAAAAATCGGCAGACTTGGCGCTCGCAGCGACAAAATGTGCACTTGGTGCATTTGTAAACTCAGGACAGGTCTGTATAAGTCTGCAGCGTATTTATGTAGAGGCTGATATTTATGACGAGTTCGCAGAGTTAATGGCAACAGCAACAAAGAAGCTCAAAGTCGGTAACCCTTATGATGATGCAACATTTATGGGACCGCTCATTGATGATGAGGCGTGTGGACGTGCACTACGCTGGGTTGAGTCTGCCATAGAAGAGGGGGCGATTCCTCTGCTTGTACCTCACGTGGAGGGAAGAATCTTTCACCCTTGTGTTATGGCAAATGTACGTGATGATATGGCGATTGTCTGTGAAGAGGTTTTTGCTCCTATTGTCTCACTTGTAAAAGTTGAGAGTTTTGATGATGCGCTTGGGCGTATGAATGATTCACCATTTGGATTGCAATTTTCTGTTTTCACTAATGATTTGAGTCTTATGAATCGTGCCGTTGATGAGCTTGAAGCAGGGGGCATTGTCATTAATGATATGCCGACACTGCGTTTTGACATTCAGCCCTATGGTGGAGTGAAACTCTCTGGTGTTGGGCGTGAAGGTCCTCGTTTTGCCATTGAAGAGATGACGGAGATTAAATCAATTGTCATCTGCTAGGAAAAAGGTCATTATTTCAGCCTGTATTTTAGGTGAGTATTGTCGCTATGATGGTAAAACCAAGGAGATAAGTGCAGTAGCAAAGGCATTTGATGGCTATGAGATTATCCCTTTTTGTCCTGAAGCACCGCTCTTTGGAACACCGCGTGAGCGTATTGATGTAGTAGAGATCGATGGTGAAAATCATATTCTTACGCATGAGGGCAAAAAGGATGTTACAGCATTATTGCGTGAGGAGATTGAAGCGTTTTGTCTAGCAAACCCTCACGCAGATGCAATAGTGCTTAAAGCAAAATCTCCTTCGTGTGGTTATAAAACTACTCCTGTTTTAGATACAGAGGGGAGAGAGCTAAAAAAAGGCAACGGTATCGCAGCTGATATTTTTTTACAACGATATAGTGAAGTTCCCATAAAAAATGAGAACGATTATCTCTAAACTGCTATAATTTCATCTTCTAAAAATTATAAAGAGAGCAAATGTATAAGATAGACAATCCTAAAAATGGCTATAAAAATGTAGCCCACGCATTTTTTCTCTCCCTTGCTGTTACCATAGCCGAGCCCTCTACAATTTTACCGCTTATAGTAGAACATTTTAGTGAGAGTATGGTTGTTGTAGGACTCTTTGTCTCCCTGCTTCGTGGTGGTGCTATTATTATTCAGCTCTATGTTGCTTTTCATGCGCAGGCTTATAAGCGAGTGTTGCCTTATCTTTCAAGAGTTTTCTTCTTTCGTTGGCTTTCGTGGCTGAGTATTGGCTTGAGTATCTACTTTATTGGGGATTCAAACAAAACATTAACACTTCTTCTTATTGGTTTTGGGCTTTTCTTCTTCTCCTTTATGGCAGGTTTTGGTGCTATCTATTTCAAAGAGCTGCAAGCGAAGATATTTTCTAAAAAATATCGTGGACGTACAATGGCAAATCGTCAGATTGCAGGCTCAGTGGCTTCTATTGTAAGTGGTGGAGTAGCTGGATATGTGCTAAATAATTATGAAGCACCGCTCAATTATGCCTACTTGTTCATGGTAAGTAGCTTTATTATGGGAATTGGTTTTTTGCTTTTTTCGACGATTGATGAGCCAAAGAAGGAACATATACAGATAAAAGAGAAACACTTTGGACTCTTTTTGAAAAATGCCATGAAAACACTTAAAGGCGATAAGCGACTGCAGCGTCAGATTATTGTTATTTTTTTAAGTTTTGCTTACTATCTCTCTATGCCTTTTGTTATTTTACATGCAAACAGCTCTTTTACGCTTAGTGGTTGGATGCTTGGTGGTTTTATTATGGTGCAGATGCTTGGAAGTATTGTAGGAAGTAGTCTGCTTTGGAAAAAAATCAGTGATTATGAGAAGATGCTTACATTGAGTTTTATTTTTATGATTTTAGCATTTGTTTTGGCACTTTTTGCAGACTCTTTATGGCTCTATGCGTTTATCTTTTTCCTTTTTGGGGTAGGGCTTGATGGTTTTAGTATTAGTGGTATGAACCTTGTTATTGAGATAGCACCAGAAGAGAAACGCCCTATCTATACGGCACTACAGACAAATATTACCTCACTAGGACTCTTTTTCCCTGTTTTAGGAGGGGTTCTTTTAAAATACATAGGAAATTACAGTGTAATTTATAGTTTAAGTATTGCTCTTCTTGCGCTTGGTTTTATCTTAAGTCTTTCTCTTAAAGGTACATCAGCGAGAGAGTAGATTACTTTTGGGTCTTTTGTGTATCTTTTTTGGAGCATTATAATAATAGTTTAAGTGGTCTTGACAAAGGAGGACGCTATAGTACTGTAAGTTTAAGTTAAATGGCGAGAAGGTGAAGGAATCGAACCTCCCTTTGGATAGTCAACTATCCAAACATCGGGGTTGAAGCCCGTGATGCCCACCAGGGTCATATACCTCCCATGTAAGTCAAAGAATTGTATCTAAATAATATAAAATCTAGCATAAGTGTATTATAGATTTTTTTCGTTAAAATAATATTTTCCATTTTGAATTTTTACTAAGATTTCTCGATCCAAAAGCTGTTTAAATATTTTTATAATTGTTGGCTTGCTTATATCTATATGTTCCATAATATTATTATATGAATAATTTAACATATTTTCATTATCTAAATTGTTTATAATAAAATTAATAAGTTCAACTTGTTTTCCATCTGTTACTATTGATATTAATTTAATAATATTATTTGCTTGATCTATTTCCTTTTGTTTTAATTTTGGTAAAAATATATCATGTAGTGTATTTATTAACTCTTTTATGCTTATTGGTTTAATTATATATTTCTCAATTTTAAGCTCAATTGCATCCATTAAAAATTCTTTATTTGTATGTGCAGTAACCAGTATAGCTGGAATATCCAAATTAAGCTCATCTCTTATTTGTTTTAAACAGTCTATACCACTTTCATTTTTAAGTAATATATCAGAAATAATTACATCTACATGATTATTATGTAATATTTCAATAGCATCTTTGCAAGTTTTAACAGCATAAATATTTTTGGCAAAATCTTCTAAAACAGATGTGGTGTGCTTTAATAAATCCTCTTCATCTTCAATATACAATATATTAAAATTATTCAATATATCAAAATCTTTTTTATTCATGATTCGCATCCTTATATTTTTTTGGTATCTCTAAAACAAACATAGCACATTTATCTAGTATTTCTTTTGTTGAATCTATTTTATATTTTATATTTTTATACATTATTTTACCTTTTATATGTTTTTCTATAATTTGTTTTGACATATATAAGCCTATTCCTGTACCTACACTTTGGTGTTTAGTTGTAAAATATGGTTCAAATATCTTTTGTATTATATCCTCTTTAATTCCACCTGCATTATCAATAAAGTTTATAATAATAAACTCTTGATTCTCTTTTACAATTATTAATATTGTTTTATTGTTAATATGCTTATTTACGAATGCATCTTTTGAATTATTAATTAAGTTTAAAAGGATATGTGTAAGTTCATTTTCATAGCTATATATTTTAACATCATGCTTAATATCTATTTTTATCTGTATATTTTCTTTTGTTAATTGATATTTACTAAGTTGTATAGATTTTTCAATAACACCTTTTAGATAAAATTGTTTTCTTATTTTATGTGGATTAAAATATGTTTGAAAATCTTCTAGTGTTGCTGACATATTTTTAGATAAAGTAAAAGCATCATTTACTCGTGATTCTATAAATTCTTCATTTAATTTTCCAGCATAAAATTTTGTTTGAAAACTTTGTATTATCATCATAATTGCACCAAGAGGTTGTCTCCATTGATGAGCAATGTTTTGTAACATCTCTCCCATGCTAGCTAATTTTGCTTGTTGAAACATAATTTGATCTTTTTTACGACTATTTTCTATCTCTTTTTTAATTTTAACTTCTAAAGAACTATTTAAAACTCTCAATTCCTTTGTTTTTTGAAATACCTTATCTTCTAAAGAGTTATGTAGCTCTTTAAAGTGATTTATAATAGTAAATGATATTAAAATACTTAAAAAAAATGTGAAACCAATAAGTAATATCAACATGAAAATACTTGTATTAAACATTGTATCATTTTTGTTTTTTTCTTCTATAGCCTTATTTAAAGAATAATTAATTAAACTAGACAATGAGATATTTATAGACTTAATATCTAAAAATATCTCATCTATAAATTTATTAGCTAAATTATATTCATTTTTGTTTAGACAGTATATAATTTTATCGGCTGTATTATTAATCTTGTTAATTTTAATAATAATTTTTTTATTTAAACTATCTTGATAAAAACTTTTTATTTGTTTTTGATCCCTAAAGAGAAAAAAATCTAACCAATTAGTTGCGAACTGAGAAATTCCTCCTATTTTATAGTTAATTGAAGCATTATATTTTTCCCATCTTATTTGTACAAGCTGTTTTGCTAATTTTATTACTTCTATGGCATCATCTTTATTTATATTTTTTTGTGTTACATCATACAATGTATCATAGAAATTTACAGTATAAATATCTTTTATTTGTTCAAGATTGATTTGTGAAGTTGTAGTTTTATGATATAAATTCTCATAGTCATATTTAATAGCAAATATAGAAATAAACATAAAAAAAATAATCATTATCATACTTAGTATTGTGATTGATATTAGTATTTTTGTTTTGCTATTAAATTTTAATTTATTTAAAAATAGGTTTATTTTATTATATGCAATTATCATTGCTCTTTTTTCCATTTATTTGATAAAATTTTTTATTTTTAAAATATAGTAAATAAACTTGATTTAATAATTGATTATTTTTATAATTTATTGTAATGCCATCTAAATCTAAATCTCTAAAATTTTTTAAGTTATTTAAAAATTTATCTTGAGTTATATCACCTTTGATATTTCTTAAAGCTCTTACTACAATTTTAGCAGAAATAAATCCTTCAAAGGATGCAAATGATGGCTTAGAATTTGGATAATATTTTTGTAATAATTCTAAATATTCTTGCGCGATTAATAAATTTTTATTAGTATAAGAAGGAACTGTTTGTGAAAAAATTATATTTATGCCTTTATAATCTAATTCTTTTATTAGTGCATTTGCATTTACAAAAGATATAGGTACAAATATAACATTATTTGTAAAATTTTCTCTTACATGTTTTATAAAAATTGCACTTGGTTTGTAAGCGCCTGCAAGTATTATAGCTTGTGGATTTGTCTTTTTTATCTCTAATAAGGCATGTTTAATAGATAAAGTATTTCTTTTATATGTCCCTTCTCCGGTGAGTTTTAAATTTTTTTTATTTAATGCTTCTACAATGGCATTGTAATTATCTATTCCATAATCATCATTTTGATAAAATATTGCAAATCTTCTTATATGTTTACTATCATATAAATAGTTAACAATACTTTCTATCTCTTCTTTGTATGAACTTCTAAGATTTATAATATTTGTTTTTGTAGTTGTTCTTAAAAAAGAAGCACCTGTGTATGGTGCTATAAATGGAATATCTCCAATAATAGGTAAAATCTTTTTAACTGTTGGAGTTCCTATATATCCAAGTAATCCAAAAAGATTTTTATTCTTTATTAATTTTTTAGTATTTACAAGAGTGTTTTGTGGCTCGTATTTGTCATCATAATATATAAATTTTATACTTTTATTTTTAATACCATTATTATCGTTTATATATTTGAAATACGTATTTATACCTTCTACAACCTCATTCCCTAATTGCTTATTTGTTCCTTGAATAGAAAGGGAAGAGCCAAATATTATCTCTTTATAATCTGATTTTTTAGATATAAAGAAATATAAAGAAATAACTATTACTACGCAAAGAAAAACAACCTTTTTCACACCAACCTCTTTAATATTTGTTTGTTTATTATACTACAATATTGTAAGAAATGAGTTTTGTTTTACTATTCAGTAATAATTAAGTTATAAAGGACTAAAATTTGGTAAACAGTCTTTTACCAAAGGAAAAGAATGAAACAAGCTTATTTATTTTATAACGACTCACCATTAGACTTTCCATTAGATGAATCAATCCATATTGTAGATAACTTAAACTTATCTTCTGAGTATTTAATTTCAAATTGCAAAAGTAAACACTCTTTAATTTATGCACCAGAAATAAATATGTATATTGATAATACAAAAGATGATATTAGTAATAAAATAACTAATATAAAAAAACTTTATGATATAAGACTTGAAAAATATGATTCTTCTTTGGATCTTGATTATAGTCAGGAAGTTGGTAAAAAACTATTTATTATTTCAGATAATAAATTAGAGATAGATTCGATAATATCAAAATTAAATGAAAATGAATTTGACTTATTTATATTTAAGCCAACAGATATATTGGATGTAGATGGTCATATTGGGAATTTAAAAATAACCATTAAAAAAAATGAAGATAATATCTCTTTGCAAACAGATCAAATGATATGGTTTGATGCGCCATATTTTGCAACTAAACAAAATGGCGTATATGATCCAAATATTGAAGATATAGAAAATATATTAGATACAATTAAAAATAATATCCCTGAATATAAATATAAAAATTATATAAAGTATAATCCTGATATATGCCAATACCATGAAAGACAGACAGAAATTTGTGGGAAATGTGCTGATGTATGCCCAACTGTGGCAATTATGAAAATAGATGAACAAAAACATTTAGAATTTTCAAATATTGATTGTCATGGATGTGGAGGATGTGTAAGTGTATGCCCATCTGGTGCATTAGATTTTACTCAAATGCCTAGAAGTTTATTCTCTCAAATCGCTTCATTTTATGAAGATACTGTAGCCTTAGTAATACCAGAACAACTAATAAATGATAATTTTCATCCATCTTTAGAAAAAAATATTTTACCTTTGGCTATAGAAGGTAGAAAATTTTTAGATGAAGTGCATTTTTTAATATTACTTCAAACAAGTGGTAAACCAATAATATTTTATACAGATTTTATCTCTAAAGGAACAGGAGATGCAATTACATTAATTAATGAAATTTTTCAAAGAAAATATAATAAAAAGGCAATATATGTCTGTATGGATGAAGAAGAGCTTATAGATGCTCAAAATAATTTAGAAGATTTAAGCGAGTGTAAATTTAATCATTATGACCAAGATTTAGATAAAAGAGAAATCTTTACTTATAGATTATTTCATTTAGTGGGAGATGATGATTTAGGTATTATAAAAACTGGTGAGCATATTCATTATGGAAATATAAAAATAAAAGAATCAAATTGTACTTTATGTTTAGCATGTGTTGGTGCTTGTAATGTTAAAGCCCTTACTGCTCACCCTGAGGATAATAGTTTAAGATTTAATCCATCTCTTTGTACTGACTGTGGATATTGTGAATTTATCTGTCCAGAAAAAGATTGTTTGGAGGTTATATACGATGAGATAGAATTAAATAAAAAATATTTCATAAAAAATATTATGGCTAAAGATGAGTTATTTAAGTGTGTTGAATGCGGAATTGAATTTGCCACAGTAAAATCTATAGAAAAAATTGCAAGTATAATGGCACCTAGATTTGGAGATGATAAAGCAAGAATAAGAGCATTATATTGTTGTGCTGATTGTAAACCAAAAGTAACTTTACAAGAATATTTAAATAAACAAAATGAAATAAAGGGTTAAAAATGAAAAAACAAGATGATATAAATCCAGCAAGATCATTATATTATGGCTTACTAAGTCAAATGTTGGTTTTTACTGAATCTGAAGATAGATTTGCAAATGTAATAGAGATAATTGATATTTTGATACAAAATCCATTAGATGAGAACTCTTGTGAAGCATTAAAAGAGATCAAAGAGTTTTTAAATATTGGTGGAAAAGAATTATTAATAAAAGAATACGATGAAATTTTTCATAATCCTGTAACAAAAAATATAAGAACTACAGCTTCATTTTATGAAGAAGGATTTGAAAGTGGTAAAAAAACATTAGAAGTTCGAAATTTTTTAGGAAAAACTAGAATAAGAAGAAATGAAAAAGTATTTAAAGAAACAGAAGATAGTGTTAGTTTTTTAGTTACTTTTATGTATGAATTAGTAGAACTTATTATCCAAGGTGAAACTTCATATGAAACCTTACAACATTGTTTATTTGCAGAAGTTATTAATGAATTTATAGATCAATTTATAATTGAATTATACGAACATGATAAATCAAACGTATATAAGTCATTGGCTATAGTACTTAATGCATTTATGGAATTTGAACGATTATATTTTGATGTAAAAAAACCAAAACCAAAAGAGACAGATAGAAAAAAATCGCAAGAATCTTGTACATTTATAAGTACAGAAGAAGAAAAAAGAAGGGCACAGAACAGACTTAATAAAGCAGCTGAATCTGTAATGCAAAGTTGTGCTTTAGAAGATGATTATTTTGAAGATGAGAATGGTTTAAGTGAGATGTAGCCCTAAAGGCTACATAAGATAATAGTAGTTATTTTATGTAGCCTTTTAAATTATGTATTTATAAGGTAAATTTATGAAAAGGGGAGCTTATTATGGAAAATAGACGAGGCTTTTTAAAAAAGCTTATGGGTGTTGGTGCCGCAGCAGTAACTGTTGGTGCTGTTGGTGCATTAGCAAGTGGAAATAAAAAGCCATATAGTTCAAACGGTGTTGTTGTAGGTCATTCACCTAAAAAAGAGATAACTTACAAAAAAACAAAAGCTTGGGAAGATTTTTACAGTTCAGCTGTATAAATTAAATAAATTATAAAGGAGATTCTAAAGTATGAATACAAATACAAAAGATGCTCTATCGACCAAGGTGGGTCGTCGTTCATTTCTAAAAATGGCTGCAATTGCAGGCGCGTTTGGAGCTACTAGTGCAATTGCTAGTGGAAATGTAACAAGAGCAGCAACGGAAGAAGAGGTAAAAAACCCATTTCCTGGATCTAAAAAAGTAAGAACAATATGTACTTCATGTTCAGTAGGTTGTGGAATTACAGCAGAGGTTCAAAATGGTGTATGGGTAAGACAAGAAGTAGCACAAGACCATCCAATTAGTAAAGGTGGACATTGTTGTAAAGGTGCTGATATGATCGATATGGTTAGATCAGAAGCAAGACTTAAATATCCAATGGTAAAAGAAAATGGTCAGTGGAAGCGAATCAGTTGGGATACAGCTTATGATCGAATTTCAAAAAAATTGAATAGTTTAAGAGAAACAAGCGGACCAGACAGTACAATCTTTTTAGGTTCAGCAAAAATGAGTACAGAGCAAGCATATTATTTTAGAAAATTTGCTGCAATGTATGGGACAAACAATATAGATCATCAAGCTAGAATTTGACATAGTGCAACAGTCGCCGGTGTGGCGAATACATGGGGTTATGGCGCTATGACAAACTCACTTGGAGATATCCAAAATGCGAAAGCTATTATTATATTTGGAGCAAATCCAGCAGTAAACCATCCAGTTGGTTTTGGACATTTCTTAAAAGCAAAAGAAAGAAATAATGCTCAGATAATTGTAGTTGATCCGCGAATGACAAAAACAGCTGCAAAAGCTGATTATTTTGCACAAATTAGACCAGGAACTGATATTCCATTTATGTATGGTATGCTACATATTATATTTAAAAATGGATGGGAAGATAAGAACTTTATCAACGATAGAGTTTATGGTGTAGAAGATATTAAAAAAGAAGCAAAAAAATGGAATCCTAAAAAAGTAGCTGATGTTACAGGGGTATCTGAAGAATTACTTATGCAAATAACTAGAGTTTATGCAAAATCTACTCCAGGTACTTTAATATGGGCTATGGGACTTACTCAACACTCAATTGGTTCATCAAATACAAGAATGGCTCCAATTTTACAACTATGTTTAGGAAATATGGGAGTAGAAGGTGGTGGATGTAATATCTTAAGAGGTCATGATAATGTTCAAGGTGCAACGGATATGTGTTGTTTATCGCATACTCTACCAGGATACTACGGACTTAAAGATGGTTCTTGGAAATACTTTGCAAAATCTTGGGGAGTTGACTATGAATGGCTTAAAGGAAGATTTAAATCTAAAAAATGGATGAATGCAAAAGGATTTACTTTAGCAAAATGGTATTCAGGTGTGTTAGCTGGAAGACCAGGTGAAGATAAGATAGATAATGCAGGGACAAACTTAAAAGCATTATTTGTAATGGGTAATGGTATTACATCAATTGCACAACAAGCCAAAGTAAAAGAAGCATTAGATAATTTAGAGTTAATAGTATTAGCAGATCCATTTGTAAATGAAGCTGCAATGTTAACAGATAAAAAAGATGATGTATTTATACTTCCAGCTGCTACTCAATTTGAGTCTAGTGGTTCAGTTACTGCTACAAATCGTTCAGCTCAATGGAGATATAAAGTAGTAGAACCTATGTATGAAAGTAAGCCAGATCATGAAATTATGTTTGAACTTGCAAAAAGATTAGGTTTTTATGAAGAATATACAAAAGGTATGTTAATAAAAGAAAATAAAAAATCTTTTAAATTTCCTGAAGATGCAACAGATGAAATTGCAAGAATTATTAAAACTATCGGTTTAACTGGTTGGACATCTAAAAGATTAAAATTCCATACTGATAATTGGCATCTATTTGATGAAGTAAGTCTTAGAGGAATTGGACCAGTTAAAGGTGAATATTATGGATTACCATGGCCTGTATGGACTGAAACACATAGTGGAAGCCCTATTTTATACGATATAAATAGAAGTGTAAAAGAAGGTGGTATGGGATTTAGAAATAGATTTGGTCTTGAGCATGATGGAGTAAGTTTATTAGCAGGTAAAAATTCAGCACCAAAAGATTCAGCAAATCCAGATGGTTACCCTGAAATTACAGCAGACAATATTGAAGAAGTCCTTGGTATTAAATTAACTGCAAGTGAGAAAAAAAGAATTGGTAAAAACTGGAAAGTTGATACAAGTAATATAATTGCCCAAAAATGTATGGAAAGAGGAATTGCACCTTATGGAAATGCAAAAGCAAGGGCAAAAGTATGGACATTCCCTGATCAGATTCCTATGCACAGAGAGCCAATTCACTCACCAAGAGAAGATTTGGTTAAGAAATATCCAACCTATAAAGATAAGCCAAATCACTATAGAGTGGATACGAAATATGCAAGTGTTCAAAACAAAGAAAATTGGAGCAAAGAATTCCCTATCAATTTGATTACAGCGCGACTTGTAAATATGAGTGGTGCCGGACTTGAAACGAGAGCTAGTAAATATCTATCTGCTCTTACTCCTGAAATGTTCTGTGACATAAATCCAAATCTGGCTGCAAATCACGGCATTAGGAATGGAGACATGATGTGGATTCATTCACCGGAAGGCACTAAGATAAAGGTTAAAGCTCACTACTCTTACAGTGTAGGTGAAGATAGGGTATTTATACCATTTCACTTTGCTGGATTCTTTCAGGGTGAAGATAGAACAGGAAACTATCCTGAGGGAACAGAACCTTATGCTGTTGGTGAGAGTGCAAATACTGTTACAAACTATGGTTATGATATCATCACTCAGTTACCTGAAACTAAAGGCGGATTATGCCGCATAGAAAAAGCGTAGGGGGTGAGAGATGAATTATGCTAGAATGAAATTTTATTGTGACGAAGAGAGATGTATAGAGTGTAATGGTTGTACTGTTGCCTGTGCTGAAGCTCACGAGCTTCCTGTTGGTATAAGTAGAAGAAAAGTTGTGACTCTAAATGAGGGTATTTTTGGAAAAGAATTTTCAACTTCAGTTGCCTGTATGCATTGTACTGATGCTCCTTGTGAGCAAGTTTGTCCAGTGGATTGTTTTTATATCAGAGAGGATGGAATAGTTCTTCATGATAAAGAAAAATGTATTGGTTGTGGGTATTGTTTATATGCATGTCCATTTGGAGCTCCTCAGTTTCCTAGAGATGGTGCTTTTGGCACTAAAGGGGTTATGGATAAATGTACTATGTGTGCTGGTGGACCAGAAGAAACAAATAGTGCAAAAGAGAGAGAACTTTATGGACAAAATAGAATTGCAGAGGGCAAAGTACCTATTTGTGCTGCTATGTGTTCTACAAAAGCTTTAATAGTTGGAGATGAACAAGAAGTTTCCAAAATATATAGAAAACGAGTTGCCTCTAGAGGCAAAGGTGTTCAAGGTGCTCCTTATGGATGGGATAAAGCATACAAATAAAGGATAAATAATGAGAAAGTTTATGTTTCTCTTTATTGCTGCTATATTGTTGGCTACAGTTGCTTATGCAACTGATAGTCAAATATGGGGTAACATGAGACTAACTAATATATTAGAATATGGAAAAGAGAATTCTTTACATTTGGGACCTTTATTTGTTAAATTACAAAGTCAATATTTTTATAAAATATTCTTTGGAATACTTATAGGAGTTCCTTTTGTGTTTTTTTTACATTATTTAATAGTAGGACCTAAAGTATTTTCACATGGCGGAGTTAAAATTTATGCATTTTCAGCTTTTAAAAGAATTATTCATCTTTTTGCAGTTATTGCATTTGTTATAATAGTTCCTACGGGCTTAATGATAGTATTTGGTAAGTATTTAGGTGGTGGCACAATTATAGAATATGCTAGACACTTACATGGATTAGCAACAATTCTATTTACTATTTCTGTAATCCCAATGTTCCTATTTTGGTTTAAAGATATGCTACCAACATCTGATGATATCAAATGGATGTTTATTTTAGGTGGGTATTTAAGTAAAGAAATAAAAGAGATTCCTGCAGGTAAATTTAATGCAGGTCAAAAAATGTGGTTTTGGGTAGCAACACTTGGTGGAATAGTGATGATTATTACCGGTGCTTTTATGTATTTGCAAGATTTTGATTATGGAATTGCTAAATTATTTGGTATTTCTCAAATTGATTTATTGAGAGCAACTGCAATTACACATAATGTGTTAGCATTTGTAGTTATGGCATTGTTTTTTACACATATTTATATGTCGTTATTCGCTATAAAGGGTGCTGTGCATAGTATAATTACTGGTTATAAAGAGGAAGAAGAGGTAAAATATCTCCATAGTACTTGGTATAAAAAGCTAAAAAAAGAAAAGAAAATTTAACTTTTTTAATATATAAGATTTAATCTACTATTTTTTAGTAGGTTAAATTTTTATAACAATAATTATGCAAATTTTGCATATTTTAAATAATAGAAATATGCAAAATTTACATATATAAAGGGATTTTATGGAAACGATATATGAAACAGAGATTATAAAGATAAAAAATGGAAAAAAAATAACAGTAATAGACACAGTAATTCATGAAATAAAACTTAATATTATTGTTAATAATAAACTTATAGGTTCTCTTATGGCTGTTCCTGTTGATCTAAAAGAATTAGCAGTTGGTTATTTACTGAGTGAAAATATTATAGAAAATGTAAATCATATCAAAACAATAAAATTAAAAGATCTTGATACTACTACATTTGAAGTTAATATAGATGCAAAGGTAATAGAAGAAAATATTGATCGATTGGATTTAGAAGGTGTTATTGTCAGTGGTTGTGGTAGAGCAAAAAGCACACAAATATCAAAAATTGCTATTGATGCTACGGTTATGAAAGATGATTTTACAATAGATGCGAATTTGTTATTTGAACAGATGGATCAATTTTATTTAGGATGTCCCTTGTATGAGCAGACTGGTTGCGTGCACACTGCTAAAGTATATCTCAATAAAGATACATATTTTATAGGTGAAGATATAGCACAGCATAATACTATAGATAAAGCAGTAGGAAAAGCAAGATTAGCGGGAATTGATCTTAAAAAATGTTTTTTGATGGTAAGCGGAAGGTTAAGTTCTGAGATGGTTGCTAAGGCAGTTACTCATCAGATTCCAATTTTAGCTTCAAGAACAGCATCAACATGTAGAGGTGTAAATATTGCTAAAAAATTTGGATTAACTCTTATTGGATTTGTAAGAAATGGTAGAATGAATATATATTCAAATCAAAGGAGAATAGATGTTTGAACAAATAGACGAATTAATAAATAAATATATTGGTGATGATGGAAAATTGAGTTGCAGTAATGCTTTTAAAATAGCAAATAAATTAAAAACTACACCTGAAATTGTTGGGCAAAGAGCTAAAGATATTAATGTTAGAATCGGTGCTTGTGATTTAGGACAATTTGGTAAACAACCTATGGGTGAATTTAAACAAGATGTATTAGAAGATTTAAAAACAATTTGCGATGAAACACAAAGAGTCTATTGTAAAGATGCTAGAGAATTAGCAAAAAAATCAAATTTAAAAACAGTTCGAACCGCTATAAAGCAAGGTGGATTGGATGTAATTTATTGTGAACTTGGTTGTTTTAAAGAAAAAAAACGAACAAGATTGTATGTAAAAACCAAAACTTGGATAGAAAATCAAAATAGAGATTTATTGTTTGGTAAAGGCAAAACTGAGATACTTGAGCTTATAAAAGAATCTGGTTCTATTTCTCAAGCTGCTCAGAAACTGAATATGAGTTATAAAAAAGCATGGAATCATATACAAATACTTCAAAAAAATCTTGATGATGTATTAGTTATCACACAAAAAGGAGCAGGTGAACAAGGTGGGACAACTTTAACACCAAAAGCGTTAGAATTTATAGAAAATTATAAACAATTAAAAGAGGATATTGAAGAGTTTGCAAATAAAAGATTTAAAGAGTTATTTTTAAAAAAACGGGGAGATAGATAATGACAATTTTAGATGACATCTCATTTAAAGATGCAAGAAGTTTAGCTCTAAACAATGCTGTATTGATAAAAGAAACAGATGTTATTTTGTTAAATGATGCACTAGGTAGGGTTATTTCTCAAGATATAATATGTCAAAAAAATCTACCTTCATTTAACAACTCTGCAATGGATGGTTTTGCTTTTAAATTCAGTGATGCAGGGAAAAGATTGGAAATAATAGATACAATTTTCGCAGGAGATATACCACAGGATATTTTAAAAGAAAATTGTTGTTATAAAATTATGACTGGAGCAAAAGTTCCAAATGATGTTGATACTGTAGTGCCAATAGAAAAATGTATTGATGTAACTGATAGGTTTGTTACAATTCCAGCTGATATAAAAAAGAATAGTTCAGTTAAATTTAAAGGTGAAGAGCAAAAAAAGGGAAATATATTATTTAAAAAAGGGCAGTTGTTAACTTCTGCTCATATTGCTATGTTAGCTTCTCAAGGGATTATGGGAATTGAAGTATATAAAGAGTTAACAATCGCAATAGTTTCTACAGGTGATGAGATAAAAGAACCTTGGGAAAAAGCAAATGAAGATGAAATATATAATGCAAATGGATTTGCTATTGTTTCTTTGCTACAAAGTTTTAATTTCAAACCAACATACGTAGGTTCAATCCCTGATAATTTAGAAAAAACTATACAATTTATAGATAATTTAAAATCTTATGATGTAGTTATAACCACAGGTGGTATTAGTATGGGTGATGCTGATTATTTATATGAAGCATTTCAAAAAAATGGACTTAAAAGTTTTTTTCATGGTATCAAGGTAAAGCCAGGACGACCAACTATGATGGGACTTATGGATAAAACTTATGTAATGGCTATGCCTGGCAATCCACTTACAACTATGTTAAATTGCTTTGTATTGACTTTACCAATATTATACAAACTACAAGGCAGTACAAAATATCATCAAACATTTATAAATGTTAAAAATAAAAAATTATTAAAATTAAATCCTCGTAGAGCAAATACTGTTTTAGGAATTATTGAAGATGGTTACTTTACAGCCACAAGAGATAATAAATATGGTTCGGGAATGATTACACCTATGTATGAGAGTAATTGTGTAGCAATATTCTCAGGGGGAATTGATCAGGTTGAAGCTAATGAAACTATAAAAATTATACCATTAAATCTAGTATCATTAGATACAAATGATAATAATATCAATTAGGTAAATATAAATGAAAAGATTATTATTGATATTAAGTTTAATTGTAACTATGGCTATTGCAAAAGAAAAAATTGTTGTATTTCATGCTGGTAGTTTATCTGTACCGTTTTCACAAATAGAAAAAGCCTTTGAAAAACAATATCCGCAGTATGATGTAGTACGAGAATCAGCAGGAAGTAGAGCATGTGCTAGAAAAATTACAGACATAGGAAAACCAGCAGATGTAATGGCAAGTGCCGCATATAAAGTTATTGATAATCTTTTAATACCAAATTATGCCAAATTTAATATTCAATTTGCAACTAATGAGATGGTTATAGCATATACTACTCACTCGAAATATGCAAATGAAATAAATGAAAAAAATTGGACTGATATATTTTTAAGAGATGGAGTTAAGATAGGTCATTCAAATCCAAATTTAGATCCATGCGGTTATAGAAGCATTCTTGTAACAAAATTAGCTGAAATTTATTATAAAAAAAATGAATTTTATAATAAACTTTTAGGTTATGGTAATAGTTATGAAAATGGCAAAGAAAATAAAAATAAAGTGATTGTAAGACCAAAAGAGACCGATTTACTGGGACTTTTAGAAGCTGGGGCTTATGATTATTTATATATTTATAAATCAGTAGCGATTCAACATAATTTAAAATATATTACATTACCTCCACAAATTAGTTTAAAAGATAAAGAATATAAGGATTTTTATAAACAAGCTGTAATTAATATTACTGGTAAAAAACCTGGAACATGGATTACAAAAAAAGGTTCTGCCATGGTTTATGGTATAACTATTGTACAAAATAAAGATAAAAATTTACCAAGAAATCACGATGGTGCTATTAAATTTGTAAATTTTGTTTTATCTCCACAAGGACAAGAAATTATGAAACAAAATGGTCAAGGTATTATCAACCCATCAATTATAACTGGTAATGCAAGTATATTAGGTAAATAATGTTAAAAATAAAAAATTTGTTTTTAAAAAAAGATAATTTTATATTAGGTAAAATTTCTTTTGAAATTGAAAAAAACTCATATTGTGTGATATTAGGTAAAACAGGTAGTGGTAAAACTATGCTTTTAGAATCTATTGCAGGTATTCAAAATCCAGAAGGTAATCTATATTTTGATGGTAAAGATATCTCAAATATATCACCCAATAAAAGAGATTTTGGATTTGTTTATCAAGATTTTGCACTATTTCCAAATATGAGTGTAGAGAAAAATATAAAATTTAGTGCAAGATATAAAAAAATAGAAGATGAAAAAAATCTATTTTTGGATTTGATAGAGTTTTTACAAATCAAAGATATTTTAAAACGAGATATAAAATATTTAAGTGGAGGAGAAAAACAAAGAGTAGCAATTGCAAGAGCTATATATTCAAGACCAAAATTATTACTATTAGATGAGCCTTTAAGTGCAGTTGATCCCACATTTAGAAATTCTATTATGAAATCACTAAAAGAGATAGTGCAAAGATACAATACAACTATTATCCATGTAACTCATAATTTTAGAGAAGCATCATATCTTGCAGATAAAATTGCTGTAATGCTTGATGGACAAATATTACAAATAGGTGATGCAAAGGATGTTTTAAATTCTCCATCTAGTATAGAAGTGGCCAAATTCTTAGGATTTAAAAATATATTTTCTACTAAAATATTAGGATTTGAACAAAAAAATAAGTTTTTTTCTATTGATCCTAATAAAATAGATTTTTTAAAAGAAAAATGTTTAGATGATTATTGTTTTGAGTGTAAAATTGAAAAAATTATGGGGATTACCGATCATTATAAAATATTCGCAACAGTAAAGGATACACAGTCTTTTTTTGCAAAAATTCCAAAGCAGATATTTATGGAACTTAAGCTTAATGAGGGAGATAAGAGTTATATATTTATTAATAAAAAGGATGTGGTATTTATATGAAAGATAAAAGTTTTTTGATAGTCTTTTTGTTCTTAGGTTCAATTATTGTTTTATTTCTTATGGTACCTATTATGAATTTATTCTATAGTGTAGGAGTAAATAATATATTTGAAACATTACAAGATAAAGAAACTTATGAATCTATATTTTTAACATTAAAATCATCATTTTTTGCAGTCTTATTTGTTTGTTTTACTGGTATTCCACTTGCTTATCTTATAGCTAGATATAATTTTTGGGGTAAATCCATTCTTGAGTCTTTACTTGATATTCCAGTGATGGTTCCTCATACAGCCGCAGGTATCGCACTTCTTATATCTTTTAATCATGGATATATTGGTGATTTTTTATCATTTATAGGGTTAGAATTTATAGATACTACGATAGGAATTATAAGTGCTATGATGTTTTTATCAGCTCCTTTTCTAATCAATGGAGCAAAAGAGGGATTTAAAAAAGTAGATATAAAATATGAACATGTAGCACAAACACTTGGTGCTAGTAAATTAAGTGTATTTTTATCAATATCATTACCAAATGCAAAAAACGATATTTTAAATGGTGCTTTAATGATGTGGAGCAGAGGCTTAGGTGAGTTTGGTGCTGTTGTAATAATCGCATATCATCCAATGGTAGCACCAGTACTTATATATGATAAATTTAATAATTTTGGATTGAAATTTTCTGCACCTGTTGCAGCATCTATGATTTTAGTATCAATATGTTTATTTTTATCAATTAGATATATTAATAATAAAGTTTAATATTTACTTTTTTATAAGCAAATACAAAATTAAAACACAATTCACTTATCATCATTAGTTCCCAAAGGGGTATGACTTCTAAAAAAGGTTTATTCTCTTTTAAAGATTCAAAATTAATATTACAAGAAAAACCATATTCATAAGAAGGTGAGTTTATCTCTGGTAAATTCACAGAATATAAAAAATTAAAAAATATATTTGGATCTCTATTCATCCTTCTTATTCTTTTTAATGTTCCTGCATAATCTTTCTCTAATAGATAAATATCAGCATGAATATTATGAGATAATACATTTCGTATAAAAGATACAATATCAAAAAAATCTTCAAATTTATCTTTTAGTTTATCTTGGATAAAATTCCTAAATGGTGTTTCAAGTCTTAGTGCTTCAACCATAGCCATACAAATACCTCTAAATGCATTAAATTCTACAAAATATTCAAAAAGAATAGTTTGTTTAACATCAGATTTTTTAGCATCAAGAAGCAACTCTTTTATAATATTAGCATTAAAATGATATATTGTTTCATTCTCAAAATATTTTTTAATCCCAAGGTTATTATTGACAGTTAAATTTTTTCGTTTTGATAATGTTGTAAAAAACTCTCCAATATGCAAAAAATAAAAATTTTGCTCTATCAACAACAAAGCATCACTAACTAAATTATTCATTTGAGAATTTTCTTTGAAGTCCATTTTGTATTAGATGATTTTATTCAATGCAGCAATACTCTCTTGTAATACTTCTTCTACTGTAGCATCTAACTTTTTAGGTATATATACATTAAAATAGTTATCTTCAATCTCTTTTCCTGTAACTATATGTGTCATAAAAGTTTTTTTTAAAAAATCAATTAATGTAACTTTATTTTTTGTTTGAAATGAAGGAGATTTTCTGGCACCATAAAATTTATCTTCAATATCATAGACAATTAAATATTCAGCCTCTTCAAAATTAGGACAAAATTTGGAAGTCATAAAACCTCCGTCTGCTGTGACAACTAATTTCATTTATTTTCCTCGTATTTAAGATAATTTTCTTTTAAGTCCATCTTGTATTATATCATTTTGTTTATCTAAATACTCTAAATATGCAATTATATATTTTCTTGAAAGATTAGGATAATGCCGTTTAAATATGTTTATATCTATAAAGCTTTCTTTTCTGATAATATTTTTTAATTCTCTTATTAATATATTTAATTTTTCATAACTTATAAATAAATTATGTTCTAACCTTACAACTTGTTTAGATGATGTTAATTTTTTTAGTGCTTTATCCCCCATTTGTCTATCTATGTCTAAATCATCATATATATTATAAGGAGCTTTTGGCATTATATTATCTGAATTTAATATATCTAAAAGTTTATCTTGCATAAACTTATCTATATTTTCTATATTACAATCTGGATTTTTATAAACTCCATTTTCAAATACAATCAAATTTTTTTGTAGTAAGTTTTGCAATGCTGTATCTATCAATTTTAAACTTGCCCATTTTATTTTTAAATTTAATGATTTGGAGGATAATAATGCAAAACCGTTTTTCTTATATATATCCAAAATAATATTTTCTATTAAAGTTATTGTAGTATTTGGATATAATACAAGCTCATCTTCATCTACAAAAATATTATTTATTTTTGATGCTATCTCAATGGCTTTCTTATGGTTTAATCCGAATCTTTGATTCGATGATATTAATCCAAAGCCTTTTTTATGAATAGCAACAAGAAGTTCAAAAGCCTTGATAAAATCTTTTTGTTTTAAAGCTTCTAGTAGTATAAGTTTATTTTTTTTCTTAATAGGATCATTTATAGGATTTAGTACTCTACCACCTGCTATTACACTACCTGATTGACTTAGTATAAATGGTTCATTATAAACACTATATATCTCTTGATTAAATTCTATCTTTGCAAATTGTTGATTTGGATCTAAAAACAACACTTTAACATTTAGTTGTTTTGTTCCCATAAAAAAGACCAAAGTACTATTGTGTTTTATATTGTGATCAGATAAAATATTTATAGATACATCTATAGTTGTAAATCCCCTAATAAAACCTTTTTTTGTAAGAAGATCTCCTTTTTTTATATCTATTTTTGGATTTTGTAAATTTATAGCTACTCTTTGAGATACTAAAGCTTCATCTACATCTTTTTCATGTACTTGAATATTTTTTATTTTTATTTCTTTATTATATCCTGCAACTATAATTTTATCTTGCAATGAAATATTTCCGTCCAAAACAGTTCCAGTTACGACTCTACCAGCTCCAGATATTGAAAAACTTCTATCTACATAATATCTAAAAATGCCATTTGATCTTTTTTCAACTTTAGTTAAAGAAAAAAGCTGTTCTTTTAATAACTCTATTGAATTGTTATCATAAATTGAAACAGGTATTATATTCTTTAAATTTAGATTTTTAAATCTTTTTATAAACTCTGAAATATTATCTTTTTGATATTTAACAGTATCTTTATCTACTAAATCAGCTTTACTGAGTGCTATAATAATATTTCTTATCTCTAAAAAATTAAGTATCTCCAGATGCTCAATTGTCTGAGGCTTAATTCCCTCTTTTGCATCTATTAATACTAATGCTGCATCAAAACCAAAAGCACCAGAAATCATATTTTTTACAAGTTTTTCATGCCCAGGTACATCTATAAAAGCTATATTTGTATCGTTGTTTTGCATATATGAAAAACTAAGATCTATAGTGATACCTCTTTGTTTTTCTTGTTTTGTACTATCTCCTTCAAAACCATTTAATGCTTTGATAAGAGATGTTTTACCGTGGTCTATATGACCTGCTGTTCCTATAACTATATTTTTCATAGTATTATTTCTTTAATACTAATTATCATTTGTTTGTCATCTTGAGGTAAAATTGTTCTAAAATCGAGTAAAAACTTATCATTTTCAATTCTTCCAATAATATTACTTTTTCTAAACTCTTTTTCTAATTTATTCGCTTTACCTTTTATAGAAATAGCAACAGATGGAAATGTTTTATTTGGTAAAGTTCCTCCACCCATATATGTTGTAGTCTTTACTAATTTACATATACCATCTCCAACCTCTTCTATAACTTTATTTGCTCTGTCTTCTAGCTCTTTTAGATTTACAAAAAGCATATTTAGTGTAGGAATATCTTGATAATTTTCTTCAAGATATGCCTTTATTGTCTCTTCAAGAATACTTAAAGTAATCTTATCAACTCTTAACATTCTTAAAAGTTGATTTTGTTTTAGCTTATCAATAAGCTCTTTTTTCCCTGCAATAATACCTGCTTGAACACTACCAAAAAGTTTATCACCACTAAAACTTATCAACGATGGATTATGTTTTAGTATATCATCAATCGTTGGTTCATAAGCGCTTAAATTATAAGGTAATTTTGGAATATAACCACTTCCTAAATCATAATAATCAAGCAGATTATGCTTTTGAGATAATTGTTTAATATCTTTAAAGTCAACTTCATCACTAAATCCTTCAATGGTATAGTTTGATTTATGCACTTTCATAAGCATTGCTGTATTCTCATTGATATTTTCTTCATAATCTTTTAGTTTTGTTTTATTTGTAGCTCCAACTTCACATAAAATAGCACCACTATTTTTCATAACTTCCGGTATTCTAAAACTTCCACCAATCTCAACTAGCTCTCCTCTTGAAACTATAGCTTCTTTTTCTTTAGCAAAAGTATTTAGTATAAGAAATACAGCACTAGCATTATTATTTACAATCAAAATATCTTCAACTCCAAGAAGTGATTTAAAATGTTTACTTACATGCTCATATCTCTCGCCTCTACAACCTTTTTGCAAATCATATTCTAAATTTGAATAATTTACAATATTCTTAGATGCCCTATCTAGTATCTCTTGAGATATCAAACTCCTTCCCATATTTGTATGAAGAATCACACCTGTTGCATTTATAAGTGGAATTAAAGATGAAGCTAAAATTTGTTCATACTCTTTTTTTATATTTTTAATCAAATCATCATAAGAAAAATCAGATATGTTCCCATTTAATATATCTAATCTTAAGTTTTCAACTTTCATTTTTGCAATTTTTATTACTAATTTGTTTGAACAATCTTTAAAAAGATTTTCTTCTATTAATTTATCTATTTTTGGTAATTTTCTCAATAATTCCATATTTTTCCCATATTTTAGTAAAATTTTATTTACCATTATAGTAAAATTTTATATAAATAATGTTAAACTCTTATATATAAATGTAATTAGGCCTAAGGTTTAGGCAGACAATAATTTTTTTACGAAGCTGTAATTATTTGTCATCCTCATTAAAAAAAGGATTTACAATGAAAAGAAGAGATTTTTTTAAATTTGGTTCAGCACTTAGTCTTATAGCTATATCTCCAACGATACTATTTTCAAAAGATAAAAATATAAGAACTTTTGATATTAAATATATATTTGATATCAAAAATAATGACAACAAGTATCCAGTGAAATTATGGAATCCTATGCCATATAATTCAAGTTACCAAGAAGTAAAATATTTACATTATGCTGGTAATTATAAAAAAGTCTTTTTAACTAGACAAAATAAATATGATGCATTAACTTTATTTAGCAAATGGGATAAAAATATAAAAAATAATCATATAGAGATATCTATGCAAGTGCAGACATCTTTTAGAACAGTTAATATAAAAGATATACAAAAAGCAAGTTATAAAAATTTATCTATACCAAAAGAGGTAGAGCCCTTTTTAAAATCAACAAATCATATACCTACTACAGGTATTATAAAAGCTTTAGCCAATAGAATTACAAGAGGTAAAAAAGATAGATTTGAAAAAGTAAAAGCTATATATTTTTGGTGCACTTCACATACCTTTAGAGATAAAAATGTTGTCGGTTGTGGGACTGGAGATGTTGGACAAATGGTAAAAGATGAAGAGATAGAGAAAATTTATACTAATGGTTATTATGGTGGTAAATGTACTGATCTTAGTTCTTTATTTACTGCATTAGTTCGAGCTTCAGGCACACCTGCACGGGAAGTGTTTGGGATACGACTAGGTAAAAGTAATTTTTCTCATGCACTTGGAACAAGTAAAAATGGAATGGCTAATATCTCTTCATGGCAACACTGTAGAGTCGAGTATTATATTCCTGGAATTGGATGGATACCTTGTGATCCTGCTGATATAACAAAACTTGAGTTAGTAGAAAATTTACAATATTCAGATAAAAGAGTTCAAGAATTAAATGAAAAATATTTGCATTCTTGGGAGATGAATTGGATTGGTTTTAATTATGCTAGAGATTTTGAACTTTATCCAAAAACAGTAAAATATCCATTAAATATGTTTGGTTATCCTTATGGTGAAGTTGCTAATAAAACATTAGATTATTATGATCCAAGTTCATTTTCTTTTTTAATAATATCAAATGAGGTAAAATAGATGAAAAGAGGTAAAACAGTGCAAATTAATTGTTGTAATCAAGATTGTCCAAAACCGGTGCTGGATACAAAAAAAGCTTTAGAGAGCTTAGAGAATGATTCAATTTTAGAGGTTTTAGTTAATGCAACTTCGTCAGTTGAAAATATTAAAAGATATGCTACAAACAATGGCTATAGTTATGAAATTGAAGAATTAGAAGATAATATTACAAAAATTATTATTATAAAAGGATATGAGTGTAATATCGTGGGAACTTCACAAGAAAATAAGTTTTTAGATAAAACTATATTTATCAAAGATGATAAAGTAGGAGATGGTGAGCTTGGTAACATTTTAATGGAAGGTTTTTTAAAAACAACATTAGAGTTTAAAGAGTTGCCAAAAAATATTATTTTGGTAAATAAAGGTGTTTTTTTAACGACTAAAAATCAAACAACAATAGAGATTTTAAAAGAGTTTGAAAATAGAGGTGTTAATATATATAGTTGCGGTCTTTGTATGAATTTTTATAAAATAGATACACAAGAACTACAAGTAGGTGAAATAGGAAATGCCTATGATAGTATGGATATGCTTCTGCATACACAAACAACAACATTATAAAAGGATAAAAAATGAAAATTTTAATTATATTTAATCATCAACCATATGATGGAAGTGATGTAGCTTACAATGGATTAAGACTTGCACAAAAATTATTTGAAAATGACAATGAAGTAAAAATATTTTTAATGAATGATTCTGTTGATTTAGCAAGAGAATGCAACAAAAAACCAGAACAATATGATGTAGATTTAGTTCAAATGTTAAAAGAATTATTTGAAAAAGGGATTGAACTACAAGTTTGTGGAAGCTGTCAAGCAAGATGTGGATTGTTTAAAGATCAGCCGTATTTTGATGATAGTATCAAATCTACTATGGGAAAATTAGCCTCTTGGGTAGAAGAGTGCGATAAAGTTTTAACTTTTTAGGATAACAATGGATGCGAAATTAACAAAATTTGTAAAAGCTGCTGGTTGAGCTGCTAAGTTAGATCCGGGCGATCTAAACATAGCACTTAGTGGATTAGCAAGTAGCGATGCAAATATTTTAGTAGGACTTGATACAAGTGATGATGCTAGTATTTTTAAGATTAATGATGATATGGCATTAGTCCAAACATTAGATTTTATTACCCCTGTTGTAGATGATCCATTTATTTATGGGCAAATAGCAGCAGCAAATTCTCTTAGTGATATATTTGCTATGGGAGCCAAAGCGAAAACTGCACTTAATATTGTAGGATTTGATGGTTGTAATCATTCAAAAGAGATATTAAATGAAATATTATCAGGTGGATTAGATAAGATAAATGAGTGTGGAGCCAAACTAGTTGGTGGACACACTATTGAAACCCCAGAGATGCTTTATGGACTTAGTGTTACAGGAGTTATTAATCCTAATAAATTTTATAGAAATAATACTGTAAGAATAGATGATGTTTTAATATTAACAAAACCACTTGGTATGGGCATATTAACTACTGCTATAAAAGCAGATATGCTAGATAAAATAACTATAAAAAAAGTTTCTAATATTTTGGCACAACTTAATTATAATGCTTCAAAAATTATGCAAAAATATGATGTAAGTGCAGTTACAGATATAACTGGTTTCGGTCTTGCTGGGCATAGTTTTGAGATGATAAAAGATAAAGATTTATCTATAAAATTTGTTTATGATAATATCCCATTTTTAAAAGAAGCAAAAGATATGGCAGATATGGGAATAATCCCTGCGGGAACTTACAATAACAAAGCATATTTAAGTCCAAAAACTGTATGTTCTAATAAAAAAGATGATATATTATTTTATGATGCCCAAACTTCAGGAGGACTCTTAATATCAGTAAAAGAAAAAGATGCAAACAATTTATTAACTGAACTTATTGATAGTGGTTATGAATATAGCAGTATCATAGGTAGTATTATTACTAAAAAAGAAAAAGATATTTATATTGTTTAAAAATGTTATTTTTATTAAGCCAATTAATAATATAAACTTGACATTTTGAACATATGTTCGCTATAATTCGAACATATGTGCACATTAATTTGAAATAAACGCCAAAAAAGGCGCAAGAAAGGAAATATTATGAGAAATAGAAATATGTTCAGATGCGAAGGTCGCGGAATGAGACAAAGATGTGGTATGGGGCGTCGCTTTGCGATGAATCAAACAGAAGTAGCGTTCTCTGAAGAGAGAAACGACATGGGAAGAAAAGAGAGCTTTGAAGGACAAGGTCGTGGTAGAGGACAGGGTTTTGAAGGACAAGGTCGTGGCAGAGGACAGGGCTTTGGTCGAGGTAATAGATGCAGATAACAAAACGTTCCTTAGAATTTTTTCCTGTACAGCTTTTTGCCGTTGTGATGGGATTTTCGGGTTTTGTTATTGCTATGGCAAAGGCATATCATTTAATTGGTATGCCTTATATTGTCTATGAAACACTGCTTGTTGTGGATACAGTACTTTTTTTTACTATTTTTATACTCTACATGATAAAGTTATTTCTTTACCCATATGCTGTAAGAAAAGAATTTTATCATCCTGTAAAGAGTGCTTTTATGGCAACAATTTCTATTAGTTTTTTGCTTGTGAGTATTGCTTATTATGATTATGCACCAACAATTTCAATTTTATTCTGGTATATAGGTGCACCACTGCAGCTAATTTTTACATTTATAGTACTGCGCTATTGGATTATCAATCAGTTTGATATTGTTCATAGTAATCCTGCATGGTTTATTCCAATAGTGGGAAATTTACTGGTTCCTGTTGTAGGTGTTGATGCTGCACCCTTGTATGTGTCAGTTTTTTTCTTTAGTATTGGGTTGTTTTTTTGGTTGGTACTCTTTACGATTATGCTTTATAGAATTATATTTCATCACCCTTTGGCAAAGAAGCTTGTACCGACATTTTTTATTTTTATAGCTCCCCCTGCGGTTGCTTTTATTAGCTATTTTAGAATTACAAATGGCAGTATTGATATGATGAGCCTTTTTTTATACTCCATAGCATTTTTTACTTTTGTTCTACTGCTTTTGTTAATGAAAATATATGATACACAAGAGTTCTTTATCTCATGGTGGGCATATACCTTTCCTTTAGCGGCTATGACGATTGCAACATTGCTTATGTATATGACCTATCATAATGCTTTGTTTTATAGTTTAAGCCTATGTATTATTTTGGTAACAACAGGGGTTGTTGCTTTTGTAATGCAAAGAACACTCAAAGAGTGTGTAGCCGGAAATATTTGTGTTGAGGAGATATGATGAATGTTAAATTAGGTGTAGTTATTGGTTTTATTTTAGGAATGGTTATGAGTCTTTTTGTTGTGGGCTTTGTATTTAAAGTAGCGGCTCCAACAATGCTATTTAAAGAGATTAAATCAAGTTATGATTTTGATAAAACAGTGAATCTTATTGTACAAAGAATCAACCATCAAAAAGGATGGCATGTAACAACTGTAATAGACCAGGAAAAAGAGATTTTAGAAAATGGAGGACTTGACGTTGGTAGAGTAAAAATCATTAAATTTTGTAATGCAAAACTCTCTGGTGAAATGCTGCGAGATGATAGTAATAAATATATGTCTGTTAAAATGCCGTTGAGTATCTCCGTATATGAAAAAAGTAATGGTGAAGTTATGATAGGCATGATGAATGGTTATATTATGGCACGTCTTTTTGCAGGCAGTAAAGTAGGTGATATTATGGAAAATGTTGTTAAAGATATAGAGAGTGTAATGAGCTTTTTACATTTTCAATTTACTATATTTTAAGTTCTGTTATATTGAAAATGCAACAAAAAAACCATGTCATAACAATTTCATTGGCGCACTTGGCTCATGATACCTATTCAGCTTTTCTAGCTCCTTTATTACCACTTTTGATAGAGAAGCTTGGTATGACGCTCGCAATGAGTGCTTTTTTAGATATAGCAAGAAAACTGCCCTCTTTGTTGAATCCTTTTTTTGGGCTTTTGGCTGAGAGGACAGATGCACGCTATTTTGTCATACTCTCTCCGGCACTTACTGCTTTTAGTATGTCTCTTTTAGGGTTTACAGACTCTTATGCAATGTTAGTGATACTTCTTACTATATCAGGTGTCAGTTCAACACTTTTTCATATCCCCTCTCCTGGAATTATCAAAGCATCATCGGGTAAGAAATTAGGACGGGGTATGAGTTACTATATGGTCGGTGGAGAGTTGGCTCGGACTGTAGGTCCTTTACTTGTAACGGGAGCTGTTTCGCTCTGGGGATTGGAGGGTACGTGGAAATTGATGCCATTTGGTTTTTTGGCTTCATTTATTCTTTATTTTAGACTAAAAGATTTTACATTTACTCAAAAGAAGTTTACTAAAAAAGCTGAAAAGGGTGATGCAATGGCTGAAGTGAAACGTTTTTTACCTCTTTTTGGGGTGATGAGCGGATTTATGTTCTTTCAATCAGCCATGAAAATGGCTGTGACACTTTATCTTGCAGTCTATCTCACGCAGCATGGTTTTTCCCTCTGGTATGCAAGTATTGCTCTTTCTATTTTACAGTTTTTTGGTGTTATTGGTACTTTTTTAAGTGGAACAATTTCTGATAAAATAGGCCGACAAAAGACATTGGTAATCATGTCGAGTGGCGCAGCCTTAACCATGACACTTTTTCTATTTAGCAGCACCGTTTATACTACATTTCCACTTTTAGCCTTTTTAGGTCTTTTTATGTTTGCTAATGGTCCTATTATGTTGTCAGTGATTCATGAAGTAGAGACAAAAATGCCTACTTTTATTAATAGTGTCTATATGACAATAAACTTCAGTATTAGTTCTGTAGTAGTGCTTGCAATGGGTGTTTTTGGTGATA
>JAMOPL010000119.1 GCA_027064515.1 Sulfurimonas sp. | reverse complement strand
CTATCCATACCCCAATATTTAAAACTTAACTGATTATCATGCCCAGCATATTTTGTTATAAGTTTTTTATCAACTAAACCTATCTCATTTTCAAGTGCTACTCGTAGCCATAAATCATAATCTTCACAAACCTCTAAACTCTCATCAAAAACACCAACTTTATCTAACAAATCTTTATGAATTAAAGTTGCTGATGGAGCAATAATACAATGAGATAAACACTCTTCAAAAATATCCCCACCATATTTTTTAAACTTTTTAGGAATCTTAATCTCTTTAGAATCTCGTACCCATCTCTCATCTGTATAACTCATAAGAATCTTAGGATTATTTTTGTGAAATTCAACTTGAAGTTTTAGTTTATTCTCATCCCATTCATCATCAGAATCTAAAAATGCTATCCACTCAAAATTGGCATTTTTTATCCCTACATTTCTAGCAGATGAAACACCACCATTTTCTTGATAAAGATAAATTATATTTGGAAAATCTTCTTGTATTTGAGAAGTGTTATCAGTTGAGCCATCATCTACAACTATCACCTCTTCTGGAGTATGAGTTTGAGCATAGACAGATTCTAATGCTCTTTTTAAAAACTCATAACGGTTATATGTTGGGATAACAACCGATATATTCATAATCTAATAAATTTTTATTTCGTTGTAAAGAGAGTCTCTTTCAACAGGAGTAAACCCACTATTTTTAATAAGTGCTATAAAATCTTCAAGGTTCACACCATTTGCACTCTTTGCTCCAGCTGCCGAATTGATAGATTCTTTCTCAATTGTTCCATCCAAATCGTTTGCTCCAAATTCTTGAGAAAGAAGAGCAAGACCTACGGTTGATGTTACCCAATAAGCTTTTAAGTGAGGAACATTATCTAAAACTATACGGCTAATTGCCATAGTTTTTAAAACCTCATTTGCTGTAATAGGTGCTTCTATTTTCAAGTAGTTGTTTTCAGTTTGATACACAAGAGGGATAAAACTGTTAAATCCACCCGTTTTATCTTGAAGTTCACGGATTCTCATCATATGGTCGATTCTATTTTCACGAGATTCTATATGACCAAAAAGCATAGTAACATTAGAGTGTTTCCCTCTCTCATGCCATTTTTGATGAATATCTAACCATTGATCAGAGGTAACTTTACCCTTACAAATAAAATCTCTTACTTTTTCATCAAAAATCTCAGCACCACCACCAGGCATAGAATCCACACCATTCTCTACCATTAAATCAATTATCTCATCATAACTTTTATTATAATGACGAGCTAAAAAATCAACCTCAGCAGCCGTTAAAGCTTTTACATGAAGTTTAGGGTAAGCAGTTTTAATTTTTTTGAAAATTTCTAAGTACCACTCTAAACCAGTATCAGGGTTATGAGCAGAAACAATATGTACCTCTTTAACACCACGAGATTCTACATCTTTTACGATAGACATAATCTCATCATGACTCATAGTGTAAGGGTTTGGATTCTTTCTATTTGCTGAA
>JAMOPL010000118.1 GCA_027064515.1 Sulfurimonas sp. | reverse complement strand
AAATAAATATTCATATTAAATCTTTGTAGGTAATTTTACTCAACTTTCGCACATAAAATCTAACTGATTCTTAACAGTAACCCTTAAACTGCTGATAAGTTGAGCTAAAAATATATTAACTTCTTCATTATTTTTAGTAGTTTCAATTTTATGTGATATTTTGGTTAAAATTTCTATAAATATTTCCATTGATATGGCTAGGTTCGTCAGTTCACATTCTAAATCTTTAAATAGTCCACCTATGGTTTGAGGCTCATGATTGATACGATTTATGTAACTAGTAATATTGTAAGAAAGAAATGATATAGTAATTCTTGCTATTAAAGCTTCATAAATTCTATTTTCTTCTTTGCCGAATGAGAAGTGTTCACGAAGCTCTTTGTAGCCTTGTTCTATATTCCATCTTTTTTTATATATTTCTATTATTTTTTCATCAGTTAATTTAATATTAGTTGATAAAATAGGTATTAATTTATTGTGAGTTTTTATAAATACAACTTTTACTATTCCTGCTGTTTTATGATGGAGAATTTTACTACAATATGAATATTTGATTTTATTATAATTAGCAAACTTTAATGATACTGATTTTGATAAAATTCTATAAATACCAGTTAGAGTTTTTTGCTTATTGTTAGCTCTTTTACTAAATTGCCAAGCAGTAGGACTATTTGTAATTCTTGATACAGTATCAAGACCTAAATCTTTTATATTTTTAATAAATATAGGTTTAGAATACCAACTATCTACTAATAGATAATCTACTTCAATACCAGCTTTTATAGCTCTTTTAACCATATTTTGAGCTATTTCAAGTTTACTCTTTAATCCCTCTTGTTTTCTTTTTGAAGCAGATGAAGTGTGATAATATTGATTCTTAAAATCTTCTAATTTTACTTTCATTTTATCGTTAAATTTAATTGCAAAGTCTAACATGAAATTTGTATATCCATCATTATAATTTAAAGATACCATATTAATACCTCTGATTGTTTTTTTATCTTTATTACTCCATAAATTATCACAAACACCCTCTATTTTTTTACCTCTTTTACTTTCATTTGTATCATCAAGAATCAATACTTTTACAGCTTTTATATTTTGTAAAGGTTTTAGTTTATTTATAAATGCAACAGTTGATAACATTAACATCTTTTGCCAATTATATTTACTACTTTTTAATGCTCTATAATATATATCTTTTGTTAAACTCTCTTTAGAATATTTTATAAATTCAGATATTTTTTTATTAATAATTATCATAAAAATAAAGTGTAAAAGTATTGTTGAAGTTGTTGCTCCATCTTTTTTAACAAAATTACTCTTCTTTAAAATTTTATCTATTTTTATATCTCTTAAAACTTTAATTATTGGATTTTTTAATCTAGAACTAACTTCATCTGTGATAATATTTTCATAACTCATAAATACACCTTTGTATGCTTTTTTGTGGTAATGAATTATACTATAAAGTGCCTATTTATGGGGTTAAACTAGTGTTTTATATGTGCGAAAGTTGAGTTATTAATGCTTGAGCTGCTTGCCGTGAAA
>JAMOPL010000117.1 GCA_027064515.1 Sulfurimonas sp. | reverse complement strand
TATTATTACTATAGCCACTATACCTACAATAAGTGTTCCTATTAAAACAATACTTTGACCATTAAATGGTTCAGTATATAATGCATAAATCCCACATAATATAAATACACCCATTATAAAAGTGTGTAGTTTTGTATTTTTTTCCATTTTTTAATGTACAGGGTGTTTTTTCTTAGATAAGTAGATATTTACCATAAGTGCTATTGTTCCTATGGTTGCGATAGCGATTGCTAAGTCCATCTTTTAGTCCTCATTTGCTTGTTTGATAAGTGTATAACCTAGTGCATATAAGTTAATTATACCATATAGAGATAACACAACGACTAAAAGGTTATAGCTGTCTTTTTGCATATAGGTATTAAATAAAAATAACACCAATATAAGATTAGCAAGTGTCATCATAGTTTCACCTAGTTTTTCTTTAGCTTTACAGGTCTTTTTAACTATGTTTTCATCGTTCATCATCTACCTTTTAATGATTTTTAAAATTATATCTGATTAGTTATCTTTTTCAAATCATCAACACATACTTTTGTGAAGTTGTTGTTTGGATAACACTCAACTAAACCACCTATGATATATGTTGTACTATTATTCATTACAGCTTGATGAAAATTACCTTTTTCATCTTTTACTATTACATAAATTTTATCTACTTCCATTTTTAACCTCATTTATTTTCAGTAGTATTTTTCTTTCAGCATTTTGAACTTCTAAAAAAAGTTTTTCTCCGTAGTATTCTCTCAAACATTTCATACAAATATGATTATGAATATCTGCTTTATACATTATTTGTTCTTGTTCCCATAAGGAGATGGTAGAAAGATGTGTTATATCTAATGTTGATTTACAAATATCGCATTTAAGTTTCATTTTTTAACCTCCTATAAAAGCTCATTATTATCTAAATACTTCTGATTAACATACAAGTTACAGCTACCATCATCTAAAAGCATATCTGGATAATCTTCATTAAGAATATCTATACAATCACTACAAATATTTTCAAAAGCATTAAAACAATCTCTAAAGTGTTGTTTTAAAAACTTTTCAGTATCGGTACTTATTGTATATACTGTTGTGTCATCTTCGGTTACACTACAATCATCACGATCACAATATCTTAAGCTACTCATCTTTTAGCCTTTCAAAGTCATCATAGATCATATCTATAAACTTATCAAAAGTTCTTTTATCTACTTTTATAAATTTATCTGAGCCGTGTTTTATATGTACTACAAAAGCTTGTTTTGCTTCATCTCTTGTCATTTTTTGTCCTCTAAGTAAGATTATTGATAGTTACATTATCTGTATTAAAAATAAATACTTTTTCAATAGTTCTAACGATAAACCAAGTCATTAAGTGCATTATAAAAATAGTATCTTCGTGTTCTAATGTAAAATATGGATTAGTCCAAATATTTAAACCCATTCCTAAAGCTAAGATAAACTGGGCTATTGTTAAAATCGCAAGAATACTGCTTAGTCTATACTTTGTCATCTTCTACCACCTCATACTCTCGTGGATGGAACTTATGAAAAGCTCCACATATCTTAATAGTTACTACTTTTGTTTTTTCATCATAACTATAAACTTTAAAGGGTGCGTTATCGTGAAAGAGTAGTTTTACTCTCATTCTTTCTCCAATAGTTCAGGGTTTTCGTGAATGTTGCCGATGACTTCAATTTCATCGTTTGCAAGATTCATGATAGTGTCTATCTCTAATCTTATAAGTTCTTTTCTTGTTTTGCTCTAAACTTTAAACTTTATTTCTTTCATCTCAAGCTACCCCATAAAAAGCATTTTTCTGTACTTCAAAAAGTTCCAAATCATCTAAAAGCATAGTAAGTTCACTTTCATTAGTAACATTTGCTTTAACTTTTAAGAAGTCGCAAAAACCTACTAAATCAGATTTTTTTATACCTCTTTGTAAAAATGTTGAGTATGCAAAGCTACAGAATGTTTTAGGTGGTTTTTGTTGTGGTGCTTCTTGTTGTGTAAAAACTTCGCCAGTTATTTCATTAACTTCTATAAACTCTTGTGCTTTCATCTCTTTTTTTGTTGGGTTTCTTCTTTTAGTTGTTTTAGTTTTTGGTGTAGTTAGTTTAGGATTAACATATTTTTGATTAGATTTCTCAGCTTCTATATCTACTAATTCTTCCTCTTCCATAAAGCCCATTAAAATCTCTGGTGCATAAGTTCTAGCAAACCACATAGCACTTCTATATTTTGCCATTTGATTTTTCATACTTTGCCATTTTGGATTAGAATTCCAATTATTAGCTTCTATTAAAGTATCTGTAATCCATTCTCCTGTTACTTTTTCCCCATCTATATAGTTATAGGCTCTTAAACCCCATACTTCGTTAGCACTCTCTTCAAACATTAAGGGCTTATCGAATTTAGGGCTTTTATTTATTAATGCTATAGCTAATTGTCCACTCATTCCAACTTTTCCGTGAACTATATATAATTGTTGAGCTAGTGTAATTAATGGAATATTTAAGCTTTTACTCATACTATCTAAAATAATGACATCTCCTACATTTTTAAAGTTATTTGGTAAAATATTACCTTTTATAAGTATTTCTGCTTTTTTTTGTAAAAAACTAAATGCTCTTTCTTCTTGAGATAGTGCTTCTAATTCTGTATTTTGTGTGTTTTGTACTTGTACTTGTTGGTTTTGCATCTTATGCTCCCCTCTTTTTATTAACTTTTATAGTTGTAGGTTTTGGTGTTGTACTTAGGTATGCTAACTCTTTATCTATAAACCCATCTTTTATGGCTCGTTTAACTGCTGTTTTGTCTAGTGCTAGCTTCATATAACCCATATCTATAAGTGCATTTTCATCTGCATAGTTTAACTCTTCTGTAGGTTTTGGGTTGTAAGTAGTTATGGAACTTATACGGTCGCCCTCTATCCTAGAGATACCATTACTTTCAAAGAAGTTAGCAACTTCTAGTTTTATGTACTCTTTTTGTGCCTTAGCTTCTGCTTCTATAAGTGCTAATTCACTTTTTGCTACTTTTATTCTCTCTAGTTTATCATCTAAGTTTTCGATTGCAAACCCTACATAGTCCACTAAACCCTGTGGGCTAGTTACATTTAGTTTGTCATTTAAAACCTGTATAATCTCACTCTTATCAACTGTTTCTAGTGTTGTTGTGTATGTTTTTGGCATTACACTCATTTTCTCATCTCCTTAAAGTATTTTTTATATTTTTTAACTGCTTTCTTATAGTAAGCTTGATTTTTTGACAGTGTTGTCATAACTCATATCTCCATATTATAAATTTAACTTTATAAACCTGGTAAAGATGTATAAATCTTTTCATCAATAGTTCTCTCCCCAGTTTCTTTTATACTCTTTATGTATATTATGAGAAACGATTATCAAGCAAACTACACAACTAGCTAAAATAAATTCCACCATTTAAACCCCTTTTCTTGGTTTTTTTCCATAAGTGATAGGGCTTTACCTATGCTTATCTTGTTTGTTTTACTTATGAAGTTGAGTATAAGCATCTGTTTTGTTGCATCCATTTTTTACTCCTAGTGTTAAGGTTTTAAACACTCATAGAACCACACAAACGGCTAAACCCCTACCGTTGTAAATAACCAACATTTACGATTTTTTTTATTTTATATGTTTTCAAACAAGAATTTAGAAAGTTTAATATGTTTGGTTGACTTCTTGTGTGGTTTTATGAATGTTTTATTCTCATAGATTTATCCATAACCTCGCTTAATAGGTTAGTGGGAATTGAAGTTTAACAAGTAGGCATCCTGCGACCTACATCGGTAAGTAAATGAACATATAACAAAAAGGAGGGAGGTTAAATCGCAGAGCCTCTTTGACCGTGTTTGGTTTCTCTCATTTTTGTTATAATCTATGTTATGCACTTCCAAATCCTATGAGGGGATTGGAGGTGATGAAATGGCGAATAAAAAACAAAGTTCTAGCAAACTCGCAAAGTTAGCTTCTAAAGTTTTAAGAGATGGTAGGTACTCCAAGGCTTCTAAAAGTCTTGCAGGTTCTGTACTATCTCAAACTAAGAAAAAATAGTTAGAAAATCATTTTTAAGCACCCTCATCGGAAGTGCTACTTTTTTCTAACTTGAAATACAACTATGTGAAACTCATTAGTATCTAGTTTTACATCATCATATTTCTTTTGCTCATCTGGTGTCATATTGTTTGAGATTATTTCTAAAATGTTGTAGTTTTTATCCCACATCATCTTAAGAAGTTCTCCTACTTCTTTATCCATCTTAAGCACCTTTAAAGAACTCAAACAAAATCTTTTTAGGTTTTTTGTTTGGTTGGTGTAATGATACAATTAGTATTCTTTACAAGAACTTAAAATAAATACAGTTAGTATTTTTTTATGCTATAATTTCATAAATCAGATTAGAAAGGATAGAGGATGAGTAAAAAGAAAAAAGTAAATATTCAGCTTGTAGATGTTGATGTAGTTATGTTTTTAAGTAGAGATGATTATTATAAATACTTACATAAAAAAGGTGTTTATGATGCAGAAATGTACAGTGATGGTGTTTGTACCTCTTTAGTTAAAGGTACTAAGTTTAAGTTGGTTATAGGTATAGAGGTGGGTAAACATAAGCCGTTAGAGATAAAAGGGCTTATAGTGCATGAACTAAGTCATGCTATTACTATGCTGTTTAAAGAGTATGGTTTTAATGATGATGAACTTAGAAGTTACCTGTTACAGTTTCTTTATATGGAGTTTATAGGTTGGGTTGATGGGGTTTTAGCTCCGTGAGGTTTTAGGGAGTTAGATTTTTAATTTAGTATATTACTTTTAATTACCAAAAGTCTTTTTTCTATTTGCATAATAGTATTTTTATAATTCTCATCTATATTATTAGATTCCGTTAGTTCATTTTTTAATCTCTTATAATATGTTTTTAATTTCTTCATATCTTCTTGTTTAATAAAGTTATATTTATTTAAAAGTGATATTTGTAAGTTTATTAAAGATAAGTTTCTATTTATGAAAAATTCATCATCTTTTTTAGTTTGTAAAGAATTTAAATATTCATCTAAAGATTCTAATTCTTTAAAGCATCTTTCTACCAATAACTCTTGACCTTTATTTTTGGTATTTATTATAGAAGCCACATAGTAAGCTATCATAAAGTTTCCAGCTACTAAAATAACAGTATTTAGGCTAATGTCTATTTTTAAATCAATACCAAATCCAAAGAAAAAAGCCATTAAAATTGCTGGAATTATAGGCAAAAAAGATTTAATCAATTTATTTTCTAGCTTCTAAAATATCAGAGTGAATTTCATCTATAAGAGGTGGTTCATCTGTGCATATAAATTCTAATTTTTTTAAAACATCCTTGATTGGATATATTCTAGCAAGTCCACCAAATGCTTCTTCTCTAAAAGAAGATGGACAACCATATAAGTCATCTAAATCAACAATAATTTTATCATACTCATCAAAATCTTTTTCTAAGTAATCTTTTCTAAATTTATCACCAGTATATAAACCATCTTTTGGATAGAATCTACCTTTAGGAGTTTGAGAAAAATCTGATACTTTAATCGTTTTAGTTTTCATTTTGTTCCTTTTTCAGTTTCCACACATACAATGTACCTTTGAAGTTTATAGATGATTTCTCAAATTTCATTTCTTGTGGTGTAAAAAGTATTTTATTAGTCAATATAATTGAAGATTTTACATTATTATGTATTAATAATTCGTTAATTTGTGGTATTCCTTTATTTCTATTTCTTAAACCTGTTGCTGAACGGTATTCCCCATTTAATACGGCTTTCATAATGCTTGGCTGTGCTAAACTTAGTTTTAATGTACCAACAGTTTTTTCCAAAAGTGATTTTTTTGCTGTTTTAGTTATACCTTTTCCATTATCAAAAAAGTAAAAATCTATTCCATCTGTATTTTCAACAGCAAATAGATACCAATTTCTAAGCTCACCATCTTCATCATAAGCATGATTATCTGTATTTAGCATCATTTCAGCTAAAGCTGTAAAAAGCTTTCTCATAAGAGGGTCTTTTTTTTCTTTATTGAGTTTTTTCATTGCAAAATCTACAGCTTCTTTACATGTTTCTGCATCATCTTTATTTTGTTTTCTATTTGTTGAACCATCTCTAATAGTAAATATTGCATCATGATTTAATGTAATACTTACATTAGATTTAAAATATTTTGAAAAACCAGACTGAGCCATAAGAATTATAAGGTTTTTTTCATTTGGAGTTTTTATCTCTATACTAACTTTTATGTTATTATTTACACTTATTTTATGAAGTGAAATTAAATAAAGTAATACTTCAATAGTCATACTTTCAGTTTTTCTCATATCTATAAACAATAGATCCACATTATTCATATAATAAATAAAATCTTTAAAAAAATCAAGTGATTCTTCAAGATTGTATATAAAGCTAAACTCTTTTGGTGTTGGTAATCTATGTTTTTTTAATGGTGGAGAATCAAAAGGATTTGCACTATCAGTAAATGTATGTCCTAAATAGTGCTTATCCTTTCTTTTTTGATGATGATTAAAGACTTTTTTAGAATGTCTATCTTTAAATGATTTATTTTTTAATTGTTTCATTTATTTAAAACTCATAACTTTAACAATAATCTTTCTATAACATTCATAGATACTTTTATCTTGCTTATTTAGTTTTGGGTAAATCTCTATAATACTATCATATACAATAGAAACAGTTGGTTTTGTTGATTCTGTTTCTTTTAGCTTTTTTTGTATAGTTTTAGCTATCTTCTTAATGTTATTCATACTTTTTTAACTGCTTTAAAAGTTCATCTGTATCTATTTTTTCATCTGCTTGTGGCGGTTGTATATTGCTTTCTTTAAAGTATTTTGTATCTATTTGTTCATGATACTGTTTTGCTTCACCTTTTAGTTCTACTAGTAACATCTGCATTACTTTATAGTATGGGGGGATAATAAAGCTATTGTTTGACATATTGTGTATAACTATTGGTAAGTGTCCCTCATACCCTGGATTTGCATAAAAACTACTAGGGAGCATAAGTCCCATTCTAGCTAGTGAACTTCTAGGCAACAAAAGTCCAGCTTTGTCACTTGGAATTTTTATGTACTCTATAGTTTCAGCATATAAAAACTCTCCAGCCTTTAGTTCAAACCCTTTAGATAGTTCAACTTCTTTATAAAACTTTTCTTTGATAAATCAATAGGGGTATTTTGTTTTTGAAGTATTTTTGCTTTTTCACCTATTCTTAAATCGACAGAAGCACCCTGTATATCGTTTGAAGACACAATATCTACAATTTGATTATTATCTATCTCTTTTATAAGTTCACTTGTTGCTAAAAACATAAATTTTCCTTGATTTGTTACTTTTAAAATTATACCACACTTAAAACTCCGTATTAACTATGCCATTTATAATAGACATTTTCATCATAACAGTTTTTTATATCTTCACCACAATTTAAAAGTATCTGTTTTAATTTTGATAATTTTATCTCATGAATAAAATTTTTATGTATATAATCTATGATTATATCAGTATTGCTTGTTGTATTTTCTATTTTATACCATTGGTAAGCTACATAACAACAGTATGCTATACCTTTATGTTTCTGTCTTTTTGAGAAAACATTAACTTTATCTATGACATCATCTATAAAAATTCTAGTATATAATGGTAGATTTATCTTGTTAATCAAGTGATAAATCCTTAACCTTTTCATAAGCTTCATTAGAATCTTGTATAGCTTGATTTACTATTTGTGCATCTTCTTTTATCTTTTCTTTTGGGATTATCTCTTGAAAATGATTTTTCCAACTATAAAAATGACGAGTATAGTTCCTAAGATATGAAGCACTATATTTTGCATACTTATTTATGATGTAATCAACGATAGTTTTTGTACTATCATCCTTTAAAACAACATTTTCAATAAATGGTTTTAATGGTGAACTTCCTTTTTCAGCAACATAAGGATAAAGTGCTTTTATAACTGGACCGTGTTCAAATGATGAAAAGTTTTCGTCTATCAAAGATTTACCAGTTCTTTTAAAGCTTTCAAGTTCTATAAGAAAAAGTAGCTTTTGCAGTTGCATCTGTGTTATCTCTAATTCTGATTTTGAAGTGGTATCTAAGATATAACTAGATAAATCAATAGCATTCATATGTTACTCCTTATATAAACTTTTAAAATTATATCACACTTAAAACTCAGTATCAACAACACCCATAACACGAGCCATTTTTAAAGTGTGTGGTTCATCTGCATGAACAGTTATAATATCATAATCTGAATTGATAGGTACTAAGCTTATGATATTTCCTTTTTCATTTAGTTTATATTTTTTGATGCCACTTTCGCCATTTAAAGTGTAGTGTACGATATGACCATTATCTATGGTTTCATTTGGTAAACAATATACTAAGTTGTTATGGTTGATTTTAGGACTCATGGAGTTACCCT
>JAMOPL010000116.1 GCA_027064515.1 Sulfurimonas sp. | reverse complement strand
AAATATTTTTGAAGTTCGTTATCTGTTCTAGTTTTATCGTTTTGAGACAACTCTTTAAACCATAAAACATTAACAACAGTTTTTCTAAGATTCTGATTAGATTTTCTTTTTTTGTTGATCACATAGGATAAAAAAGCACTATCTATTCTTTCAAAATAGGTAGATATTCTTACATCTAGCTCATCAAAATTCTCTTTTATATAAACTAACTCTTTTTCTGCTTGGATAATTTCATCTTCAATATTATCCATTATTAAAAGTTCTTTATCTTCAGGGATGTTTTTTTCTTTTATCTGTTTTTTTGTAAATTTTCTAATTTTATTTTTATATTTAGCAAATTCACTATCAAGTCTTAATAAAACTTTTTCAGTATCATTCACTTGTTTCCAGCTAACACCTTTATATGTATTATACCAATTACAAGGCTCAAGAGGATTTATAATCTTAACAATATTTGCTAAAGAGTATTTTTTTGCTGTAATATCATCTCCATACTTAATATTCAAATCTTTATTGAAAGTATCAAGTTTTTTTATAAGCTCTTCATCCACAATATAAAGAGTTGAATCAACAACTTTTTCATAAGGATAAAATTCTAAAAGTTTATGCACCTCTTCTTTAATTTCATCAAACAAACTCATTTCATAATTGTTCTTATTCATAATAAAACCTACTCATTAAAATCTATATATAACATTTATATAATATACCCGTTAAGTTTATCTAAAATTTACTTAAGCAATATACTTTAAACAAAACCTCTAAAACACTATCCTACATCATATAGATATAAAAGTAATGCAAAAATTGTTCCAACTCTTACATTACTTTTAGTTTTTTTACTCTACAATAAATAAAAATAAATATAAAGAAAACAGATGAGAATAGATAAATTTTTAAATTCAGTAAATATAACAAAAAGAAGATCAGTTGCACAAGATATGATAAGTAGTGGGGTTGTGCTTATTAATAATGTAATTGTTAAATCTAGTAAGAAAGTTGATGTAGATGATATTATAACAATCAACTATCTTAATAGCTCTAAACAATATAAAGTTCTTTTGATTCCAACTACAAAATCTACACCAAAATCACTTCAAGACCAATATATTAAGGAATTAGTATGAATTATGAAGAATCCAAAATAGCTTTTACTTCACTTTTTGAACATAAAATGAGTGATAATGAGATGAAAGAATTTTTACAAGGTTTGATTCTTGATAAAAATACATCTGTTGAATCTATTTCAGCAGCAACAGAGGTTATGAGAAGTTTTGCGATTCCATTACCAATATCTAAAGAGTTAAGTTCAAAATCTTTGGATGTAGTGGGTACAGGAGGGGATAAGATAGGTAGTTTTAATATCTCATCAACAACAGCCTTATTGGTATCTGCATCTGGAAGTAGTGTTGCAAAACATGGCAGTCGCTCTATAACTTCTAAATCAGGTAGTGCTGATATGTTTGAAGAACTAGGGGTTAGACTTGATTTAAGTATAGAAAACAGTGCAAAGCTTTTAGAAGAATCTGGTTTTACATTTATGTTTGCTGGGAATCATCATCCTGCTATGAAATTTATAGTTCCAATTAGAAAATCAATTCCAGATAAAACAATTTTTAATATTTTAGGGCCATTAACAAACCCAGCTGGTGTAAAAAAATTATTATTAGGTGTTTTTGATAAAGAGTTTGTTCCAAAAATGGCTGAAACATTAAAACTAAATGGTGCTATCTCCACTGTGGTTGTTAGCTCAAAAGAGGGGATGGATGAGATAAGTATAAATGATGTTACTTATGCTTCACAACTTCGCGATGGAATAGTTCACGAATTTATAATTGACCCTCAAGAGTATGGAATCAGAAAAGTTCCTTTGAAAGCTATTATAGGTGGAGATGCTAAAGAAAATGCACAGATTCTATACAATATATTTGATGGTAAATCGACAGATGCTCAAAGAGATATAGTGCTTATAAATTCAGCAGTAGCTTTAATGGTTGATGGTAAGGCTAGAGATATACAAGATGGTTTAGAGATAGCTAAAGAGACGATTAAAAAAGGTTTAGCTAAAGATAAACTAAAATTAATTGTGGATATTTCAAATAAATTATGAAAAAATTAATACTTGGTTTAAATGAGTTAGAGATTTTAGTAGATGAAGTTTTAAATAGTCTTGGTGATGGAGTAGTTATTTTACAAGGTGATTTAGCCTCTGGGAAGACAAGCTTTGTAAAGGCTTTTGTAAAAAAACTTGATATATCAGATAATGTAACATCGCCAACATTTTCACTTCAGCAATGTTACTCAAATAATATATATCATTATGATATTTATAATCATGGTCTGAACCATTTTATCTCTCTTGGGATGTTAGAAGAGTTGGATAAAGCTGGAATCCATTTTGTAGAGTGGGGCGATGATGAACTTAAAAAGATTTTAGATTTAGCTGGTATAGAGAACATAAAACTAAAGATAAAAAAAATATCAGATAATAAGAGAGAGTACACAATATGCACACATTAAAAGCAATAGATTTAAAAAAAAGAATTAAAAACTTAGAGATTGTTAAGGGTATGAGTCTTGAGGTTAGTAGTGGGGAGATTGTAGGATTATTGGGGCCAAATGGGGCTGGAAAAACTACAACTTTTTATATGATTTGTGGTTTAGTTGAGGCTAGTGGTGGAGATGTGTTTTTTGATGAAGAAAATCTATCAGATAAACCTTTACATGAAAGAGCTATAAAGGGAATCGGCTATTTACCACAAGAAGCTTCTATATTTAAAGATTTGACTGTTGAAGATAATTTAATGATAGCTGCACAAGTTTCTATAAAAAATGAAAAAGAGCAAGAGGATAGAATCATAGAACTTTTAGATATGTTTAATATTGAGCCGATTCGTAACCGTAAAGGAATCTCACTTAGTGGGGGAGAACGGAGAAGGGTAGAGATTGCTAGAGCTTTGGTAAATAAACCTAAATTCTTACTTCTTGATGAACCATTTGCTGGGGTAGATCCTATTGCCGTTTTAGATATTCAAAATGTTATTAGACAATTAGCTAATCATGGGATAGGTGTTTTAATCACTGATCATAATGTAAGGGAAACTCTAGCTGTTTGTGATAGAGCTTATGTAATTAAATCTGGTTCATTGTTGGCTAGTGGGACAAGTGATGAGATAGGACAAAATGCAGATGTTCGTACTCATTACTTAGGTGAGGACTTTAAGCTTTAGAAGCTTTTAATAATGGCAAGATTAAAGCAAAAACAGAGTGTTGAGACAAAACATAAACTTTCAAATACACTAAGAAACTGGCTTCCTATACTTCACTCTAGTTTGAGTGATTTGGAAGAAGCTATGAATCCTTTTATCGAGAGTAATCCTGTTGTAGAGATAGAATCTGGATTTGAAGATGAATATGAAAAAAAGATACCAAAAAAAATCATATCAAGAGCAGTAAATAATTCTAGAACAGAGCAGATAGAAGCACTTACAATTCAATATCGTTCATTATATGAAGTACTGGATGAACAGATAGAAGCCCCACTTTTTCCAACACCATTATCTCAAAATATAGCTATGTATGTAGTTGAGAATCTTGATGAAAATGGTTACTATGAGGGAGATAGTGATAAGTTTTGTGAAAAAAACAATATAGATATAATAGAGTTTGAAAAAATTCGTGGACGATTTTCTAATGTAGAACCTGTTGGGATAGGTGCAAAAGATTTGGCAGAATCTTTTATGTTTCAATTAGATGATTCTGATATTAAAGATTCTAACTATAATTTAGCTTGTGAAATTATCCAAAATATAAATGAGATATATAGCTATTCAAAAAGAGATGGTTTTAACGAAGTTATGAGAGTTATATCTACATTTAAAAATCCACCTGCAATAGATTATCAAGAAGATTCACAACAAATAATTCCTGATTTAATGATATTTTTTAATGAAGATAAATCGATAGAGGTTAAGTTAAATAATGCTTATTATCCAACTATACATATTGATACAAACTATAAAGTTAAACATGAATTTATAACTACTAAACTAAAAGAAGCAAAAAGTTTAGTAGATGCTTTAGAGATGAGAAAAGCAACTCTCTATAAAGTTGGACTTATGATAGTTGAGTATCAGTATGAATTTTTTACTGGTGGTGATATTATGCCACTAACATTAAAAACTTTAGCAGATGAATTTGGTCATAATCCATCTACAATATCCCGTGCAATTGCAAGTAAATATATAGCATGTGATAGAGGAATATTCGCAATGAAAGATTTTTTTACCACAGCAATTGATGATGATTTATCTAATGCTACAATAAAAGATTTTGTGGTACTAAACATAAAACAAGAAAATAGGGAAAAACCACTTAGTGATATGAAACTATTAGAGTTAGTTCAAAATAAATTTAAAGTAAAAATGGTGAGAAGAACAATTGCAAAATATAGAAAGCAGTTAAATATAGCTGGTTCTAGTGAAAGAAAAAAATTATATAGATTATCAGTATAAGTGAAAATATAATGGAAGAGAATATAAAAAAAAGATTAGATTTAGAGGTTGAAAAACGAAATAGAAGCGATGAAGTTAGTGAGGAAAAATTAGATCCAATTTTAGTGGCGAAACGACATAAGGATTCTACTATTTCACTTATCTGTGCATTATTTGCTTATGGAAATGTAAAGCAGATTGTAAAATTTCTAGATTCTCTTGATTTTGAACTTTTAAAAAAAAGTGATGATGAGATTCGAGAGGTTTTAGGTAAACATTATTATAGATTTCAAAAAAGCGAGGATGTAATTGCTCTGTTTATAGCACTAAAAAGATTAAATCAAAAATCATCTTTAGAGGATATTTTTAAAAATGGCTATATAAAAGATAGGGATGTAATTGCTGGGATAAACGCAATAATAAAAGAGATTCAATCATTATATCCACATACTTCTCAAGGTTATAATTTTCTAATAAGTAAGGTAACAACTAAAACAAAAGGTGCAGGTGCATTAAAAAGATGGATGATGTATCTTAGGTGGATGGTAAGAAAAGATTATATTGATATGGGACTATGGAGTGGAGTAGATAAAGCAGATTTAATTATGCCACTAGATACTCATACATTTAATGTATCGAAAAGATTAGGTTTACTTGAAAGAAAAACTTATGATTTACAATCTGCGATAGAGTTAACAGAAAAATTGAAAAGTTTTGATAAAAGTGATCCTCTTAAATATGATTTTGCACTTTATCGTTTAGGTCAGGAGAAAATATTATAATTATTAAGAATATTTTAGTACAATTTCACAGGTACAACAGATAGTTACTTGGTTTATCCCAAGAGGAAAGTCCGAGCTGCTGTAAGACAGTGTTCCATTTAACGAATGGCCGTAGTAATACGAGGGAAAGTGCAACAGAAATTATACTTCTACTTTTTAAGTAGTAAAGGTGAAAAGGTGTGTGTAAGAGACCACCAGTCTTTATGGCAACATAGAGAGCTTGAAAACCCAACATGGCAGCAAGAAACAGATGGTCAGCGTCTTACAATGCTACTGTTTCGCTAGAGATACTTTGTAAAATGTATAGTAGATTAATGCTATTTAAACAAGACTCGGCTTATAGTTGTACCTATCTTCGTTTA
>JAMOPL010000115.1 GCA_027064515.1 Sulfurimonas sp. | reverse complement strand
ATATTTTATATTATCTTTATTTTGAACTATTGAAGTTTTCATTAAAAATTCAGAAATACTACTCATAAGAGAGATTCTTACCTCTTCATTTGGTATAGCTAACTCATATCGTATCTCATCAAAAACAGTTTTAGTATTTTTTATTGTCAAATACCCAGTCTGCCACATCAAAGTCTCTAACTCTATATAATCAACATCAAAACTATTGAGCATCTTAGAATCTTTAACAATATTTTCTAAGTTAGGTAAAAAATAGTTATTTTTCTCAATAAGTTTTAGTAAAAATGTAGGTGTAGCAGTTGAAAACCAATAGTTTTCAAATATATGATTCTTAGATATAAAAAGAAGAATATCAAAGGGATTATAAACACCCTCTCCTAAAAACTTATATCCGTTATACCATTTTTTTACTTTCCCCATATCTACACCAACAAGATGATTTTTAAATACAGTTTCTACATCATTTTGAGTATATCCACATATTGTTGCATAGTTTGGGTCTAGTGTAATATCATCCAAATTATTAAGTCCACTAAAAAGAGAAACTTTAGAAAACTTTGAAACACCAGTGATAAACACAAATTTCAAATACTCATCAGCACCTTTTATCACACTATAAAAGTTTTTTAACTTTTCTCTTCTTTTTAGTGCCTCTATTTGATTCTCAATATTATCTAAAATAGGTTTATCATACTCATCTATTAGTATAACCACTTTTTTATTATATTTTTTATAAGCTTGGTATATCAATTCTCTAAAACAACCAGTTAATGATAAATCGGTATCACAAGTGATTTCTAAATCTCTTTGATTGGTTTTTAATACCTCATAGAGTGTCTGGTTAAACTCCTCTTCCGTTTTAAATTCACCATCATTAAAACTAATCCTAATAATAGGATGTTTAACAAACTCATACCCATTATCATAAATATGAAGCCCTTTAAAAACCTCTTTATCCCCATCAAAAATAGTTCTCAAAGTATCAAGAAACAAAGACTTACCAAATCTTCTAGGTCGAGATAAAAAATAGTATCCTCCACCATTATCGATAAGTGATTGAGCAATTTTTGTTTTATCTACATATACAAAATTCTCTTCTATGAGTGTTCTAAATGTTGATTTTCCAATTGGTAGTTTTTTTAGTTTCATTTTAGTTTCCTCGTAAAAATCTAGTGTAGCTTTTATACAATTATTATAACATAAAGGGAAAATAGGTAACTTTTAGCTATCAAAAAACTATTTCAAAATTACTACCCACATCAGTATCACTATATTTCAAATCACCATTAAAACTTTTTTTCATAATATCTCTACTCATATAAAGACCTATACCAGTACCTTTACCCTGCTCTTTTGTTGTAAAATATGGGTTAAATATTTTATCACTTATCTCTTTTGGAATTCCACCACCATTATCTTCTATTTTTATACTTACCATTTCATTAATTAATTCTACACTTATATTAATAAATTTATTTTCAATATTAAGCTCATCTAATGCATCTCCTGAATTAGATAAAAGATTCACTATAACTTGTTCCAATAAATCTTCTTGCCCTACTACCTCAAGATTCTTATCTATCTCTGTTACACTTACTTCAATATTTTTATTATTTAGCTGTGTACCCATCAGTGTAAGAATCTCATTTATAGAATGTATAACCTTAAACTTTTTAGATTCTTTAGATGGCTTTACAAAATTCATAAATGTATCTATTATTTCAGACATTTTTTGACATTGATTTTGTATAAATTCACTGCTATCTTGAAGTTTAGAATCCTCTAATGTTTTCATACTAGATAACAAAGATATATTTATTGCAGAGGCACTAATAGCATTTAATGGTTGTCTCCATTGATGTGCTATCATACTTAACATATCTCCCATCTGAGCTAGTTTTGACTGTTGAATTAGTTGTGCTTCTTTTTCTACACTTTTTTTAAGTTCCTCTTCAACCTTTTTTTCTATTGAATTATTTAAAGTTTCTAACTCTTGTGTTTTTATATCTATCTCTGTTTCTAATTGTTCTTTTAGTTCCGAAAACTCTTTTTTAGTTATTTTCATAAAAAAATAACCTAAAATTATAAGTAAAAATATTATTAAAATCTGTGTTATAAATATTTTTTGAATATATTTATTTAATATATTTTGAATATAATCTATTTTTACATCTGCTCCAACTATATATTTATTACCATTTTTTGTGCTAAATGGTATAAATACTGTTCTAAATGTACCCCATCTATCTGTTGATTCTTCATACATTGTTTTATTATTTTTTAATAGATTTTTCAACAATGGTGTAGCCTCACCATAATATTCAAAATAATCAGTGATTTCATTATTTTTCAACTCTTTTTTAGTTGCACTTGATGATGTAAAATATATTTTATCATCTCTTTGAACCATAGTATAAATATACTCTACACCAACACTATTAGCTAGTTCTGATAAATTTAGAGTATTTATTAGATTCTCATCCTTAGATATAGATTCCTTTGAAATTGCTCTATCATGAAATTTTTTATCTAAAAATAAATTTGTTGTTAAAACTGCACTTTCTAACTTTTTATCTATACTTTTATAAAGGATAGTTTTATTTGTAAAATAACTAATATAGGAATTAATAATAGAACTAAAAAATACTACTAATAAAAAAATACTTGCTATCTTATTTGTTAATTTATAGCTATTTCTTAGATTTTTAATCATCTTATACATCTAAACCATTTTAACTTTTTCTGTTTTTGTATCTTTTCCAATAACTATTTTAAATTCACTACCATCTTTGATAGGATTGTAAACCAAATCCCCACCAAAACTTTTTTTAATTATATCCATACTCATATAAAGACCGATTCCAGTACCTTTACCTTGCTCTTTTGTTGTAAAATATGGATTAAATATTTTATCACTTATCTCTGTTGGAATCCCACCAGCATTATCTTGTATAATTAATATAAAATATTCACTATCAGAATCAATTATTATTTTTATAAATTTTCCATCTTTTTCAAGTTCAGAAAAAGCATCTCTAGCATTTGAAAGTATATTTATTATCACCTGCTCTAGTAGGTCTTCATATCCAATAATAGATATATTTTCATCTTTCATATCTATATTTACTTCTATATCGTGATTTGCTAGTTGTGTCCCCATTATCTGCATTATAGCTTCAACTGTATGATTCAGATAAAACTTTTTTGATTCTTGTGATGGTCTGACAAAATTCATAAAAGTATCAATAGTTGTTGACATTTTCTGGCACTGGTCTTGAATAAACACACTACTCTCTTGAACTTTAGAATCTTCTAACATTTTCATACTTGAAAGTAACGATAAGTTAATTCCAGTTGCACTGATAGCATTTAATGGTTGTCTCCATTGATGAGCGATCATCCCTATCATTTCACCCATTTGAGCCAATTTATTTTTTTGAAAACTTTGTCTCTCTTGCTCTTTATTTTTAGCTATCTCCTCATCAACTCTCTCTTGCCACTCTCTTGCTATCACATTTGTCATATGTGTAACAGCATACATCAGTTTATTGCTTTCTATATCTATTTTAACATTCTCTTCAATTACAGGTTCTGATCTAGTATCAAATACTTTTTCACTTAATGCTAAAATTGTCATTGTTTCATTAAAAAGATAATTATTTTTCTCATCAGAGTAAAACTCCCCATAAGTGAAAAACCCACTAACAGCAGTTTTACTAGAAATTACTTTTAACTCTAAAGAAGCTTGAGATTCTAGTAATCTTCTTCTAGCCATACAGGAATAAACAAAAACTGTTTCAGGATTACATGTTTTACTAATACTACTACATATTCTTTCACTATCTTTTAAAATACTATCTACACCACCTAAACCAAATCGAACCTCTTCCCCTTGCTTAAGATTTCCACCAAATAGTAAAGACCCATCATCAAACTTATTTATACAAGCACGAGCTATTTTTCGTCCATCTCTATCTACTATTAATGGAATCTCAACACCTATAACTGGTAGTAAATCTGAAATCTCTTTACTAAAATACTTAGTATATATATCAATTATTGGTTTATTATCTAGCTCATAAACTCTATTTTCAATACTTTTAGTGATTTTCATAGGTAAGCCAACTGCATCCCAACCAAACTTATAATTGTTTTTTACATTTAACTCATCTCCCTTTAAAACAACTCCAACAGCACCTTTTGAGATAACTTTACCTTGGTGTGATATATAAGTTTTTTTAAAAGCACCATTGTCACCAGCCATACCACCTGAAACTATATAATTACCTTTGGATATTTTTCTAACACCATCCAAAAAACTCTCACCATTGATAGATAGACCAGTGGTAAATAGAATCATAGCTTTAACATCATCAGAATCTAACTCTTTAGCTATTTTATATCCCATATCATAAGAGTGTGTATCATAATTAACACTTGTTGAACTTATTGTACTTTTTTCAAAAACAGTAATACTAATAACAATGGAATTTGTTTCTACAATATCATCTACAATTTCACCATCTGTTGTTGAACCAATTATATGAGATTCAGGTAGTTTATCAACTAAAAGAGAGATTATATTTTGAATCTCATCCTCTTTTAAAATCCCGAAAAACAATTGAACCAAACACTCTTTTTTTGAAGCTAAATCATTTTCACTTAACCAATCAATTAAAGAGTTTTCATCTCTATTTTTATATTTGTAATTTAATGTATACATTTTTTTCCAATTAATTTAAATAATTTTTTTCAAGATTAATTATTTTTGTTACTTTTAAAAGTAAATCAACCATTTTTTCCATTTTTATTGGTTTTAGTAAAAAACCATCAAGTTGTAAATCTATTGTTTCCATAAGATTTGCACTACTATTATGTGCAGTTAATATTATTATATGTTGATCATGATTTATTTTTCTTATATTTTTAACCATTGTCAAACCATCCATTTTTGGCATAGTTAAATCTGTCATAACTAAATCTATATTTTCACCATCTAGCTTATAGATTTCTAAAGCTTCTAAACCATTAACACCTATAACCACCTCTTTAAAAAAGATACTTAAAATTTGTGCTATCTGTCTGCGAGTATCATCCTCATCCTCAACATACATAACTCTTAAATCTTTAGTTTCTTTTTTTAATTTATCTGCTAAATTCATTCAATATCCTTTAATGGCTCAGAAAAATAATAACCTTGTGCATAATCTATACCTAATTCTTTAACTATATTGTATGTTTCTTCATTATGAACAAACTCTGCAATTGTTTTAAGCCCACTATTTTTTGCATAATAAACAATAGTTTTTGCAATAATAAGACTATTATAATTTTGTGCTATATCTTTTATAAAACCACCATCTATTTTTATATAATCTACTTGCAGTTTTTGAACTCTTGCAAAATTAGAACTCTCTGCTCCAAAATCATCTATCGCTATTTGAAAGCCAATAGCTTTTAACTTATCCATCTGTTTAATAGCATGAGTAGCATCATAATCACTAATATTTTCTAACACCTCTAAAACTACTTGGTTTGGATTTATGCTAAATATTTTACACTTCTCTTGAAGATAATCAATCAGATACTCCTCTTTGAAATCATCATCTGTAATATTTATAGAAAATTCTATCTCTGTATCTTTAAATATTTCAAATGCTTTTAAAATCATCCGTCTTGTAATATCGGTAACCATTCCAGCGATACGAGCAGGTTCTATAAAAAAGAATGGACTGATAGGTTTTTCTTGTTCTATGATTCTTGCTAAACACTCGTACTTTTCTATTTTTCCAGTTTTTATATTTACAATTGCTTGATAATAAGGAACAAGTAAATCAAAATCTAATGCAAGTTTTGCTTTGTTTGCCCACTCATGCATCTGTTGTTGATAGTTTTCTGTTTGAGAATGTTTATGATAATGTCCTATCACATTTTTATGTAACTTTCTCATATCTGAAATAGCTATATTTGCTTTAGCATAAGGAAGTTCTTCTTCTTCTGAATCAATAGAAACTATCCCCATAGAAAATGTAATACGAACAGAGGTTGAATTGAGTAGAAATCTTTTATTGTAAACTTTTTCTTTTATAGATTCTGCCAAAGCTAAAGATTTTTTTGGAGTAGAAGATTCTAGTAAAATAAAAAATTCATCACCATTACCCCTATAAAGAGAATTAGGTGCTATTGATAGCAAAAATTCAGCTATATGCTTTAGTAACATATCTCCATCACTATACCCGTAAGTACTATTTATCTGCGAAAAATTATCTATATTTAATAAGATAAGTTCATCATAGTTTTTAGCTTTAAAGTCTATATTTAACTTTGCTTTATTTGGCAGTTTTGTTAAGGAATCACACTCTAATTGTTTTATAAGTTGTTCTGCCTGTTTATTGACTTTTCCCTCTAAACCTTTTTGATATTCAACATTCTCTTCTTCTATTTTTAAAGCATTTGCTGTCTTTTCTAAAGCTTCAAACATCTGAACAGCTTCTATCGGTTTTAAGATATATCCATCTACACTACTTTTAATAGCTTTTACAATAACATCTGTTTCAGTATGTGCTGACATCACAATTATTTTTTGTTTACTATTAATAGTACGAACTGCATCAATCAGTTCAAAACCTGTCATTTTAGGCATTGTCAAATCTGTAATAATTAAATTTGGTCTCTTCTCTTTATAAATATCGAATGCTTCTTGACCATCTTTAGCAGAATATACAGTAGGAAAAAATAGTATCAGTATATTATAAATCTGGGTTCTTGCTCCCTCTTCATCATCTGCTATCAGTACAGAAAACTTAGAACAAATCTCTTTTAATTTTTTTGTATCATACATTTTTAAATCCTAAACTAATTTTTTTACTATCTTGTAGATATGATTATCTCTATTATTTTATCTATACTTAGAGATTTGATAACACCACCTAATTTTACTGCTTCATTAGGCATACCATAAACAACACAACTTTTTTCATCCTGAGCATAAGTTTTTGCACCTATATCAAACATCTCTTTTAAACCATGAGAACCATCACTTCCCATACCAGTTAGAATAATACCTGTACCACTTTTACCCACTTCATTAGCAAATGAACGGAAAAGAACATCCACACTTGGACGATGATGAGAAACTTTTGGACCATTTTTAATATTTATAATATATTTTAATCCAACTCTTTGAATTATCATATGAGTATCACCTGGAGCGATATATGCAGTAGAGGATTTTAACTCTTCACCATCTTCAGCTTGTTTTACATTTATTTTACAAATATTATCTAGTCTTTTTGCCAAAGATGCTGTAAAGCCTGCTGGCATATGCTGTGTTATCATAATAGGAACTGTTGTTTTCGGAAGTGATGATAGAATCTTTTCTATTACCTGAACACCACCAGTAGAAGATCCAATAGCTATCACTCTTTTACCACCTACTGCTACATTAGATCTTTTTTGTACTATCACATCATCTGTACTTTCAATTTTATTAAAACTTTTTTCTTTACTCTTTAGACTACTTTTAGGAAGTTTTTTTAACCTAGATATAGATGCTGATTTTATAGATCTTATCAAACTCTCTTTAGAGTGTTCTAAAAATGCTTTTGTTTGCATATTTGGCTTTTCTATCAGTTCTACTGCTCCTAGTTGAAGAGCCTCTATCGCCTTAGAACTACCTGATTTTGCTACACCTGAACATATTATAGTAGCAATTGGGTTTTCACTCATTATCTGTTTTAGAAATGTTATGCCATCCATTCTTGGCATCTCTATATCAAGAATTAAAACATCAGGAAGACCTGTTGTTTTAAATTTTTGCATAGCAAAAATTGGATCAGCCGCAACACCAAGAAGTTCTATATCTGCTTCATTCTCAACTAATTTAGATATAGTTTGACGAACAATCGCTGAGTCATCCACTATAAATAATTTTACTTTTTTCATCTATCTATACCCTAATCTTTATATAATTTCTTAATTGTTTCTACAATAGACGCCTGTAAAGAATCTTGAGTAATTGACTTAATAAACCAACCATCTATGCCAGCTTTCTTACCTAACTCTTTTGCTTCATCATTATATACAGATGTAATTGCTATTATAGGTTTATACTTATATTTTTCAAGTTTTTTAGCACTTATGGCTAATTCATAACCTGTTATATTTGGCATATTTATATCTACAAACATCAAATCATATTCTAATGTTTCATTCTCTATCATCTCTTTTACACTAAAGGAATCATTAAAAAAGTCACACTTTATCATCCCTGAATCTATCATCTCTTGCACCAATGACTTCAATGTTTCTAAAACAATCGTACTATCATCTATAAATACAATTTTCATAACTGACCCTTTAACTAAAATCTTTTTCTATTAATCTACAACTATCCATAATAATATAATCAATATCATGAACATCATGTCTATCTTGATTAATAATTACACACTGAATCCAATTATTAATATTATCATTTAACTCTTTCATATGATTATTTATATCCATATATTCACTATCACTAAAAGATTTAAGACCTGCTTTTTCTATAACCAATACAACACTCTCTAATGCAATTGAAACCCTATCAAAATTTGGAACTTTTTTAAATAGTCTTATATATTGATTAAGTAACTGTACCAATAATAGATAAGATTCTTTATCATATCTATTGTTGTTTCTAGCTAATGATTTATACTCTTGAAGATCATAGTTTAGCTCATTTACATAATCTAGTATATCATCAGAAGCGATAATCATCAACTCTGTCGCTGATGTAACTTCAATCTCTTCAACTACCTCTTCAACAGAATTATCTTTTACACTATCAATAAAAGATGCTATATCAATTCTGAATGAAAATATATCACTACTACTAGAATAATTAAATCTTGTAAAATTATTTTTTACCAACTTTTCCATAATAGTTATAAATGATTTTTCTTTAATAGTCAAATAAAAATATGTTTCAGATTCTTCTACAACTAAATCAAATACTTTATCTTCTATTTTAGCTTTTCTATATGCTTTTACCAAAATAACCATCAAATCTTTTAACATTATAGAGTTATATTGAATATCTTGTTTTGAAAAATAATCAAAAATCAAAAATATATCATTCTCTTTAGCAATAGAAAAAGTTACAAAATATCTTTTTATCTGCGTATCATTAAAATTATTATGAATAACAGATGGCTTTGAGGTTGGTATATCACTTTTATTAAAAATCAATGATGTTATTACTTTTAACCTCGCAACAATATCATCTAGTTGAAATGGTTTTGCAATATAAAAATCAACACCACTTGCATAGATTTTCTCTATCTGTTCTTCACCACTTAAGCCAGTAATAGCTGCAACAAAAATATGTTTTGTTTCAGGCTGTGATTTCAGAAGTGCCGTAAAACGAATCCCATCCATTTTTGGCATCAAAACATCAGTTAAAACAATATCAGGTTGAAAACTCTCCACAACACCTAAAGCTTCTAAACCATTTTCAGCTTCAGCTATCTCATAAGAACTATTTACTTTTACTTTAATTATATTTCTTAAACTTTCTCTTGTTTCCTTTTCATCATCTACTATTAAAATTTTCATTTTATACACCTTTTGTTGGGATTTTTATTGTTACACTATTTGACATATATTTTACTTCATAAGCCTGTGGCATTGAATCTTTATAATATTTTAACGCTTCTATAAAGTTAAGATTCGTACAACTTAAAAAAACCTCTTCAAAAGAAGATTCAAGCATCATCTCAAATGCTCCATCAAACTCATCATCTAAGGATTCGTAAGTTTTTAAAAGTAATGTTATAAAATCTTTTAACATCATTTTATCTACATCTGGATATAAAGCAACTAGATGATGAATTATTTGGTATAAATCATCCTCTTGCAAGATAGTAAATATAGTATAGTAGTTCATCATTACTGGTACTTCAAAAGGGTTGAAAGTATCTCTAACCAATTCAGGACTTTCATCTTCCTCTTTTGTTACTAGTTTATATATCAGTTTTAATCTTGCGATAATATCATCTTGCTGAATAGGTTTTGATATATAATAATCAGCTCCACAAGAAAAAACTTTTTTCACCTGCTCCTCACCACTTAATCCAGTAATTGCTGCTATAAATATATTTTTTGAAGATTCAGTGTTTTTCACCTTTGTTATTAGTTCAAAACCGTCCATAGTTGGCATCATAATATCTGTAAGTAAAATATCAATATGATTATCTTTAATGATATCTAATGCTTCAACACCATTTTCAGCCTCAAAAATATTTATAGTATCATCAATACTAAATTTAATAATATTTTTTAGTACTTCTCTAGTCTCTTTTGCATCTTCTGTAATTAAAATATTCATAATAAATCCTATTAGTGTATAAATTCGAGGTAATCATATTTTAAAACTATGGAGAAACTATGGAGAAATTTATAATTAACAAGCATCACTTAACCAATTAATAGCTATTATAAAAGTATGCTAAGTTTTACAACACAAAAAATGAACGAAATAATTGATGTGCTACAAGAAAAAGTAGCTTTAATTGAACCAAAGGATATTATGGAATTTGAAGTTCTAAATCCTGATATAGTTGATTCTACATATGCTGGGAATATTGTTACGGCAAATGGTTTTGATCATATTTATAGAGGATATAAAGCATGGAATGATTTAGCTGAGATTCTATACTGTCGTATGCTCACTCCAAATACAGAATCGCCATCTCTTATAATATTAAGATTCCAAAAACTTTGTGATGATTCCTTTCATAAGGATGCTGAAGACAAAGAGCAAAAATATGGTTCTAACTCTATATTTTCAAAGATTCATAAAATGGAAGAACCTGCATTTGTCTATCATTATAAACAAGCTCTAAAATATGTAAAAATTGATAAGCGACTAAAAATTCTAAATCTTGGTGTAAATAGTGGTGATGAGTTTGAACTCATAAGGGAATGTTCTTCAAATTTTAATAATTTAGAATTAACTGGTATCGATTACTGCTATTCTGCCATTGATGAAGCTACTCATAAATTTTTAAGATCTGCTAATGTATCTTTTTATAAACACGATATTAACGACTTAGAATCTTTAAACTTAGGTAAATTTGACCTCATCATAAGTATAGGAACATTACAAAGTTCAAATTTAGAGTTTAACCCTCTTTTTATGTCAATAGTCCAAAATCAACTTAAAAAAAATGGGGCAATGATTCTAGGATTTCCAAATTGTAGATGGATTGATGGGGAGATGATATATGGTGCAAGAGTAAAAAACTACCCTTACCCAGAAAAATCTTTACTATTTAAAGATGCAATATTTTGTAAAAAATATCTACAACAAAAAAAGTTTAGAGTTACATTAACAGGAAAAGAGTATCTATTTCTAACAGCTACTTCAATTAGAAAAGATTAAAATCTTATACATAAACTTAAGATTAGAATCTTAAGTTATATGTTGTATATGCTCTATTTACATAGTCATTAGTTCTTGTAGGTGTGCCTATATGCCAACCACTACCTGTATAATCGTAGTCTATCATTGTATAACCTAACTTAATAAACTGATATGTATCTATTTGATACATCGCATAGAAATCATTTACAGTACCACGAGTAGACATTTTATTTAATAAGTCTGAACTACCATTTGTGAAACTATACCAATATTTACTACCTTTGTTAAATTCATAACCAAGTTTAATACCTGATTCGAAATCATATCTAGCACCAATATGGAAAGCATAACCATTTTTGTCGATTAAGGCTACATCTTGATTATTCGTCATTGCTCCAAAATTCACAGTTTCACCATTAGAATCTGGCATACTAAAAGCTGTTGATAAGAAGTAACTTAAGTTTGAACCAAATGCTTTATTATTTTCAAAATAGATACCAGCTAAATCCATATTTCCTAAATTCTTATTGTTCGGAGCATCTGTTTGTTGAGGATGACCAACAAAATCTGTACCTTTAACATAACTAAGAACAAGAAGATTTTCACCCATTTGGTTAAATGGTAGTTTCATCTCATAAAATAAACCATAAACATTCAAATCATCAATTTGGTTTTCTTTTGCCATATATGGAGAGTAATTAACATCTGCTTGAAAACCCTTACCATAAGCAAGACGAATAGTAGGTTTCATTTCAGAATCTGAAGCTAACTTAAATGTACCAACTACACCATCAGCAGCACCATCAAAAAGAATTGCTGGGTAAGTTGACTTTCTCTGTGTATTTTCAATAAGTGTCATACCTGGACCATCAGAACTTGGTTGACGACCTAAAGTAACTGTAAAATAATCAGTAGGAGAGTAATCTACATAAGCTCTTTCAACATATATACCACTATCTCCAACTGGTTTTCTACCTTGAGCAGGGTCAACAAGAGCATCATTTTTAGAATCTGACCAATTTTTATACATAGATAAACGACCTGTAAACTTTGTTTTATCGTTTATTTTAGCATCCATAGACAATCTTAGTTTAGTTGTCCATTGATTAGAGTTATTGTATGTATTTCCATTTGTATCCATTTTAGGCATAGAACCTGTTCTACCCTCTACAAAGTTATCACTAACTTCAAATTCAGCACCCCATTTAATACGGTTCATAGTAGCCTGAAATTCATTCTCATCAGCTCTTTCATATAAATCATCAATAGATTCATCTGTTGATGATTGAATCTCTTTAAATTTCTTTGTTGTTTGTGTTTGTTGTTTATTTAAAGCTGCTTCTAATCTATCTAATCTTTCTAAAACTCTATCCATATCAGCTTGTGAATATGTTTTTGCATTAGCGCTAATTGCTAAAGATGCTATTAAAATTGTACTTAAACCTATTTTTTTCATCATTTCCCCCTATTGTCCAGCAACTGTTGCTTTATTTGGATTGTTTGCTGCTCTATCTATTAAACACTTCTCTAATTCTACTTTATTACCATCTTTTACTTTTCTTTTCACCCATCTCTTTAACTGCTTCATCGTTTTTACCGATGGGTCTGGGGCATTATACTGTGCCATCAATGCTTTACAATCTGCATAACTTGTACTAGACAGAACACTTAACAAAATAATACTTGCTACCATCTTTTTTTTCATTATACTACTTCTCCTTTTAAATTTTAAATTTATCTAAATGACTTTTTAATGTACTTGATAATGATGATATTTCAGTAATATCAGAAACAATAGAGTTTATAGATTCTTTGTTTTCTATTGATAATTTAGAAATTACATTTATATTTGATATAATTTCTTGAGCATCTTTTGAAACTTCAATAGTAACATCAAGGCTTGATTTAGCTGTATCTGCCGTTAACTGCATATTGTTACTTACTATTTCTACTCCATTTTCAACATCCTCACTATTATTAGCTAGTTTTTCTATAAATTTAACATCTTTATCCATAGCTACACTTATGTTGCCAATAGAATCTACCATTACATTTACAGATGAGTATATATCTGTTAATGATTTTTGTGTTCTTTCAGCAAGTTGTCTAACTTCATCAGCAACAACTGCGAATCCTCTACCATGTTCCCCTGCTCTTGCTGCTTCAATAGCAGCATTTAATGCGAGTAAATTTGTTTGGTCTGAAATATCATCTATAATACTTAAAACATTTTTTATCTCATTAGCATTAGAATTTAATTCTCTTAAATTAGTAGCTAATTCAACTTCACCTTCCATACTTTGTTTTAAATCTACAATAAAACTTTCAATATCTTCTTTTGTTGTAGATAAACTCTCACCAGCATTTAAAATATTGTCTTTTGTTTGTCTAGCATCTTCAACTGAAGTATCAAGTGAGATTTTCACCTGTTCACTTTTTTTATTTGTTTCTTCTATAAGTATAGATTCTTTTCCTATATGTTCATTTATACTTAGCGAAGAATCTGCCATAGTCTGGGACAAATGAGCATTTTTAGTTGAAATATCATCTATCTCTTGTAGTAATGTTTTAACATCTTGTATAACATTATACAAACTATACTGAATAAAACTTATCTCATCTTTATCTATATCTGCACTTTTAACTTGTGTAAAATCTATAAACCCATCTTTTGCTGTCATATTATTTAATTCATTCGCAATATTTCCAAAACCTTGCTTTAATTTTTTCACTATCAACAAAAGGATTATTGTTCCTATTAAAGTTAAAAAAGCCATAACATTTATAACAATTAAAGCTATTTTTTTATTTTCTGAAGATTTTTCTCTAGCAATAGAAGCTTTTTTCGCATTGTTCTGATTTACAATCAATAATTGTTTTATATTTATAATATTTTTCTTTAAAAGTTCTGTTTTGTTTAATGCTGTATCACTATCATCAAGAGCTTGTTCAACCATTACACCAAAAATATCATTTAGAATCTCTTGTGTCATTACTATATCATCAGGGTCACTAGATGTTTTAAGAACTTCTATAACATCTTTAATATCTGGATAAAATTGTTTCATTACACCATTCAATTTAACAACTTTTTCATTCCAATTTTGAAGAGTAGAGAGTATCATTTTTCTTTTTGCTACATCATTTGGAAATGCTGCCAACTCTATAAGCTGAGTAGATATACTACCTATATATTCAAACTCTTCAACATTAGTACTACTCTTTTCTAATATTTGTGTAAAAGATGCTGAATTTTTTAAGGTACTTTCATTTAATGAAATAATATTATTAATACTTTTATTTAATGCTTTACTATTTTCAACTTCTAATTCAACATATTTATCTACACTAAAATTGTAATAAAAAAAACTTATAATCGTAATAATAAAAGCTAACAATATCCAAATTGCTGATGTAAAAATTCTCCTAACTATACTATTATTCATTTATTAACCCTACTATAAATTTAATCACTATAAAACTATATTATAAAACTAAATAAAGATACCTTAATTTTATAAATAACTAAACACTAAGAAGCAAACCCGTTCTTAAATCCACACTCTTTTTTCACAACTATCTGTTTTTGTTTCTCTTTTCGTTTTGTATCTTTCTCCACAAAAATCTTTTTACGGGTTTTTGGATCCATCTCTGTGTAGTACATCACTGCTGAGTATGTACTAGGTGTTGGTGTAAAAACTTGTGCCTGTTCTGGATTCATCTTTAACTCATCTGTTGTAAATCTTTTGAGTTCGTGCATATCTTTCTCTTCACATCCAGGGTGAGCAGCTATAAGATAGTATGTTAAAAACTGATTCTTTCCTGATTCTTTGTTGAGTTTGTCATACAATTTTTTAAAATCTACTAAAGTTTGTTTTCCTGGTTTTCCCATCAACTCTAAAACATGTTGCTGTGTATGTTCAGGGGCTACTTTCATCTGACCAGATATATGATGATTCACCATCTCTTTTAGATACTCATAGCCATACTCTTTATCTGCTGTTATAAAATCATGTCTAATTCCAGAAGCAACAAAAGCATGACGAACACCCTCTACCTTTCGCACCTGTCTTAAAAGGTTTATATTTCTGCTGTGATCTACATGCATAGTTTTACAAAGTCGAGTTGCATCTACACATTTCATATGGTCACAAGTGCCTTTTTTGAGTTTTTTATCACACTCATAACCGTACATATTAGCAGTTGGTCCACCCACATCACTTATAACACCTTTATAATCTTTGTAAGAGTTAAAATCTTTTGCCTCTTTGAGAATATTATCCTCAGATCTTGTACGAATCGTACGACCTTGATGTACCCCTATCGCACAAAAATTACATTCACCCCAACACCCATGATGTGTCATAATAGAAAATTTTATAGTTTCTAAACATTTAACTTTTCCATCTTTAGCATAGTATGGATGTAACTCTCTTGTAAATGGAAGATTAGAGTTAGCATCCATCTCTTTTTCGTTGAGATAATCACAAGGGGGATTCTGAATGAGGAATCTTGTATCTACGGGCTGACATAAACCTTTAGCAGTTATAGGATCATTGTTGTCATAAAAAGCATCAAAAAGGTCTATATACCTCTCTTTAACATCCACACACTCTTGATGTGATGGAAGTTGAATATATTCTGTAACTGGTTCTTTAGCAATATAAGAAACTCCACGGATATTTTTCCAATCTTCACCAAGAGCAATAGCACGAGTAAGTTCTTCTAAAGCTATCTCACCCATCCCATAGATAAGTATATCTGCCTTCGCATCAAATATAATAGGTTTTTTCATCTTGTTTGACCAATAATCATAATGGCTTACTCGTCTAAGAGATGCTTCAATTCCACCTAAAACCAAAGGAACAGTATTTTTAAAATATCTACGAATTAAATTACAGTAAACTGATAATGCACGGTCAGGTCTTTTATCATTTTTGCCACCCGGTGTATAATCATCCGAGTTTCTAAATTTCTTTGTAGCAGTATAATTAGAAACCATAGAATCAACACTACCACCACTCACACCCCAGTAAAGTTTAGGCTCACCCAAACGCATAATATCATCAGGAGATTTAATATCTGGCTGACCAATCATCCCAACCTTATAACCCATCCTCTCAAGCATCCGACCAACCATAGCCACACCAATAAAAGGACTATCTATATAAGCATCCCCACTAACAAGAATTACATCACAATAATCCCACCCACGAGCATCCATCTCTGCTCTAGTTGTTGGTAAAAAATCTTTTTCACTAAATGTTATAGTATCTCTTTTTGGTTGTTTAGTTTTACTTCTTCTGCTCAATTTGAAACCTTTTGTTTTAGTTTTACCCATAAAATACCTATATATTCATGTATTGCTATTTTAGATTTATAAAATGAATATATATTTGGTGTTCTTAAATAGCCTTTAAACTCATTTTTATAAAAATTAGTTGGTGCTGGAATTGGATTTAATCCTAATGACCTAAATAGCATTATTGAACGAGGCATATGTGTAGCTGAGGTTACTAAAACAAATGGTTTAGTTCCAACTATACTTTTTGTAAAAATCGCCTCTTCTCTTGTATCTTTAGGATTTGGATTAATTATCATATCTTTTTTATCTACACCTAGTAATTGTGCTAATTTAGAGTTCATTATTGCATTTGGAATATTTGTATTACCTGCATACCCTGTAAAAATAATAGTAGAATTTTTAACTCTTTTATGAATTATAATCCCCTCTAAATCTCTTTTTATACCACCATCACTTATTTGTGAACTTAACGGTTGAGAAATATCCGTATTGTGTCCATTTCCTAAAATATGAATGTACTCTATATCACTTTTATAATTATATTTTGGATACTGGTTCTCTAAGTTTGAAATTAAGTAGTTTGAAAATGGTGGGTATGAATATAAAAAGAGGATTCCAATAGCCAAAGATAAAATAGTTTTTCCTAAAACATCTTTTTTTGTAAGTAAAAAATATAGTGATAAAACAAAAAGAGTAAAAACCATACCAAATGGTTCAATAAAAAAAGTTATAAATTTTTTTAAAAAGAATCCTATCTCCATTAGATTAAAACCTCATTATTTATACTATTTATCACTTCATCACTCCAAAATAATTCTTTATGTGTAAGATTATCTAACTCTTTATAAAGTGCTAAGTTTTTAACATATGACTTTAAATTTCTGCTATTTTGTATATATGTAGTTTCATCCATTTTACTCACATATATATATGTAGGGGTATCTATTTTAGATACAAACTTAGTATTATCAAATTTATATCTTAATATCCATGATAAATTGATACCAAACCTTGTTTTTACTATTTCAGCTACACTATCATAAACACCTACTAAAATTACACCTAAACATTTATGCTTACTTGCAACATAAGATGAAACACTAGAGCCAAGAGAAAAACCTAAAAGGTAAAAATCACCATAATTCTTCTGAATTATTTTACTTATGTGTAAACTATCTGCAAAAATAGCTTTTTCACTAATTTTACCACCATTTTTTCCATAAGCTCTATAATTAAAACAGACAACCCTAGAATCTGGAAACTTTTGAGATAATAATTTTATAAGCCCTACCCCATCAAGAGAACGACCAGCAAAAAAAAGTATAGTTTTTTTAAAAGTTTCTGGCTGATATAAAACACCCTCCAAATCTAAACCATCTTCAGCTTTTATACTTAATACCTCAAACCTCTCATCAAGAGTATCTTTTCTAAAATATATCGGTTTAAATACCATAAAATATTGTAGTTGATAAAATGCCACAAATAAGACAACAAATGTAAAAATTAAAAATAGAATATAAATCATAAATTTATTATAGTATAATTTTGTCAAAGATTTATAGGATTTATATATGCAAACATTTGGAAAGTTTTCCACAAATTTTGATGCTGAATATGTTAGTGAACAATACATATACATAAATGAAACACACGAAGATAAAGATAAGATTACATTAGAAGAGTTTGAAGCACTGCTTAAGAAAAAAAGAAAAACAGTAGTTGGAACTATTTTCTTATATAACCCAACTATTGCACCTATGGGTTACGATAATGATTCTTTATTAGCTGAACAAGGATATGAATTTGATGATAAGTTTTGTGAACTTACTCCAAATGCAATGATGAATCTATTTTCATCTTCTATAAAAGATGGTTATAGAGGTAAACTTATAGAGATTAAATATCTATTTAACCTTAATAAAGCTGATATAGAACCAACACCTATCTTAGAAGAGTTTGATGCTGACCTCGATAGATATACAAGCAAACAACTTACAAGGTATGACAAGCAATTAAATTATCATGACTATCTAAATATTAGACTTAGTGGTAAATTTGTTTATTTTGGTAGTGGGCATAAATATGACAGACACCATAAAGAGATAATTAAATATGCTAAAAACATAGCTACTCAAGCTGTAAAATTAGGTAAAGATGTTTACTTTACACATGATAATAACTACGATGCTAATGAGTGTATTGATATTGCATATTTTTTAGCTCCACTTGCTAAGGGTAAGATTAAAGAGAAGCGTATAAATACTTTTAAAAATGCATTTAGAACAAACCCTCCAACAATTCAAAAACTTGGATAGTTTACAATTATCTGTGTATAATTCGAACAAAATAAATTAAGAGAGAAATAATGAAAATCATTGAAACAACAGATGCTTTTAAAGCACTTATAGAAGATATTAAAACAACAACTAGTGGTTATAGAGACCCTTTAGCATTCGGTATTGCGAGAGTAGATTTAGGTCAATTAAATGTTGAAAAATCACTTCAAGCAACTTACCCATTAATTAACTGGGATGAAAACTTTGGTTCGGCAGCAATTTTTGTAAGAGCATTAGCAGAACAAGGTATAGAGGTTGATTTTACACAAACTGAAGTTGTTTGTAATATTAATTTAGATTTTTTAAAGAGCTGTTTAAATGCTTTTACACCATACTCAGATGAAGCTCACGGTGATGCTCATAAAAACATTCAAGTTATCTCAGCACTATATTCTCAAATAATTACAAATGGTTCTTTAGAGGGTGAATTCAAAGTAACATTTATTTTTGATGATGCTCCAGTTGAGAGTGTTGAAGCAGCTTATTTAAAACTTTATGCTATCTCTCAAGCAAAAGTTCCATTAAGAGATATTAACCTAAATGGTGCTTTTGGTGCTTTACCAAATGTTGCATGGTCAGCTGGTCAACCAATTGAACTTGATTATTTAAGAGAATTTGAGATTGAACTTAAACTAGCAAATGAATATCCACATATTGACTTTGTAGATAAATTCCCAAGATTCTTACAACACATTATCCCTCAAGATAACACAAGAATCTTAGATACTTCAAAAGTAAGATTTGGTGCTCAACTAGCTGGTGGAACAACTGTAATGCCTGGTGCTTCTTACATTAACTTCAATGCTGGAACAACTGGTTCTGTTATGGTTGAGGGTCGTATCTCTTCTTCTGCTATCGTTGGTGATGGTTCTGATGTTGGTGGTGGTGCTTCTATTTTAGGTGTACTTAGTGGAACTGATGGTAACCCTATCTCTATTGGTAAAAACTCTCTTTTAGGTGCTAACTCTGTTTGTGGTATCCCATTAGGTGATGGTTGTATCATAGATGCTGGTTTAGCGATTTTAGAGGGTACAAAAGTAGGAATCTATCCAGCTGAACTTAAAAAAATTATGGAAGTAAACACTAATGCAAATATGGAAGGTGAGATTTTCAAAGGTAAACAACTATCTTTCTTTAGTGGCTTACACTTTAGACAAAACTCTATGACAGGTGAGATTACAGCTTCTCGCTCAACTAGAGAGATTAAACTTAACTCTGATTTACACTAAATTTAATAATTCCCAATTTTTGTTGGGAATTAACTTCTTTATCTTTTTTTTATATAACTAACTATATAATGACCTAAAAGGGGTTTATTATGAACATATCAACAAATATCTCTTCAATACAAGCTCATCAAACAATGATGAATAACAATGCGAACAATGTAGCAAATGTAAATACTGATAGATTTGTACCAAATGATACTAAAATGTCAGATAATGGAAATAGTGTGTCTGCCCATACTCGTAAGGCTGATGATAACGGTTCATTACATAGTCAAACAGATTTAGCTAAAGAGATTCCAGACCAAATTAATATTGAAACTGCTACATCAGCCAATGTTACTGCTATAAAAACTCAAGATGCTATGTTAGGTTCACTTTTAGATATAAAAGCTTAATTAGCTAATATATTCATACTTCTTATATTTTTTAGAAGTGTGGAATCTTTAACAAAATTTTCTTGTTTTTTACCTATCTCTAAAGTGCTAAAAACTGGTCTACCAACTATAATTCTTCCATAAATACCATCTTTGTTGGTTTTTATTCCCCACATATTATGAAAAGCAATAACTTCATCTTTAAATGTACCAACATATAAAAGGATATGACCCCTTTTATACAGAAGTGTTTTAAAAGGGATAGCTCTTTTTTTAATAATATTTAATTTTTCTTTATCCTCTAATGATGACAAATCAATCACCTTCCCCTTTCTACTCTGAAGATAAGAGTTTCTTGGCAACCAAATACCAAATGGTGTAAAATAATCTCTCATTGTTGATGAACAATCTCTTTGTCCATAAAGCCCACCCCAACCATAATTTGTTTTTGAGATTTCTTTTATTATATTATTAATATTTTTTTTATTAAAATTCAATACACCTTTATAAGCTATTTTTTTTGGAATTATCGATTCCACATATAGAGGTTTTGAATTACCGTTCTCTTTTATTGCTAATACTGTAAAATTATTTTTATCCTCTTCTAGCAATAGAAATGACATCCCTATTTTAGAGTTGTATAATCCATCTCCAGCACTTGTATATAAAGGAACTCCCTCCTTTGTTATATATATATGTTGAGAATCTTGCCATATTTTAGTTGTAATAGATTCGAGAAATACAATATCACTAGTTTTCAACCATCCACTTGCAAAGCTTGTAAAAACATAAACCCAATTTTTATCATTAGAATAGTGCGAAACAAAAAGTGGTTTATTTGCTAAAATAGAACTATTTTGAAGATAATCAAAAGGATAGCCCTCTCCTGCTTTTTTTGGATCTCTTAAAAGTGGTCTATCTGTTGGAAATGCTCTAAGATTTGAATATCTTAAAGTGATGGCTTTTTTGTTTAGTGTTAAATATTTTTTAAAATTTGAATTTTTTAACATATCGTCAAAAAAACTTTGTTTTAATGGCTGAAGATTCTCCCCATAACTATTAGTAGGATTAAAAGCTCTAAATGTCCATTTTATATCTTTTAATGTAGTGTTTGGCTTATCAATATTCCAAACACTAAAATAGCTTTTTTTGTATAAATCATAGTTGTTTGCATTTGTATTCTTTTCTAAATTTTGTGTATAAAACTCTATATTTTGAGGGATATGACTTAAATCATATATTTCTATGCTTTTCTTAGAACATCCAGTAAAATATAATAGACTTATAAAAAATAGTATAATTTTAATCATAAATTTAATCAACATTCCCAAATTTACTAACAACCCTACCAATTACCTCTATCTCATTAATATTTAATGTTTGAGTAGTATATACATTATTATCAGATATTATATCTATCATTCCATCCAATCTTTTATGAACTCTTTTTATAAAAAGACCTGCCTCAGTCCTTATAGTAAAGATTCCACCTCTTTGTAAATCTATTTTATTTCTATTTATAAATATTATATCGTTATAACTAAAAGTTGGTTCCATAGAATCACCAGATACATTTAAAGCTTCAATATTTTTCAATTCAGCTTCTCCTCCTAACCTAGAGATAAAAAATTCAGGTATTTCAACTTTTTGTAAATTTTCATCCTCTATATCACTGCCACCACCAGCAGAAACATTTACATCACTATAATACTTTATCATATAAAATCTATTTGTTGCTTCAACTAAACTCTCAGGTGATTGACCATACAACATCCAGTTTATAGATATACTTCGTTTAGCACAAAAATCTAATAATTCCATATAAGGTAATTTTTCTCTTTTCTTCATAGTTGCAAAGTTCATTTGACTAACACCTAAAACATCAGCAACATCTTTATCAAAAATCTTTTTACCATCAAACTCAGCAGAGATGATACTTTTTATCTCATCTGTAATAGCTACGAAAGTATTCATAATTTATCCTTATACAATATAATTGATTAATTATATAATTCTATTATTAGAAAGTCAATAGTTTAATGTCATTTTGTCAGATTTTATAGTTATGTGTAGAATATGTCATATTTATAACTAAAAGAATGACATATTGCTAAATATATAGATATTTTATTTAAAAGATTCTAGGATATTATGCAAGAGTTGGGAGAAAGGATTTTTAAGAATCTTTCTCTTTTTTTGATCTCTCTTCATCTAATCTAAACTGTTCTTCTCTCGCAGAAGATTTATTTTTATGGTAACCACCAAAAACAAATATCATAAACAGCATAAATAAGAACACCATTATTCCATCAACAATAGGATTCATTATCTATCTCCAAATGTTGAGTAATTTTGTCTTATTGCATCATATAAAACTATTCCTGTGCTTATTGCTAAATTTAAGCTTCTTCCTTCTTTAGTCATTGGAATTGTTATATTTTGTGATTTATATTTATTTAAAATATCTTCTGGTATTCCAGCAGTTTCACTTCCAAAAAATATAAAATCACCATCTTTAAATTCAGCTTCAAAGTATGGTTTATCTGTTTTTGTAGTAGCAAAATAAGCATTATCTGTTATGGCATTATTTTCAAAGAACTCATCTATACTTTCCCAAACATGTAAGTCAAGTTTTGCCCAGTAGTCTAAACCTGCTCTTCTAACAGCTTTTTCATCTATATCAAATGCTATTGGCTTAATTATATGTAATGATGCACCAGCATTTACACATAATCTACCTATCGCACCTGTATTGTTTGGTATTTGAGGATTAACTAAAACAAGATTAAACAAATAAATTCCTTTAAATATATATTATTAAAATATAACAGTTTTATTTGCATAAACAAATATTCTGTCTTCAAGAGCTAACTTTAATGCACGGGAAAGAACCATTTTTTCTGCATCTCTACCACTTTTTTGCATATCTCTCCAACCATAGCTATGATTTACATGGATAATCTCTTGTTCTATTATTGGACCTTCGTCAAGATTATTATTAACAAAATGTGATGTTGCACCTATAATTTTAACACCTCTCTCATAAGCTTGTTTATAAGGGTTAGCCCCAATAAATGCTGGTAAAAATGAGTGATGAATATTTATTATTTTATCATTGTATGCTTCAATAAACTTAGGTGTTAAGATTCTCATATATTTAGCTAATACAATATAGTCTATATCTTTATAATTAGATAAACACTCAAGTATTTTGTCCTCATGCTCAGTCCTTTCTAAACCTTCATGAGAAACAGTTACATAAGGGATATTAAATTTACTAACCAAAGATTCTAATTTGTCATAATTAGAAATAACAGCTAAAATATTAGCTTCTAGCTCTCCAGATTCGTGACGAATTAAAATATCACCAAGAGCATGCATCTCTTTTGTTACCATCAATACAATATTTTTTTTCTTAGGTAAAATAACTTGAATTGTTGCACTCTTTGGTAAAACATCTAATAAAGATTTTTTTAAAATATCTAATTCTATATCACCATCAACAACACTTCTCATAAAAAATTTATCATTTTCTTTATCAACAAACTCGCTATTAGATAATATATTTAAACCATTATTATAAAAAACTGTTGAGACTTTATGAACTAAACCTTTTTCATCATTAGCATCTATTAGAACTCTATATCTATTCATATTTCTCACCTTTTCTCAGTGTTTTAATTCTATTGTCAATAGTTGCTAATGTATACTCTAAAAAATTCAATGTCATATCTATTTTAGCTTCTACATTAGTATTATTAGGGGATTGAAAGCCTTCAAAAAGTACTAAAAGTCTTTCTCTTATAGAATCTAAATATAATAGTTCACCATCTAAACTAGATTCATTTTGTACTTTTTCAACACTCTTAATCTCTTTTTTTTCAACAATAGAAGATTCTATTTTTCTTATCTTTTGAACTTGTTCTTTCTCTTTGATTGGTTCTTCCATCTCGGCTAATGTTGATAATATTACATCTTTTAATTCCATGATTTTAATAACCACCTTTCAAATTCATTAAACTCAACATCACTATCTAGCTTTAAAAAAAAATCTTTCATCTGTACATTAACATTTAAAAACTTTTTTCTCATTCCAGATAATCTTCGTATAGCAATTTTTGCATCACTATTAGATGGGTCTTTTTTAAGTATCTCTTTGTAAATATCCAAGGCCTCATCTTTGAGACCTTGTAATTCATAAATATTTGCTAATGTTAGTGTTTGCATTTTACCGTATTATTAGCGATGATAGAACCCATTTCACTAGTAGAACATACCTCTTTGGCATCAAATTGAGATAAATCTTTAGTTCTGTAACCATCACTAAGTGCTAATTTAATAGCTTTATCTATACAATTAGCGGCTTCTATTTCACCAAGCTCATATCTTAACATCATTGAAGCAGATGCAATTGTTGCAATTGGATTAGCAATTCCTTGACCTGCAATATCTGGAGCAGAACCATGAATTGGTTCATATACACCTATTCTATCTCCAACAGATGCTGATGGTAAAAGACCAATTGAACCACAAAGCATAGAGGCTTCATCACTTAAAATATCACCAAAAATATTTCCTGTTAGCATAACATCAAACTGTTTTGGATCACGAATAAGTTGCATAGCAGCATTATCTACATACATATGAGAAAGTTCAACTTCTGGATAATCCTTAGCAACCTCTTCAACTGTTTCTCTCCAAAGTTGAGAAACATCAAGTACATTTGCCTTATCGACAGAACATACTCTTTTACCTCTTTTCATTGCAATCTTAAATGCATGATGAGATATACGAATAATCTCATCTTTTGTATAAACCATAGTGTTCCAGCCTTTATCTTCAGTACGACCTTTAGGTTCACCAAAATAAATACCACCAATAAGCTCACGAATAACCATAATATCAACACCCTTAATTATTTCAGGTTTAAGTGAAGATGCATTTATCAATTCATCATAAACAACAGCTGGACGAAGATTTGAATATACACCAAGCTCTTTTCTGAATCTTAAAAGCCCACTTTCTGGTCTTTTTTCACGAGGAAGATTATCCCATTTTTCTCCACCAATTGCACCAAATAGTACAGCATCACTTGATAAAGATATAGCAATTGTTTCTTGAGGAAGTGGATCACCAGTAATATCATAAGCACACCCACCCATTAATGCTTCTTCGTAAGAAAAATCAAAATCATAACGACTACTAACTGCATCTAAAACTTTCACAGCCTCATCTATTATCTCTGGACCAATTCCATCACCTTTAATAAGTGCTATTTTATATGTTTTCATTAGTTTCCTTTTATCTCATTTTTTGCGAAATTCATTAATCCACCTGCATCTATTAACTCTTGCATAAACTCAGGGATAGGAGTAAACTTATATACTTTATTTGTAGTTTTATTTGTAATTGTTCCAGCATTCATATCTATACTTATAGTATCACCTTCACTAATTTCTGCACTTTGAGGTAGTTCAAAAATTGGAAGCCCCATATTGAATGAATTTCTATAAAAAATACGAGCAAATGTTGGAGCAATAATCGCTGCTATACCTGCTGCTTTTAACGCAATTGGAGCATGTTCTCTAGAACTACCACAACCAAAATTTTCACCAGCAACAATAACATCACCAACACTCATATTTGTAACAAATGATGGGTCAGCATCTTCCATAACATGCTTTGCTAACTCTTCAGGAACTGAAGTATTTAAGTATCTAGCAGCTATGATTAAATCTGTATCAATATCTTTACCGAAAGTCCAAACTTTACCATCAATATTTGCTTTTTGCATATTAAAATCCTAATTAATTTTATAAATAATTTTGCGATTATATCTAAAAAGATATTTTTTTTTCATAAAGAGAATTTTAAGTGGTTTTATATGTAAAATAGTAGAGAGCCTTGATACAAAACTGTATCAAGATTTATTATCGTTTAAGTCCATTTACTGTTTGAAGCATCTCATCACTCGTTGTAATAACTTTTGAATTAGAATCATAAGCTCTTTGACCTGTAATTAGATCTGTTAATTCTACAACAAGTTCAACATTACTTAACTCAACAAAACCTTGTCTAAGGATACCTAAGCCATCTAAACCTGGACTCCCCTCTACTGCTTGACCTGAACTGTCTGTTTCTATGTATAGATTATCTCCTAGAGAGTGCAAACCAGCTGGATTTATAAAGTTAGTTGTTGTAATCTGACCAATTTGTGTTGCTTCTGTTTGACCAGGCTGAATTACTGTTACAGTTCCATCTGTACCTATTGTAATATTAGTAGCATCTTCTGGAACAACTACCTCTGGAACAAGTTTATATCCATCACTATTTACAAGTGTACCATTGTCATCCATCTTAAAAGCACCATTTCTTGAATAAACCTCCGAACCATCTGGAAGTTCCATCTTAAAAAATCCTCTACCTGTGATTGCAATATCAAGTTGATTATCAGTCTGCTTCAAACTTCCTTCTGAAAATATTTTATTTATTGCTGTTGGTCTTACACCAAGACCAACTTCTATCCCAGTTGGACTTTTTGTAGTATCACTAGTAGATGTACCTGCATACTCTTGAACTTGATACATTAAGTCTGCAAATTCAGCACGAGACTTTTTAAAACCTATTGTATTCACATTGGCAATATTATTTGCTGTTGTGTCTATCTGCGTCTGCATTCCCAACATCCCTGTTGAAGCAGTATAAAGTGATTGCATCATAATTTAGTCCTTTAAATTTATTCTTATACTTTTCTAGCAATTTTTTCAATTGCATCTTTATTCATATCATTCATTTGAGTATCCATAACTTTTTGATACATCCCAACCAAACGGTTAGTTTCTATCATCTCTGTCATCATCTTTACAGCATTAACATTACTTTTTTCTATAAATCCTTGTCTAACAGCTCCTGTTTCTTCAACATTTTGCATAATGTCAGCATTTTCATATTTATAAAGGTTATCACCCTCTTTTTTTAGAAGTGATATATTTTCAGGTTGTGCTATGAAAAGAGATGAAGTTTGAGTATATTTAATTGAATTTGGTACATTTACCGATATATTTCCATCTTTATCTGATTTAATAGATGAGTCTTGTGTAGTAAAATCAATACCAAGTCCATCACCAGATAAAACTTCATAACCTTGCTTTGTAATTAGTTTTCCATCATCACCTACTGTAAAAGAACCATCTCTTGTAAGTCTAATACCTTGTGGTGTTTTTACTGCAAAAAATAAGCCCTCTTTTGAAAGAGCAAAATCTAATGTATTATTAGTCTTTTGCATATTTCCAAGACTGTGGTTTGTATATGAATCAACTATTTGTGGTGCTTTAGCTAAGTTTCTATTTAAAAACTGAGCAGCTTCTTTTGTATGGTTTTCATTAGGAAGCTCATCTCTTGCTTCTTTATATATTCTCATAAAATCACCTACAACCAAATTATCTTCTTTGAATCCAGTAGTATTAACATTAGCCAAATTATTTGATATTGTATCTAGACGATTAAATTGAGCTACCATACCAGCAGCTGCACTGTAATAACCAGTTTGCATAAAGTACCTTTTAAATATAGATAATTATTAAAAAGCAAATTATGTTCCATAAAAATATTTTATATATATTCAACTGATTTTCATATATTTTGGGTATAATCCGAATAATATATATTAAATACTTCTAAAAATGGAGCATATTCTCACATGACAGCAAAAGAACTAAATCAAGCCTTAGAAACTTTTTTTTCCAGCTCTAAATCTAAAGATTGTTTATCTTATGAATCTTTGATAGAACTTTTCGAAAAACAACCTACAATGGCGCAAGCAAAAAACATTTTAAAACTTGCTACAAAAAATAAAACTTGTCTTATTACAGCATCAGAACAAGCAAAACGCTTAAATGACAAAGAAGCTGAAGCAAGAAGAGATGCTCAAAGAAAAATGCTTGAAAATAATGAAACAGATAAGTTTGATATTTTAAAAGAGCATGAGCTTTTAGAGTGGTCTCGTTCAGATTCTCCTGTTCGTATGTACCTTAGAGAGATGGGTCAAATACCTCTTTTAACTAAAGAAGAAGAGATAGAAATATCTAAAAAGATAGAGGGTGGAGAGAGTATAATTATTGATGCTATCTGTTCAGTTCCTTATCTTATAGAGTTTATTTTAGATTATAGAGAACCTCTTATAAATAGAGAGAGAAGAGTTAAAGAGTTATTTAAAAGCTTTGAAGATGAAAAAGATGATTCTGATGATGACAATAAAACAGATAACAAAGAAACATCAAAAGCAAAGAATGAAGATAAAAGCAGAGTAGAAAAAGTTACAATTAGCTTTAAAGCATTAGAAAAAGCTAAGAAAGACTGGGCAAAACTTTTGGAAAAACCACCTGAAACATTAGATGGAGAGGTAACAGAAGAGGTAGTACATTTCTTTTTATCATTAACATTCAAAAAAGCTATCTTAAAAGAGAAACTATTAGATTTAGGTCCAACTTCTAAACTTATCAATGAGCTTGTAAAAGCGATGGAAACTGCATTAAGAAGTGATGATGGTTATGATAAAGAACTAAAAAGACTAGAGTATAAACTTCCTTTATTTAACTCAATTCTAAAAGCGAATCACAAAGTTTTAGTAGACAAAATTAGCGAACTGACAAAAGAAGATATTTCAGGTATGGTTCCAGAGGCTACAATGGTTAGTACTTATATGGAAATAAAAAAACTAGTTCAAACAAAAGAAGCTTCAAAAAATAGTTTTGATATGGAACCAGATAAACTAGGTGATATTTTAGAACAAATTAAGCGTGGTAAAAATATCTCTGAAATTTCTAAAACAAAAATGGCAAAATCTAACCTTAGACTAGTTGTTTCTATTGCGAAAAGATATACAAATCGTGGACTGCCTTTCCTTGATCTTATCCAAGAAGGAAATATCGGTCTTATGAAAGCTGTTGATAAATTTGAATACCAAAAAGGTTATAAATTTTCAACTTATGCTACTTGGTGGATTCGTCAAGCTATCTCTCGTGCTATTGCAGATCAAGCTAGAACGATTCGTATCCCAATTCATATGATTGAAACAATTAATAGAATAAATAAAATTATGCGTAAACACCTACAAGAGCATGGTAAAGAGCCAGATGTTGATGCAATTGCTGAAGAGGTTGGTCTCTCAGTAGAAAAAGTTAAAAATGTAATCAAAATAACAAAAGAACCTATATCTCTTGAAGCTCCTATCGGTAGTGAAGATGATGGTCGTTTCGGTGATTTCATAGAAGATAAAACTTCATTATCGCCTAGCGATTCTATACTAAAAGATGATCTTAAAAATCAAATTGAATCTGTTTTAGAACAACTAAATGAGAGAGAAAAAGCTGTTATTAAACTTCGTTTTGGAATTATGGACGATGAGAGTGATAGAACTCTTGAAGAGATTGGTAAAGAACTTAGTGTAACTCGTGAAAGAGTTCGTCAGATTGAATCAAGTGCTATTAAAAAACTTAAACACCCTAAAGTTGGTCGTAAACTTAAAAACTATATAGAAGAATAAAACACAAGTTATGAATTTTGAGCAACAGTGGTTAGAGTACGATTATAATCCGTTTATACTTTTTAGTTCAAATGGTAAAGTTTTATCTCTAAATGCTGAAGCACAATTTTTACTTGGAAATGTTAATCAAAAAGAGTTGTATGAGTTAGCTGTTACAAATTCAAACATCACTTTTGGCTTTAAGACAACATTCCTAGATTTAAAATATGGTAGATATAAGTTTTTTGGATTAACAGTTGGTTATGATAATGATGATGAGATAGGTATAAAACTATATCAAGCACCATCATTTAAACTTGACAAACCAAAACCAGATGGTGAACTAACAAATATATTTACAATTGTAGATTTATGTATCTCTTCAAACTCTATCAATTCAAAGATAATCTATAAAAAAGATTTTGATCCTACTATTCCAGATATTATTATTAATGTTAATTTAGCAATAAAAATAATAAATAAAGCTTATTCTTGTTTTAATAATAATAATGAGATTCTTACTAAAATATTTTATAGAATTGGTGAATATATTCTATTTGAAGAGAAAAAATATGGTATATTTTCTATAAAAATAGAAGCAAAAAATATAGATTCTAAAAAAATAAATGAATTAGAAACACTTATTTTTAATAGTAACTTTTATATAGATATTCAAAAAGATTCAATATCTATAAATATACCTATGATTAAGAGTTAAAACTTTTCATAGAGACATTTCCAATAATAATTCCAACTGCCAAAGATGGTAAATAAACTGCAATACTCAATAATTCATTATTTTTCAAAGCTATAAAACCTAAAATTAAAAATAGATATGGAAGTAATCTAAATAGAGACACACTACCTCTTGCTCCATGTTTTATACTTGTTTTATTAAATGTTTTTATCTTTGCTCTTTCCTCTTTAACTATCTCTTTTAAATCTAACTCTTCTACTGATGCATTATTAATCTCAACATCATCATATAGTTCATGTGGGTCTTCTATTGTATCAAGTAGATCTCTATCATCATTTATAATATCAGATTCTATCTGATTAACAACCATTTTTTTATATGCATATATAGACCCAACTATAACAAAATAACTACTTAAAAATGCAACTTGGAAATTTATAAAAAATGTAAAAGATATAAAAGTTGTAGCTATTATCAGAATCTCTGATATTACTAGAATCTTAATAAGTTTTTTCACCATAATCCTCGTCATCTTCTTCTTCATCTAATCTCTTTTTAATTGCATATCTAGGCTCATTAGAAAGATCTTCATACATTTTTTTCTGCTTTTTATAGACTTTAAAAATATTTAATATCGCAGCAGCTATACCAATAAATACGCCAACCCAAAATAACCAAGCTATTCCAGTCATACTTTTTAGTAAATATCCAATACCTATACCCATAGCAACTGCAACAACTATCGAGATGCCCAGAGATAAATTATCTGCAGCATCTATAATTGGTTTTACTCTTGGTATTTTTTGTTCCTCAGGGTTTTTATCCATTAGTTATAGCCTGAAAAACTTTTGCACTAGCTTTAATAGTATCTTCAACCATAGCATCTGTTATTGCTGTTGATATAAAACCTGTTTCATATAATGAACAAGCAAAATAGAATCCATTATCCAACATAGATGAATGAAACTTAGCAAAAAGTTCTGCATCACTAGTACAAGCATCAGCAAAATTCTTTACTTCATTTTCATTGAAGAAAAAGCCAAACATACTTCCTCTTACATCTGTTTGCATTGTGATTCCACATTTTTTAGCTTCTTCCTGCATACCATCTACTAATCTCTTAGCACGAGATTCTAACACAGAGTAAAGTTTAGGATTTGCTTTTAACTTTTTAAGCGATGCTAAACCTGCTGCCATTGCAACAGGATTCCCACTCAGTGTTCCAGCTTGATAAACTGGACCCTCTGGTGAAAGTTTTGCCATTATCTCTGCTCTTGCTCCAAAAGCACCAACTGGCATACCACCACCAATAACTTTTCCTAGGGTAATAATATCTGGAGTAACACCTGTAATAGATTCTGCACCATGAAAAGTAGCTCTAAATCCACTCATAACTTCATCAAAAATAAGTAATGCACCATTCTCTTGACAAACTTTTTTAAGCTCATATAAAAACTCTTTATCAGCAGGAACTAATCCCATATTTCCAGCTATTGGCTCTATAATCACACAAGATATATCATTAGAATCTGCAAAACATTTCTTTAAACTTTCTATATCATTATATGTAGCTAAAAGAGTGTGTTTAGTGAAGTCTGCTGGAACACCTGGGCTACTAGGATTTCCAAAAGTAACTGCACCAGATCCAGCTTCAACTAATAAAGAATCACTATGACCATGGTAGCAACCTGTAAACTTAACAATATCATCACGACCAGTAAATCCACGAGCAAGACGGATAGCACTCATAACTGCTTCTGTTCCACTGCTTACAAATCTAATTTTATCAATAGAATCAAAAGTATCTACCACCAATGATGCTAAGTCGGTTTCTGCTTGAGTAGGTGCTCCAAAACTAAGACCATGTTTAACTGCATCTATAACAGCACTCTCTATACTTTCATCTCTGTGACCAAAAATTAATGGACCCCAACTCTGAACAAAATCTACATACTTGTTACCATCTACATCTTTAAGATAAGCACCCTCACCCTCTGCAATAAAAATAGGAGTCCCACCTACACTTTTAAATGCTCGTACTGGAGAGTTAACTCCACCTGGGATAAGATTCTGTGCTTGTTGAAATGCTTGTGTTGATGCTTCTTTATTCATTATTTATATACCTTAACTTTTTTGTTATTATACACCTTTTTAGATATAATCTCATAAAATTTAAACAAGAAATGGAAAATATGAATCGTACCTCTTTTGCTCTATTTGTTGCACTTTTAATTCACTTACTCTTTTTATTGTTGTTTGTATTTATAGAAACATTCGTTACAAGTGAAAAAAAGCCTAAAGAGTTAAAAGAAGAAAGAATGAAAATTTCTCTAAAAGAGTTACCTAAAAAAACAAAAGAAAAAGATATAGTTAAAGAGAAAATTAAAAGAATCACAAAAGCACCACCTATGCCAAAAGGTGACCAGCTTAAAAAAATCATAAAAAAACAAATCATAAAAAAACAAATCATTAAGAAACAAATCATTAAAAAGACACCACCTATAAAAAAAATTCCTAAAGAAATTAAATCAATAAAACCAATAAAAAAGAAACCTATAAAAAAAATAATAAAAGAACCTATTTTTAAAAAAGAGAAGATTCAAAAAACTCCTAAAACAGAAAAAAAAGTATACGATCCATTAGGATGGATGAGAGAAGATAGATCTGAAGAGGACAAAAATAAAAAGCAAATAAAAAAAAGATATGCAAGAAATAGTAGTATCAATCAAAATATAAAAAAATTATATGGCGACAAATTTGGTAAACTAACTTTAGGTCAACAAAAATATATTATAGACAATACTGAAATTATGAGAAGAATTACACAACAAGTTTTAACAAGGGTTGCTAGTGTAAACTTAAAAGAGAATCTTAATGTAAATAGAACTAATGTGATAGAGTTTTACCTTCATCCAAATGGTGATATAAGTGATTTTAAGTTCTTAAAACAAAGTGGATATTTTGTACTTGACCATACAACCAAAGAGACTATCGAGTATGCTTATAGTAAATACCCTCGTCCAACTGAAAAAGTTCTAATAAGATACAATGTTATGTATAATTTAGCCTATTAATTTAATTTTTATTGTAAACTACACTTATGATTAATGAACTAATTTTAAACTATATTATAATATTTGTTGCCCTAGAGATGTATGAGATAAGTTGGCAAAAAGCTCCAACAATGATGGGGATGATTACGAGGATGAATAAATATTATAAAAATAATATAATCTTATTTTTGCTTATGCAACCTACATTTTATTTTGCTATTTACTTAGCTATGATTAGTAATTTTAACCCTTATGCAATGTTTTTCTTATTCATCAAAATGGTTGATGTTGCTACAAAAATAATACTCATTGAACAAGTTTTTGTAAAAAAAGAGATTTCAAATGAGCTTAGTGTAACTCTATTAACACCTATTAATGCTTTCTTTCCATACCTTGGATTAGTTACTTATCCGTTTCTGATAGCATTATCATTTTAATATAAGGGATTTAGTATGATTGGAATTGATATGATTAAAACTTCTAGAATGCAAAAACTAATGGAAAAATTTGGTGAAAAAGCTTTACTAAGGTTTCTTTGTAAAGAGGAGATAAAACTTGTAAAAAATCATAAAACAGCTTCAGGTTTTTGGGCTGTTAAAGAGGCTTGTTCTAAAGCTCTAGGTACTGGAATCGGTGCAGAATGTGGTTTTAATGATATTATAATTTACAAAACAGAGTATGGAGCTCCACACATAAAACTGTCAGAAAAAATAATAAATAATTTTAAAATTAAAGATACAAGTGTATCTATAACCCACGATGGGGAGTATGCTATTGCAGTAGTGGTAATAGAGAGTTTTTAAAATTAATTATTTTCTTTTTTAAACTTTTCTAACCACTCCAAATCAGATTCTTTAGCATCTTCTTTTTGTTTTAATAAGGAATCAATAATACTTACTAATGTTTGCTCATCCATAAATTTAAGTAAATCTGGATTTATGTATGTTGTTTCTGCCTCATCATATGAATTTAACAACTGTTGTATATCTTCTATTAGTCTATTCTTTTTAGTTTCCAACTATTTATCTCCTTGTTTCGATTCTAAGAATCTTTCTATATCATCTATTTTTAACACTCTTCTGCTAAATCAAATATTATCTTTTTAATCTCAACTTGTTCAAAAAAAATATTTGATGCTAACTCATCACTAAATTTTTTTAACAACTCTTTTTTTCTAATAGTTCTCAATTTTTTATCATTCTCTAACTGACTTAGTTCTTCCCTCAACTTTTTTCTATATCCTTGTAAAATTAATGCTCTTTTTTGTTCTTTAGTATTTGTATCTGATAAACCATCTCCTCTCATCACCTTTATAGCAATAAGTACAAATATTATCACAAAAACCGATGTATAAACTAACTCACCATCCATTATGAACCCTTATAAATAATTTATATTTATTATATCTAAACTAGACATAATTGTTAAAATAATTGATATTTTATATAATTACAATACTATTTTTAAGCAAAATATCATCAATATTCCCCTACTCTACAAACAATAAATTAAATACAAAGAATAGATTATGTCAAACAGATTAGAAAAAGAAGATTCACCATATTTACAACAACACAAAAATAATCCAGTAGATTGGTTTCCTTGGTGCGATGAAGCATTTGCCAAAGCAGAGAAAGAGAATAAAGCTATATTTATAAGTATTGGGTATTCCTCTTGCCATTGGTGTCATGTGATGGAGGAGAAGGTTTTTGAGAATGAGATATGTGCTGATATTTTAAATGAAAGTTTTATCTGTATTAAAGTTGATCGTGAAGAGCGACCAGATATTGACAAGCACTACCAAAATGTTTATCAACTTCTAAATAACCGTGCAGGTGGATGGCCAACTTCTGTTTTTTGTACACCTCAAAACAAACCATTTTTTGCTGGAACATATATACCTCCAGAATCTCAAACTGGTTCTATTGAGGGGATGGGTTTTAAAGAGATTACAAAACTTATTGCAGAAAAAGTAAAAGAGAATGACCCATCTTTATATAAAAATGCTGATGAAGTTGAAAGCTTTTTAGATAAAGAATCACACCCTACACAAGCAACTGTTTTAAAAGAGAGTTTCAAAGAAAATTTTATGCTTCAAGTAAAGAATGCCTATGAAACAAAATATGGTGGTTTCTCAGTATCACCAAAATTTCCACATACTGCAACACTAAATACACTTCTAACAATAGATAAACTTTATGATGATAAAGCAGCAAAAGCTATGGTTCTTCATACTCTAAAATCTATGAAAAAAGGTGGGATGTATGATTTAGTAGAGGGTGGATTTTGTCGTTACTCTGTTGATTCTGAGTGGAGAGTGCCACATTTTGAAAAGATGCTTTATGACAATGCCCTACTTTGTGAAATATATACTAAAGCATATCTAACTTACAATGATGAAAGTTTTTTACAAACTGCAAAAGAGTGTGCTGATTTTTGGTATAACCATATGAGTGAAGATGAACTTTTTTACAGTGCAAGCGATGCTGATACTGATGGTGAAGAGGGGTTATATTTTACTTATACTTATGATGAAGTTTTTAAAACTTTAGCTGATAATGGATATGAAAATATAGAATCTATGATGAATGATATGGAAATTACTAAAAATGGTAACTTTGAGGGGAGAAATATCATCAGATTTGATAATGGTGAAGAGCCTGAATATTTCAAAGATATAAAAATTTTACTTCAGAATCTAAGAAAAAAGAGAACTTACCCATTTATTGATAAAAAAATACAGACATCTTGGTCA
>JAMOPL010000114.1 GCA_027064515.1 Sulfurimonas sp. | reverse complement strand
CCCAAATAATTCCATAACATTTCCCACGCCTCCAAATTAATAAAAATTCTATTTTTTTTAATCAAAAAGCACCTGATTAAGCTATAAAATTATTCTTTACATTTTTTTGGCTCCATAGTTATTGAGTTTTGTGCTTTTTGTGCAATATTGATAGTTTTTAGACAATACTCTCCTACTGCAAGGAATTCTTTTATTAGCTTTTTCAGGTTTATATTTATCACGGTAGGCTCTCGTCATAAGCTTTTTGCCTTATTCTTTGAAGTAGTTTTATAAATTCTTCATTCACTTTAAGTATCGTATCTCTTGCATGAGAAATAACCTTACCAGCAATATTGTAAAGTTTATATCTGATTGTCTTTACTGTATGCTTTTGAAGATTTGAGTCTAATATTTCTTTGAAGAGTAAAAAGAGGTTGTAAGCTAAAGTACCAATATAAAAATAAAAAGCATTTGCTTCAAAGTTTGAGCTTGGCAGGTAGCTCATATTGAAACCATTTTTAAGCTCTTTGATTTTATTCTCACTAGTTTCTCCTCGTTGACGATGGAGTTTTATAGTTTCTGCTGGAGTTAAATCATTATCATTAGTAGCAATACAATAATATATCTCATCTTGATGTTGCATCATCACTTCATCACCAATATATCCTTCAAGTGTGGGAAGTGTTGGTGTTATATCTTTTTTTACAACTATCATTCTAAATGCATTTTCAGTATTTTGCATAGTATGTGTGAACTCTGCTACTTTTTCTCGCTTTGAAAATATTTTCCATTCTTCATCTTTGATATATTTAATGGAATCAAATACATTTTTATTCTTTTTTGCAGTAACTGTAAAGAGTATTTCTTTCTCTTCACAGTAGTTAAATATATCAGCTTGATAAGATGCACTATCTGCACGAAATCTATCGAACTTTACACCTAATGGAAGTTGCAGTTCACATTGTTTTATAAACTCTAGGTTTTTACTTGCTGGTGCTTCATTACCTTCTCTAAAATCTACATCTATAACATAGCCATTATTGATATGTCCTACCATAGGAAAATATCCAGATGCATCTTTGTATGACCACTTTGCTGTACTCTTATGTGCTTCAATAAATGTTGCATCTATATCTAAAATGAGTTCTTCATTCTCTACACTTTTTAGAAACTGTTTGAGATATCTCTGATTTATTTTTCTCATTCCATCTTCACCATTGTTACCATGTTTACGAAGATATTTTGAAAAAGCATTTGCTGTTGGAATTTTTTTTATTTTTAGCAGCGTTCTAAGGGCTTTATCAACTCTTATCTCTCTGATGTCATCAAGAAATCTTCCACCACCGTGTAGCATTAAAATTAGGGGATAAATAAACTCAAATGCTGTGTAACCATTGTTTCGTTTAGCTTTTGGTAAGTTGTCATTACAAAGTTGTTCTAACTTCATTCCCTTAAGGTATTCACCAAGTATTGCAGCACCTGTTCTTGGTGTTAATTTCTCGTTTGTGGATTGTAGTTTAAAATTTAAGATAGTTTGTGTCATAATCTCCATCCATCCATTCGTGGTTGAAAAAGTTACACCAAATAGGTGAAAGTTTGAGGTGTAACTTTTTCGCTTGTAAGTACCTAATTATAGAGCAAGTTGGCTTGTTGTCTAATTTGGTATGGAATTATTGGGG
>JAMOPL010000113.1 GCA_027064515.1 Sulfurimonas sp. | reverse complement strand
CCACATCCGTTGTTTCTCTCCATGCTTCTAAAAGACCTTTAAAAACATTTGTACACTCATCTATTTTAGCTGTATCATTCTCAACAAGTGCTTCTGAAAGGAGTTTGATCTGATAATTATAAAGTCCGGCTAAATATTTAGAGATATCCCCAGCTTCCATATCCAGTACCTCAATAAGCTCTACTATAATACTGATAGAGCGATTTGCCCAGTAAAACTTTTTCTCAATATCACCATCTTTTATCGCTTTTTTTGCCTGCGCATTAAAACGGAGTACTCCTTCATAAAGCATCTCAATTAATTTTTCTGGTGATTCTATACCTACATTGTTTTCTGTATAAATGTTATGTGCTGCCATCCCTGGATACATATCAAATCCTTTTTCATTTTTTTCATCATTCATGCAAATTACATCGGCACTTACATGAATTTATTTAGTCTATTTTAGATTATTTTGTGCATCTGTTAGACTGTTTGCCATTTGAATAAATGTCGATGATGCCGAGTTTAACTGACTTATCATCAAGTCATATGCCTGCCACTGTTTTGCAAGTGTTTCATATCTAGAATTAAGTCTCTCCACTGCTTTTTCACGTTGCTCATTGAGTGAATCAATTCTATCTTGCATCGATGTTTTATAGTCATCTAAAATAGCACCATATTTGCTGTATTTTGCAAAGGTATCTTCCATTTCAGAGAAGATCCCATCTACCTCTACACTTGATCCATCACTTTTTATAAAAGTTCCACCGGCTAAAAATGCCTGTACATTGTCTGGATTTTCATCAAGCTTTTCATTGAGTTTTGAACTATCTAAAGAGAGTCTCCCATCTCGTGCTACTTCTAGTCCATACTCTTGCATCATTCCAACACCGCCACCTACAGTGTTTAAGATGTTTTGAATATCTCTTTTCATTCCTTTGATGGTACTATCCCCTGAAAAGACACCACGTTCTTCTTCTTTTTGAGAAGATTTTGTATCTGTATCTAATTGAAAAAGAGCAGAGTTGTATTTCTCTATGAAATTATTAAGTTTTGATTCTATATTCTCTCTATCTTGTTTTACACTGACATTTGTCGTCCCTGCATCTTGCAGTGTAATTGTTACCCCTGAAAGCAAATCATCAACGGTATTGCTTTGACGAACTATATCAAGCCCATTAAACTTAAAATTTGCATCTACAGCTGTTTGGATATTGCTCATACCATCTGTTAATGCTGTATCTAATGTTTTATTTCCATCAGCATCACCAAGATCTGTAATGGAAATTTCATGTTCGGTACCTGTATCATCTGCGCTAAGCATTAAACGAAAATCATCAGAACCCACTTGAACAATAGTAGCATCCACACTTGTACCTGCTTTTTCATTGATAAGATTTTTCAAATCATCTAATGTCATATCTGAATCATAATCAATAGTATATTTCTGTGAGCCTATTGCAAGTTCAAGCTGTCCGGATCCTGTTGCAATTTTTGCATCTCTAGCTGTAAAACTATCACTCTGTTCTATCTCTTTTGTAGCTAAATTCACTACTTCAAGTGAAAAGTCTTGTATATCGCTACTCTCTTCTGCACTTACTGTTGCTACGGACTCATTTGAACTTGTCGCTACACGTGATTCAAATACACCATATTCAGTAAGCCCTTTTAAACTACCATATACATTATCTATTAACGCATCAATAACATCAAAAGCACCACTTTTAGATTTTTCTGTACTGATTCTTCTGTCAACTGGAGCTATAAACTGTGCTTCATCTGCTGCACGCAGTTGATCTAGTACATCTTGCGTGAGGACACTTGAACCCACTCCTAATGATGATATACCCATAACAAATCCTTTTGTTCTAATAATAAAATTGTATTATTATTTCTTTTAGTATAGTTAAATCGGTAAATTTGAAGAATTATTTAGTTTTTGGAAGGTTTTAAAAAGAGAAGAAAACACAGAGAGCAAAAGCCCTCTGTCAAAAGTATCAAAAATTACTATTGAAGTAATCTAAGCACATTTTGTTGAACAGCATTAGCTTGACTCATAGCATATGAACCGGATTGTGCTAAGATGTTTTGTTTTGCAAAGTTTGCAGATTCAGCCGCGAAGTCAACATCACGAATCTGAGATTCAGCAGCTGCAACATTTACTTGAGTTACAGAAATATTTCTTACTGTAGATTCAAGTTGGTTTTGAGTAGAACCGATATCTGAACGGATTGCATCAATTTGTTTAAGAGCAAAATCCATAGTCAAAATTGTATCCTCTGCTGCACTTCTTGTAGTAACATCAGCAGTATTAGCTGGATTACCTACACTATATGTTGTTGCAGTAAAACCAGTATCTGCTACTGTACCAGAAACACTAACTGCTTTTCCAGAAGTAAGTGTTACTTTACCAGAATTAAAGATATCAGAACTATTATCACCTAAATGAGCTATAGCATCCGTACTGTTAGCACCACTCAATTTGATATCACTACCATCACTTGAATAAAGAACCAATTTACCACCATCCAAAGATGCAGTTACATTAGTTTGATTTGAAACAGCGTTAATAGCATTCATAAGAGCATGATCACTATCGTTGTTTGATACTGTTACAGCTCCAATATCAACATCATTAATAAGTAAATCTCCTGCTGCTATAGCACCACCAGTAACAGCAGCACCACCAGTCACTTTAGTTTCAGCAGTTGCATGAACACCTGTTTTATCTTCTACACTGTTGATTTGAAGAGCTTTTGCCCATGCAGAACCCTCATCGTGTGCAGTTTGTTGCGCAGTTGTTGTTGCATTTGCATCTGTTGTACTAACACCAGTTGTAATACCATTAATCGCAAAATCAGCTGCAAGAGCTGCTGCTTGAGTACTTGTATCATCATTAACTGAGGCACCTTCTTTATTAACATGTGCCCCAATAGCATTGGTTTGTGTATTAGAGATACTAATATCTACAGTTTCATCTTTATATGCACCAATATGGAACGCTTTATTTGTAAAAGTTCCATCTAATAAAGCTTGTCCATTAAACTGTGTTGTTTTAGCAATATTATCTGCCTCTTCTAACAGTTTATTGATATCTCTTTGAATAGCTGCACGAGAATCTTTATTTTGACCATCAGAGGCAGCTTGAATAGATTTTGTTCTAACAGTGTTAATGATATTTTCATACTCATCTAATGCACCATCAGCAGTCTGCATTACACCGACACCATCATTAGCATTACGAATCGCTTGACCAAGACCAGTGGATTGCGCACGAAGTTGATTTGCAATAGCAAGGCCAGAAGCATCATCAGCAGCTGTATTGATACGAAGACCTGAACTTAATCTTTGTAAACTTTTATCTAACGCTAAGTTAGTTTGAACCGAATTTCTGTGCGCATTCATCGCACCGATGTTTGTGTTAATTCTAAAACCCATAATAAATCCTTTTCTATGGAAGAGTTAAAAAACTCTTGTGTTTTTTATTTATCTTTAGGCATCCTTGCCCGAGACTATAACAATATCGTCAGCCAAAAAAATAACTTTAGAAATTTTCTAAATTTTTTTCAAATATTTCTGAAATTTCTGTCGTGCTTTTGCTTTCCAAAGCTGATTACCCGGTTCTTCAGGTATTTCATACTCTAATTCATTCAATACTACTGTTAAGCGTTCTAATTCATCTGCACTCTCTAAAGCTATCAGGTAATCATAATAATCTCTTGCAACAGATTCCCGTTTTTTTCTTGCATCCAAATCTCCCATATTTTCATATATATGTGTGCGAAAGGCTGCTGATGCTTCATTATACTTTTCTTCTACTATTAAAAGCCGCGCATAATCTTGTAAACTACTTGCAAAACTATTTGTTTTTTTATATTCTTCTCTCCAACTATCTGTTGATAATTGGTTATAACATTTTTTAAGGCTCTTAAAATCCTTTCTAAAGTAAGCAATTTCAAACTTATGTGCCAAAACATTTGTTATCCAACGTTTTGCATTTGGACTTTTAAATCGATGTTCATAAAAAAGTTTATATGACTCATCTAAAACCTTTTCAAACTCATCCACATATCTATCATCAGATAAAAAACGCATTCTATATTCAACACACTTACTGATAGCCTCACTTATAGGTTTAGCGGCTTTTTTGGCATGTATTACACTCTGTTTCATATACTCAATAGCTTTTGAAAAATCCCCCTTAAGATACTGAATATAAGCCATATCATACTCAATCTTAGAAAGCTCATTCAAGTCAGCTTTAGTATAACTGTATCCATGTTTCTGTATCAATTGTAATAACTCTAAATATATACCAAAAGCTTCATCTAATTTTGCTTCTCTACGGATTTTATTTGCATATCGAGCTTTAAATGCAATATGATATTTGCTGATAACATCCTGATCTTCACTTAAGATCTGATGGTGTCCCTCATTTTTAAAAATTACCTCTAATTTGTTTATGTCTGTTGCTACTTCTAAAAGTCGTTCATAAAAACTTTTATCTTTACGATAAACATAGATTGCATGTATATTTTCAATACTTAATATTTCGCTATCTGTCTGTTTTACCTTATAAAACAAAAAAGAGAACATTGTATTTACCAATTTTAGTAAGAGTTCTTCTTTTACATCTTTATCTAAACTAGAAGATTGAATTTGTTCATAAGCATTATTTATTTCTAAAAGTGCTTCTAATATCTGACTTGCCTCTTTTTTTGCGGAAAGCATTTCTATGTCATATTCTAAAACAAATTTTTTAAATAATTTCGCTTGTAAGAGCTGATATGGGAGTTCAGATACTTTTCTATAATTAACTTTACCATTTTCAAATCGAAGAGCTTGACTTTCAAATAACTCATAAAGCTTAGCATGAAAGAAATTTTTATCACTTTCGTAATAATATCTACCTGTTACTTCAGAAATTTTACGATGGTAAAAATTAAAAAGTGTTGTACTATCTTTAGCTATAAAAGAAAGATAAGGGAGTAAATCATAGTACAATCTTGCCCAAATCGCTGCTGGTAATTTATGAGAATTTTTTTTGGATGGAATCTTATGATATGGATTGCTTATAGACTGCATAACAACGGCATCACGCGACAACAATTCATACAGTTCATCTTCACTCAAACCATTTTTAGATGCGCTTATATAGCCCAGTATATGCTCTACAAAGTTTCTATCATGATATTCTTTTTCTATCAAATTTTCTATGAATTCACGAATAATTCCTTCTAAAGTATCTTCTAAGTGTATACCATTACTATAAGAATGCCATTTTATCGCTTCATGAGAAGCAATTTTGATATATAATGCTAACCCATTCTTAGAAAATTGCTTTAGAATATACTGGTACTGTTGATTTGTCAGTATTCTCTTTTCTTTTTTTAGAAGTTCTGTAAGAATTTCTTTACTATCATTAAATGAGAGTGGTTTTAATTCTAATAAATTCTCTTTACTCACAAAACTTTTTAATTTTTCTAAATAATGCCCTTTCAAAGTAGACACAACAATCTTTACATTTGCGGGTAAATCAAAGTCAAGCCATTCAAGATTATTCGAATCTACAAATTGATCCAGAGCATCGATAATGATACAAACATTTGTTTTAGTATCATGTATAGTTTCTACAAAACGACTGACTACAACATCATATTCATTTTCAATGAGCGCCTCTTTTTGTTTATTTGAAAATTTATTAAGTCTAAAAATAATATCTTTAAGAAGTTCTATAACAGTAGATGACTTCTCAGTTATGCCAATAAAACGATAAATAGTGTCATAACCACTAATATGATTGATAACAGATGCTAAAAAAGCAGACTTACCAACTCCTGAATCACCAAAAATCACATAAGGATCTTTACTTGACATCTGCAGATATTGTTGGACTTGTTGTAATGCTTTTTGCCTTCCTATAAAAAGTTCAGTCCGCTCATTTAAAAAGTTTTTATGATAATTACTTTCTATCTCTTTTATATCTAAAGCATTAATTCTTGCAACTTCCTCTTTTATCGCTGTTTGTAAAAAGTTTTGTGTAACTTTTTTATACTCTTCAAAATAATCATGTGATAATTTCAAGGAGTTCTCATGTTCATATAGGTATGTGTTAAACGTATAGTATTTTGTTGCTATAGAGTTTTTTAGGCGTTGCTTTAAAGATAGTAATTTTACATTATCATCTGTATATAGTGAATATATAGATGGATATTTTTGTTTAAACTTTATCAAATTAGTAATCTGTCTGTCTAAGACTAATACTTTTCCTATTTGCTGAGGACTAAACACACCTTTATTAATCTCTTGTTCAGTAGCAGAAAGCCTAAACTTGTCAGTTTTTATATTTCCTTTTTTAATTGCATTTTGAAATATTCTTAAAAGCTGTGTTTCAATTCCTTGCCATTGTTTTGCAAGATTTCCATCATGAATTTCAATACATTTATCTACTGGTTGTAAAATATATTTCTTAGGAATACTATTTGTATCTAATTTATACCATTTTTGTAATAATTGTAAATCTTCTAAGTGAGTAGAATACTCTTTAATACTATCAAATAAATTCTCTTCTATCTCTGTTTCTAATGGCACCCATCCGTATCTATCCCCCATTAAAATCAAAAAATTTGGCTTTGGATAATCAAGAGAGCGTTCAACTTCATCAAGACATATCTTCATAGCTCTATGATCTAAACCAGCCTCATCACTTACTCCCCATCTTAAATCAATAACTTGAAAGTCATACCCAAGATTTCTACAAAAATCTTTGATTTCTGGAAAAACTTCAGATTGTAAAAAATCACGTTCTATTTTTAAGTCATTAAATGTTGAACTAATAAAAAGACGAAAAGTTTTTTTATGCATCAATAATTGCCCAACCACTATTTGCTAAATAATTCGGAATATATACAATAGAATAAATATCATAGATAATGGTAATTAATAAATAATCTTCGTTGAATAATTCTAAAGGTTTTAAACAGTTATGTTGTTTTAAGTCTTTATCTTTTTCTATGTGATATTCCCATCCTTGTAGGTAATGAAAAGCATTCCACCTATTATGCTCACAAAAAATCAATTTTTCAAATAAGTTGTCTGATATGTTTGGCTTATACAAAACATTATATTTTTTTCCAGCCCATAATTTTGCTAATTCTAATGAATATCTATACAAAGTATCATAATTAAAGTTTACTTCTTTCATAAAAGGTTCTATTTTAGCATCAAATTTTGCGCGATTTTGTTTTAATAGTTCCTCTTGAATCAAATCACTTTTGATTCTTTTTAAATCTAATGCCAATAATTTCACATCTATATGCTTTGCTTGTGCAATACTGGAAAGTTTATCACTATAAGCACTTTGCTTAAACCACTTTTGGTTTAATTTGTCGTTTGAAAGTAGTATATCTTTATCAAATTCATCTCCGTAACCATGATGAATCATTTTAGCAATTTTATAATTATCTTCTTCAATAAGTCTATTGTATGCAAATATCTTATTTTTACTACCAAAAGTGTAAAAGTTTTTAAATGATTTATCACTTTCATCAAGAAGATTACTCAATGTTGTTTCTTTAAAGATTGCAAATAAAATATTAACCTTCAAAGATCTCTGTTTTATATATATTTTCTCATTTAAAATAATCGCTAAATCCAAATTAACTGACTCATCATCATAACAAATATAGACATTACTCAAGTTACTGTCCATAAAGATTTTCTCTTGATAAAAATTTACTAAGTTATAATCTTTATTAATAACTTCGAATTGAATAGTTGGAAATTTATCTTGAGTATAATTTGTTAACAACCTAAGCTTTTCATAAAAAATTTCTGCTTCTTTATCTACTATACATATCGTATGTTTATTGTTATTAGGAAAATTGGACAATAATAGAATATTTTTAATAACTGCAAGTGCTAAACTCCCATTGCCAAGAACGATGCTTTTTAACTCTTTACTACTATAAATAAACTCTTTGCTAATTAGAGAATGCTTTAAAAACAAATCCTCGGCACACTCTTCATAGAATGAAAAAGTTTTGATGTCAATCATAGGTTCATCTAAGGATGATAAAAGAAAGTTCTGATGAAAAATAGTTTTTAATTTACTATTTGCAATATGAATAATAAGTCTTGTCGGTGTTTTTTCTTCTTGCTGTTTAATAGCATTAATCATTTGTATGGCTAATTCAATATTAGCTCTATCATCACCTAGTGCTATTAATGCATACTCCATATTTCTATAATTTAATAAATTGAATTGTCTTAATGATAAAATATCACCAATAATTACACCAAAACCCTTCTCTTGGTATTCTTCAATATATATATTATTCTTATTAGCTTCAAATATTATAATATTCTCATTAGTTAAATTACTATTTAAAAAAGCTTGATTAATCTCACCCAAGCCAAAAACAGCAATATGTTTAGTTTGGATAATTCTTTTAGCAATCTTCTTATTTATAAAATCTTTAAAAAATGTAAAAAGAGCTGCAGAAAAAAGTGTTATAGTAATAAAAATTATAGAAAAAAAGAGAAAGATGTTTCCTTCATCAGGATAATCTAAAGAGAAAAGTTTTAATGCTTTAACTCCACTGACAACTACGGAAAAGCCTAAAAGTAAAAAACCAATAAATCCTAATACAAATCCAACAATTGCTAAAAATGCCGCTATATATAGTTTGTATTTTTGCATAAAGTATAAACGATTCCTCGAATGCTTATACTCTGATATAAAACTTTGTAAATTTTTATAAAATTCCAAAAGAACCTTCTCTCTTCATTAATTTTGTTAAATTGTATAGAAAACTATATAAAACAAAACTTTATATTTTTTAAAGTAATCAATATAATATTGAAAAAATTATCTATGATTTAATTTAGATATGATTTTTATTTTTTTTTAGATACACTTCCACAATCAAAAAACAAATCACTATACTATATATAGGAAAACTATCTTGAAATTAATAATTGTCGAATCACCTGCAAAAGCCCGCACTATCAAGAACTTTTTAGGAAAAGG
>JAMOPL010000112.1 GCA_027064515.1 Sulfurimonas sp. | reverse complement strand
TCAACTCTTTAACTGTAAGTTGTTTTAGTATTTGATACACAAAATAACTTTATCAAAAACTAAAAAATAATTATCAAATCACTACTCCTTTTGGATGTAATGATTGATAAATTTATTATACGAGGATTAATATGTCTTTAGAAAATGCAAAAGTTGCCATTGTTATACCTTTATATAATGAAGAGAAGGTGATACAAGGTGTTTTAGAAGAGTTGCAATCTTTATACCCCTCTTATTATATTGTAGTTGTAGATGATTGCTCTAGCGATAAAAGTTATGAAAAAGCTTCTTTAAAAGGTATATATATGCTAAAACATATTATAAACCTTGGACAAGGGGCTGCTTTACAAACAGGCTTAGAATATGCACTTACCTTAGGGTGTGATTATGCTGTCACTTTTGATTCAGATGGACAACATAATCCTTACGATATTGCGCCTTTTGTTGAGGCATTAGAGAATAATGAGGCAGATATTGTGCTAGGGTCAAGATTTTTAGGAAAAACTAAAAATATGCCCATACGAAAAAGGTATCTTTTACAAGCCTCAAGAATTTTTACTTGGCTTACAACAGGACTTTGGTTAACAGACTCACATAATGGCTTTAGAGCTATTCATATCAGTAAGTATCCAAACTTTAAGATTACTCAAAATAGAATGGCACATGCTTCTGAGATTATTAGTATTATTAAATCATTAGATATGAAATATATTGAAAAGCCATGTGAGATAAGATATACAGAATATACAATAGAAAAAGGACAATCAATGTGGAATAGTATAAACATTATTCTTGATTATTTTACTGGGAGTATAATGAAATGATAATTATTAAATTTTTTCTGATTAGTGTTCTTACTTTAGCATTTTTAATTTTTTCTTTTTCTTCAAAACTGAAAATTTTTCAAAAACTAAGTGTTCTTGGTGGCTATGCTCTTGTTTTTTTATTGATTTTAAAACCTGAATATTCAGATAGTATTGCTCATGTTTTTTCCATTCAAAGTGGTACGGATCTTATCATTTATATTGTCTTGGCACTTACTGCTCTAGTTAATATTATTTTATATGTAAATCAAAAGAATCACAATCAAATGATTACGATCATTATTCGAGAGACTGCAAAACAAAATGCAAAGAGAGTAGAAGATGAATAAGATTTTATTAACAAACTCTTTTGTAATAAAATTTACAAAAGCTTTCAATAAGCTTTATAATTATCCAAAATATATGGACTTTGTTGTTGTCCCTTCTGTAACAGGTGCAAAAACATTAAGTTATTTGCCTTTGTTAAACTATACAGATAGACGAAGCGATAATATTGAAGATCTTTTAGAACTAGCTAAAGACAACGAGTATCAAATAAGAGTTTTAAACTTTGAGTATAATAGCTTTAAAGAAGATGATACAGTTACTATGAGAGTAAGTATTGAAGATAAAACAAGTGAAGAACTTTTTGCACAAGATGTAAAATCAAGATGCAGAAACAAGGTAAGAAATGCATTTAAAAAGTTTAATTTTTCAATGCAACATGGAAATAAATCGCAAGATATAGAAGATTTTTATACTATTTTCTCATCAACTATGTATAAACATGGTACACCACTTTTAGATAAGAAAATATTTTATAATTTAGTAGAGGAGTTTGGAGAAAATATCATCTTCTTTAATCTTTATGATAAACATGATGTTATAGCTACAATGTGCATTTTACTTGATGAAGAGATAGCTTGGTACCCTTGGGGTGGCGTTTGTAGTGAATACAATGGTAAACTCGCAGGCTATCAGATTTATTGGGAAACACTTAAATATATTTGCGATAATACACAAAGTAAAATATTTGATTTTGGAAGATCCTCTTATGGGGGAAGTACATATAAATTCAAATCTCAGTTTGGTGCTACACCGGTAAAGATAGAAATACTTACATCACAGCAGAGTGATATATATTCCAAATATTCTTTTGCATCACAAATATGGAAAAAACTTCCCAAAAGTGTTGTTGATTTTATCGGTCCGAAATTATGTAAATATCTGGTTGATTTATGATTTGGCTTACTATAGATGTTGAAGAAGTGGTAGATATGAACTTTAATGTTCAATGGAAGCAAGAACCAGATATAAATTACGAAGAGTATATTGATACATTTATAAAACTAAGTCGAGGGGAGAGCGCAACGGCATTTGTTTTAGGTAGTTTTGCTCAAAAATATCCTCATCTTGTTAAGAAACTTTTTCAAGCAAATATAGAAATAGCATGCCATGGCTTCCATCATAATTTAGTTTATAAAGAAGATTTTGATACATGGGCAGAAGATCTCCTAAAAGCTAAAAATTTGCTCCAAGAGATAACAGGCGAGAAGGTTTTAGGATATAGAAGTCCAAGCTGGTCTATGCCTTTTGAAAAAAAATACTATGAGTATTTAGCCAAAATTGGGTTGAGATACTCTTCATCTTATTTCCCAATGAAAAATTATATGTATGGAAACAGTATAAATAAAACAAATCCTTTTGAAATATATACAAATTATGGAAAAGTTCAAGAACGACCAATTCCAAAGTATATAATTCCTTTTAGTGGTGGATTTTATCTGCGAGTGCTACCAATTTGGATACTTAAAATTCTATTTAAAAAAACAAAAAATCCTATACTCTACATTCATCCATATGAACTGATGCAAACAAATTTACTGAAAAGTTTTTTGCAATATGCCGGGGTAAATATAGATTATATTTTAGCTTTTTATGCCTCTAGTTTTGCAAAAAATAAGATAGAAGATATTTTAAATGAAAAGTAAAATTTTTAATACAGTTTTGCTTATAGCTATTTTTATTTATCTTCTTTATGATTTTGATATAGATAAAATCAATATCTCAAAATTTTCTATTGTAGGTATTGTTCTTAGTTTTCTTGTTATCCTTTTATCTCAAATTGTGCTTAGTATTCGTTGGATGAAGATGTCACTCCTCTCTTTTAAAGTCTCTTTTGAAACTATTATTGTTTCAAGTGCATTGAATATGATTTTACCTGCAAAATTAGGAGAAGTCTCAAAAGCAATTTATTTAAAAAAGTTCTATAATTATAGTTATCATAAAACTATCTCCATTATGTTTGTAGAACGTTTTTTGGATGTAATAATTATATTTTTACTTCTTTGTCTGTGGGCATATACTTATGTCTCAAATGAAATGGCAAAAAACTCTATACTACTTTTGAGTGTTTTAATCCTCTTAACAATTGTTTTCTTTAATACAAAATATGCACTAATACTTATTAAAAAAATTCCTTTTAAATTTTTGAGAATTTATATACAAAAAATCTATAAAAGTGTACACACTCTTTTTCAAAAACCTTTATCATTACTATTTTACAGTCTTCTATTATGGTTAGTGTATTTTGCTTCTACTGCTGTTTTTTTCCTTTATGCAGTAGATTTCTCCCTTAATATCTCTATGATATTAGAACTATTTATCTTTTCTACTATTGCACTCTCTGTCCCATTAGCACCCGCTGGAATTGGCACATATGAGGCGGCTGTAGTTCTTTTTTTAACAGCTCATAATGTGAATGCAGAAGATGCTCTCATTGCTGCAACGATTTTTCATATACTTTTGTTTGCCGTAGATTTTATACTGCTGTATATCTTTTTAATTACAAAAAAACTTTCCTTCAAGGAGCTTTTAAAAAAATGAGTCTTATTCTAAAATATAGTTTATTCCTTTTGTTATTATTGTCTTCGCTAGAAGCAAACCAATTTTCTCTTGTATCAAAAGAAAATTATGTAACAAGTAAAAGCCCAAAAATTACTGATTTAAAAGAGGTGAAAGGTGACTATATTATTGCATCACCTTTTGCAAAAGGTGATGAACTTATTTGGATGAAGAAATTTAATATTGTTGAGTTAGGTAATGTAGAAGACAATAATGTCAATGCCACACTTCTTAAAAAGCAAGGCTTATTGCAAATACCACATCATATTGCTTATGATTGGATGCCAGCATTGTATTATTATACTGATGGTGAAAATAGAGATTTTGTTAAGTGGTTGTATAAGCATCGAGAAAAAACCACTTTAAATCCCGAGGGACCATTTATTCACTGTAAAGAGAATCATTACGATTGGTGTCGTGAGTATTACTATAATCTTGGTAATGAGGAACTCTTTGATAAACGAGTAGCAGATTTACTCAATAATATGCAAGAAAAAAAGTTTAATGGTATTTTCTTTGATTGGGCTCCAGCACAATATATTTTAGATAAACCATATAAAGAGGTACTTAGTAATTTCAAAAAATTAAATCCTGAGTTACAATATTTTGATCTTGTTAAAAAATTTTATAAAACACTCAAAGAGAAAAATATCTTTGTTGTAACAAATCAGGGTTTTAGACAAAAACAGTTTGTACTTCCTTATGTCACATATGATATGACAGAAAGCTACATTACAACTGATGTGACAAAAAAGATAAAATTGCAACTTCTTAATAAGGGTTGGGTAGATGAAATAAGTGTAACAAATTACTATCCTATTTATAATAATTCTCAAAGTATTGCAGATTCGTTAAAATTTATTGATATGCTTACAAAATACAAAAAAGAGTATAAAAAAGATGGTTTTAAAAATTTTATCTATTTAAATTATATTGCACCTGATTATGAAAAAGTGTATAAGTATTTACCTTTATATAAAGAGGTGAAACCTAAAAACGCTATCTATTTTAGTTATGCAATGGCAAAACTCACCAACAATCTAGTGTATGCAGAGATTCCAACAAATAGAAAATTAGAACGCGATAAGATTTACTTTTATGATTTAGGAGCTCCACTTGGGGAGAGTTACGAAAAAATCGGTACACTCGAAGGGTATATGAGATTTTATGAAAAGGGATTTGTACTTGTTTGTGAACAATATCCTAAGGAGTTATATCTGAAAATACAATCTCCACATCTCAAAAAGGCTAGAATAATACTAGATACATATAATAATATTTATCTAAAAAGCCAAAAAGAGACTACTGTAGTAGATCTTAAATTTCAAAAAGATATTTTTACACAGAAAAATCTTCCCTTGGGAAGAGTTTATTTATATTTTTGATTGAATCTCTACAACTCTATCTTTTTTGTTATGCATAAAGTATTTTCTTACTTTCTCTTGTCCCTCTTTTGTAAGTTCAAGTGTTACAAGTGCTCGTGTTCCTTCTTGTAGTATGTAATGATTATTTGGGAGTTCAATATCTAGTGTCATGTTTTTAAAGGCGGGATCCACAATAGGGACGATACGGTTTACTTTAGCTTCAGTATTATAAGGAGGCGACGTGACAAAGCTTATTTTAGCAATTTGACCAATATGAATAAATGGAAGCAAACCATTAGCAAAACCTGCTCTAACGATAACGGAATCTAGATTTTCAATAATACACACTTTTTTATCTTCATTAATTGATTCCCCTACATCTACCTGGATATCAACAATAAAACCATCAATATGAGCATAAGCATCTGCATGTTTTAATTGATACTCCAGCTTTTTCAATTCAATTTTTTTAGTTGCTAAATTCGTTTCAAGTGTATTAAGTTTTTCGTAGTCGGCATTATCTTTTGTTTTATTGTTGTAAATAGCATTTATGTAGTTTTTTTTGTAAGTGTTTTCTTCAAAAGATCGCACATAACCTTGTGCTTTTAGCTTGGAAATTTTTTTTAATTCTTGTGCAGCCAAGTTTATAGCTTCTTTACTAGATGCATTATGGTTTCTTTTAAAATTGTTTCTAATTTTCTCTAAAGATGCAACTTCAATTTTTTTATTTTGAATATCTAGTTTAATAAGCTCTTTATCTAAAGAGTATAAAATATCGCCTTTTTTCACCCTGTCACCATAAGTAACATAAAGTTTTTTTACCTTTCCTGCAACAGAAGCAAGTACATCTTCGCGTTTACTAGGGTATACCGCTGCTTCGATGCGGATACTTACATTTTTATCTTCTATTTTTAATGCTTTTTCCTCTTGAGATTTTGCACAACCTGCAAAAATAAGTAGAGTAACAACTAAATAATATTTTAATAAAGAATATATCATTTTTTTCTCCAATTTTCTTTAGCTCTTAGTATAACCATTAGGGTTATTTGATTGCCATCGCCAACTATCTTCACACATCTCATCAATACCTTTTGTTGCTTTCCAACCAAGAACCTCTAAAGCATAACTAGGGTCTGCAAAACATTTGGCTATATCACCGGCACGGCGTTGAACTATTTTATAAGCAACTTTTTTGCCACTAGCTTTTTCAAATGCTTTGACCATATCTAGTACAGAGTAGCCATTTCCTGTTCCAAGGTTTACTGTAAGTACTTCTTTAAGAGAATCTATTTTTTGTAGAGCTTTTACATGTCCCTGGGCTAAATCTACTACATGTATGTAGTCTCTCACTCCTGTTCCATCGTGAGTATCGTAGTCTCCACCAAAAACACTAAGCTCGTCGCGTTTACCAACGGCTGTTTGAGCGATAAAAGGCATAAGGTTGTTTGGTATTCCATTAGGATCTTCCCCAATCATACCAGATTTATGTGCACCAACAGGGTTAAAATAACGAAGAAGTATTACTTTCCAATCATGGTCTGAAGTATAAAGATCCCGAAGAATCTCCTCATTAAAAAGTTTTGTTCTTCCATAAGGATTTGTAGCAGAGAGTGGAAAATCCTCTTTTATAGGAGTTGTGTGTGGATCGCCATATACAGTGGCAGAAGAACTGAAAACTATCTTTTTACAGTTATTTTTTTTCATGATAGTACAGAGTACTATGGTACCATTGAGATTGTTGTCATAATACTCAAGAGGTTTCTCTATCGACTCACCAACAGCCTTGAGCCCTGCAAAATGAATAACAGAATCAATTTTATAGTTATCAAAAACAGACTGCAAATCGTTTGCATTACGAATGTCACCTTCAACATAAGCTATCTCTTTGTTAATTATCTTTTCAACTCTCTTTAATGATTCAAGTGAAGAGTTGCAAAAATTATCGAAAACAACAAAATCAAAACCTGCCTCATCTAATGCAATGCATGTGTGTGAGCCAATATACCCAGCTCCTCCTGTTACTAATATCATTCAACTTTCCTTAGTAAATATTGTTTTATTATACATAATATTTAATTTTGATTCCTTAAAATAATTCTTTTTGCAGAGCCTTGAGTTTAAAACTACGACGATGTATAGGACAATAACCATGCTCTTTTATCATTTCTATATGAAGTTTTGTTCCATACCCTTTATGCTTTTCAAAGCCATACTCTGGGTACTTTTTTGCATCTCTTATAATATTTCTATCGTGAGTTACTTTTGCTAGTATAGAAGCGGCACTTACTTCAGCAATCTTTCCATCTGCTTTGACCATGGTGTTAAGATTACTCACTCCAAAGGTGGTGTTGCCATCAAAAAGATACTCATCTGCTTGTAGATTTTCTTGAATTTCTAAGAGTGCTCGTGTCATACACTTAGAAATACCCTCATTATCAATCTCTTGCGGAGAGATTACTACGATATGGTTAAGTGTGTTAGGGTGTATCTGCTCATACATCTCTTCACGGCGTTTTTCACTTATTTTTTTAGAATCATTAAGCCCATCTACTGTAATCTCTTTGTCAAATATACATCCAGCAACCACTAAGTCACCAGCACAAGGTCCACGACCCGCTTCATCTATGCCACAAAGTATCATTTAATCTCCTAATGCCCAAATATCAAAAGGTATTATATCAACTTGTGAGAGTGGATGGGCTATGCTTCCCTCCTTATTCATCGTAACAACCGTAATTTTTCGTATGCCATAACTAAAGAGAAAAGCTTCAATAGATTCGAGTTTTTTAAAAAGGCGTCTTTCATCAGCAAAAGGTTTACATAAAATAATCTCATCATTTTGTGGCAGATAAAAGTCGATATCATCTGCATAGTAGCACTCTATTGATGCTTTTAAGAGTTCTAAAAAAATCATATTTTCAAAAAGACGACCGAAGTTTTTTTCTATACTGAGTGCAGATTTGAGTGAGATATCACAAAGATATATTTTTTTTATTGCACGTGCATGATTGAATTTTGGAAGTTGGTGAATATAATTCTTTTGAGTTAAGAGTTCAAAAGATTTATAGAGTTTATCTTTTGAAATTTTTCGTATCTGTTTAAGTCGTTCATAGATTGTAAAAGCAGAGAGTTTTTGGCTCATAAACTTTGCACAAAGTACAAGTATGTCAAATTCAATAGCAGGAAGATGACACAGCAACATATTTTGCAGATAGTTTACCCTCTCATCCAATCCGACTTTGTGCATATGGGGAAATCCACCGAGTTGAAAGAAGTGATTTAAGGCAGATGAGTCATATTTATGTTCATAAGCTAAAAACTCTTCATAATCAAGAGGATAGAGCCGGATCTTTTCAAGATAAGGCAGTTTATAATCAATCTCAGAACTCACAAGGATTTGTGAAATATTGGGAAATAAAAAATCGGGATGATAGTTGTCAAAGGCAAGAGTCTGAATTTTATTTTTATTACAAAAAGAGGGAAGCAGAGTATTGAATGCTTCTTTATTAATTCGAATATCATTGCAGTTTATATAGAGATAACTGTTTTTTTTTAATCCAAGAAGATAATTTTTTATCAGTTTTGTTTTTCCACTTTGTGTAATGCCTGTGATCTGATAAGAGTTTTCATCAATATATACTTTTCTTTGATGAAATTTTTCAAGTTGCAGATCTGTTTTGTATAACTCTTCGAGTAAAATTTCCATAAATTATCCAAAATTTAGTATAGGGTATTTTATCATTTCCTTTTTAAAAGGAAATAAAATTAGAAGTTTTTCTGTTTTTACCCCCTAAATCCTTGAATATTCTCTTTACTTTGAGTATAATTTCGCTCCCTTAAATAGTTGGGCTAGGATCCAACGAGTTCTTTAGAAGGAAAATTATGGAAAAAATTCGTTTAAAATTGAAAGCTTACGATCATCGTGTACTTGATAGATCAGTAGCATCAATCGTTGAGGCTGTTAA
>JAMOPL010000111.1 GCA_027064515.1 Sulfurimonas sp. | reverse complement strand
ATGAGATTATCTCAACTGGTGGAACATATAAAAAGTTAGTTGAAGCTGGAATCAAAGCTATTGAGATTGATGAAGTTACCAAATTTCCTGAGTGTTTTGAGGGTCGTGTTAAAACTTTAAACCCTTTTGTTCATGGTGGAATCTTACACCGTCGTGATAAGCAGTCACATCTTGACCAAGCTAAAGAGTTAGGTGTAGAATCTATCGATTTAGTATGTGTGAATCTTTATCCATTTAAAGAGACTATTGAAAAAACTGATGATTTTGATGAAATTATTGAAAATATTGATATTGGTGGACCAGCAATGGTTCGTTCAGCTGCTAAGAACTTTGATGCTGTAATTATTGTTACAAATGTTGAAGATTATGCTGAAGTTATTGATGCGATTGAGAATGAAAAAAATACAAAAGAGTTTCGTCGTGGATATATGGTAAAAGCTTTTGAGCATACAGCTGCATATGATTCTATGATTGCTAACTATATGAATGAAAGATTCAATGAAGGTTTTGGTGAGAAACAATTCATCGTTGGAAACAAAGTTATGGCAACTCGTTATGGTGAAAATCCTCATCAAAAAGGTGCATTATATGAGTTTGATACTCATTTCAAAAATAACTTCACAACTTTAAAAGGTGAAGCTAGTTTCAATAATCTTAATGATATGAATGGTGCAGTGAAAATTGCTGCTGCTTTTGGTGATGATAATGCTGTTTGTATCTCTAAGCATGGGAATCCTTGTGGTTTTGCTATTAAAGATAATCTTTTAGATGCTTATGTTGAAGCTCTTAAATGTGATCCAGTATCTGCTTTTGGTGGTGTTGTAGCTGTTAATGGTACAGTAAACAAAGAGTTAGCTGAAAAGATGAATGAGATTTTTCTTGAAGTTGTAATAGCTGGTAAAATTACTGAAGAAGCTCAAGAAGTATTTGCTAAGAAAAAAAGAATCAAACTTTTTGAGATGGGAAGTGAGAAGTTAATTTTAGCTAATGATAAAAAAGATTTCAAACATATTGATGGTGGATTTGTATTTCAAGATGCTGATAAAGTTGGAGCTGATGAAGTTAAAAATGCTAAGTTAGTTTCAAAAAATGGTGCAACAGAACAAGATATGAAAGATATGGAGATAGCTTATAAAGTAGCATCTCTTACAAAATCTAACTGTGTAGTTTATGTGAAAAATTCAGCGATGGTAGCTGTTGGTATGGGTATGACTTCTCGTGTAGATGCTGCTCAATGTGCTTTGAAAAAAGCAAAAGATATGGGTCTTGATGTAACAGGTGCTGCTCTAGCATCTGAAGCATTTTTCCCATTCCGTGATTCTATTGATGCAGCAGCTGAGGCTGGTGTTAAAAATATCATTGAACCTGGTGGAAGTATAAGAGATGAAGAGATTATCGAAGCTGCAAATGAGTTTGGTATGAGTCTTTATTTTTCAGAGGTTCGTCACTTTTTACATTAAAACTAAAATAGCAATGTATTTTCTGCATTGCTATTTCCCTCCATTAAGCTAATAACACTATTTTAACTTTAATCTCTTACCTTGATTGACATCCACTCAACCCTTGTGATATAATTACACTTAATTAATTCAATAATAAAATTTAGGATAACTATGAGTAAATCATTATATAAAACACTTGAAATCAATGAAGGTGCAAGTGAATCAGAGATTAAAAAAGCATATAGAAAATTAGCAAGACAGTATCACCCCGATGTAAATAAAGATCCATCAGCAGAGGATAAATTTAAAGAGATAAATTCAGCTTATGAGATTCTAAGTGATAAGCAGAAAAAAGCACAATATGATCAGGTAGGTGATGGTATGTTTGGTGGGCAAGATTTTAGTGATTTTTCCCGTTCACATGGTCGTGGTGGTCAAGGTGATTTAGATGATATTTTAAGACAAATGTTTTCAGGTGGTGCTGGTGGATTTAGTGGTGGTGGAGCAGGATTTGGTGGGGGAGGCTTTGGTGGTGGATTCCAGCAACAGCCAAATCTTGATATTGAGACTAGTGTTACAATTCCATTTAGTGTCTCTATTTTAGGTGGTTCTCATTCTATTTCTGTTAATGGTGAAAGATTTGATATTAAAATTCCTGCTGGTGTAAAAAGTGGTGAGAAGATGAGAGTAAAAGGGAAAGGTCATGCTCAAAATGGTATGGCTGGAGATTTGTTTTTAAAGATTACTGTTGCTTCTGATCCTGAGTATATTCGAGAGGGTGATAACTTAGTTAAAAATTTTGATGTACCTCTTTATGCTGCACTATTTGGCGAAAAAATAGTTATTCAAACTTTGGAAAAAGAGATAAAATTGAAAGTACCTCAAAACACTAAAAATGGGCAAAGATTTCGTGTAAAAGAGATGGGTGCAATGAATCGTAAAACTAAAGTTCGTGGGGATTTATATCTAAAAGCTAATATTATTTTACCTAATATAGATGAATTAGATGAGGATTTGGTTGAAATTATGAAAGAAAAACTACCACATAAATAGGAGTGATTAAATTATGATACATCCATATGATGAGCCTGTGTATTTAATAAGTATAGTAGCGAAGATTTTGGAGATTCATCCTCAAACTCTTCGTCAATATGAAAGAGAGAATCTTATTACTCCATCTAGAACAAATGGAAGAATTAGGTTATATTCACAAAGAGATATTGACAGAATTAAACTTATTCTTAGATTAACTCGTGAACTTGGTGTAAATTTAGCTGGTGTTGATATTATTTTAAGATTAAAAGAAAATGTTGATAATATGGAGAGTGAGATAGCTGAGTTAAGATGTGAAGTACAACAATCAAATAATTGTTTTTCAGTTTCTCCAGATAAAGCTTTAGTAACAAAAAAAAGTGTATATGAGATGATTATCTTTGAATCTTAGTAACACAAAATGTGTTACTCTTTTAATCTTTCTATTTTAGCCCCTACACCTTTTAATTTCTCTTCTAGTCTATCATAACCACGATCAAGATGATAGATTCTATGAATATTTGTTTCACCATCAGATACTAAAGCAGCTAAAACTAAAGCACTAGATGCTCTCAAGTCAGTAGCCATAACATCTGTTCCACTTAATTTAGATTTTCCATTAACAGTAGCTGTATTACCATTTAGAGATATATCTGCACCCATTCTTTGAAGTTCACTAACATGCATAAATCGATTTTCAAATAGTTTTTCTTCTATAATTGATGTACCATCAGCTTGAGTTGCAAGTGCTAGAAACTGAGCTTGCATATCTGTTGGAAATGCTGGGTACTCTTGAGTTGTTATTTTTACAGACTTTATCTTTTTAGCAGGGTAGATAGTGATAGTATCTTTTGTTGTTGAAAAAGTAAATCCCATCTCCTCTAGTTTAGCTAAAACAGCACCTAGATGCTTAGGTTCAACTTTTGTAATTGTTAACTCTGAATTAATTATTGCTCCAGCACATAAGTAAGTCCCAGCTTCTATACGATCAGGTATAACTGTAAAATCTTTTATATCTATAAGTCTTCCAGCTGTTCCATTAATTGTTAAAATAGCAGTACCGATTCCATCTATTTTAACTCCACTATTATTTAAAACTTGACATAGTTGAACAACCTCTGGTTCTCTAGCTGCATTTGTAATAGTTGTTTTACCGTTTGCTAAGGCAGCAGCCATTACGATATTTGCAGTTCCTGTTACTGTAACTTTATCAAAAACAATTTCACAACCTCTTAATCCGTCTGGGGCAGTTGCTTCAATATAACCAGATTTAATCTCTATATTTGCACCCATCTGTTCCAATGCTTTTAGATGTAAATCTACTGGTCTTTGACCAATTGCACATCCACCTGGAAGAGATACTTCACAATGTCCAAAACGAGCTAAAATAGGTCCTAGTACTAGAATCGAGGCTCTCATTGTTTTTACAATATCATAAGTTGCTTTTGTTTGATTTAGTTTTGAGGTATCTACAAATGTTTCAGTCTTGTTATATTCATATGAAGCACCCAGATTTGATAACAGTTTTAATAGTGTTTTAATATCTGCAACATCTGGAAGATTCTTAATACATACATTGTTCTTTGCAAGAATAGTCATGGCAATAAGTGGAAGAGATGCATTTTTAGCACCAGAAATTTCAATATTTCCACTTAGTGATTTTATACCTTTTGCTTTTAAGTAATCCATTAATTCCCACTTGATAATTTAATTTTTATTTATTATATCATACCTTTTAGAATTTAATTTATTTATGGAATAAAAATTGCTATATAGTTATAATTATCAAGGAAGATTATGAAAAAAATTATACTATTTTTATTAATAGCAACTACAATTTATGCAACAAAAATTGATGATATTGCTAATATCGTTGGTGTTCGTGATAATCAGATTATTGGTTATTCATTGGTAGTTGGTTTGAAAAAAACTGGTGATGGAACAACATCAAAATTTACACTACAATCAATTGCTAATATGCTTAAATCAATGAATATAGATATGAATTCAATAGATATAAAATCAAAAAATGTTGCAGCAGTTGTTGTTACATCAAATTTAAAACCATTTACAAGACAGGGTGATAAATTTGATATTACAGTATCTTCTATTGGTGATGCTAAATCTTTAGAGGGTGGAACACTTTTAATGACACCATTAAAAGGGGTTGATGGTAAAATTTATGCTTTAGCACAAGGTTCAGTTAGTATAGGTGGTAGAAACTCAAAAGGTGCTAAAGAGACACATCCAACAGTTGGTGTAGTTTATAATGGTGGTCTAGTTGAGAGAGAGATAAATATTGACTTATATAATCAAAAATATGCAACCTTATCATTAAAAGAAACTAATATGAAAAATAGTGTAGGTGTTCAAAAAGCTATAAATGCTTTTTATAATACACAAGTTGCAGTAGCAATGGATCCAAGAACTATAAAATTAAAAAGACCAGATAATAAATCTATGATAGAGTTTTTAGCAGAGGTTCAAGATATAGAGATGGATTTTAATATTAAAAATAGAATTATTATAAATGAAAGAACAGGAACTATTATTGCTGGAGTAGGGATAATTATCAAACCTATTGTTATGACTCATGGAGATATCACAATTAAAATAAATGAATCTCCGACAATAAAACAGCCTGAAGGTTCTGTTGTAATAGATAATGATTTGATTATTGGATTAAATGAAAATGAATTATATACGAAAGAGGGGACAACTACTGTTGCAAACCTTGTTCGTTCTCTTCAAAAATTAGGGGCTACACCAAAAGATATTATATCAATTTTGGAAGCTATGAAAAGTGCAGGAAGTATCACTGCTGAATTAAAGGTTATATAATGTCTTATGATGGAATGAATTCAATAAATATAAGTAATACACTACTTTCACAACAACATACTGTGCCAAAAATAGACCCAAAAGCTGAAGATGTAGAGTTAAGAAAGCAAACTGATGCTTTTGAATCTGTTATTGTAAAAATGCTTATGGATAATGCGATGAAAGATGAAAAAAATATTTTTTCTGAACAAAATGATCCGGGGGAAAAAATATATAAATCTATGTATAGAGATGAGCTAAGTAAAACTAGTTCTGGAAGTTTTGGGTTTTCACAAATGTTATATGATTATTTAAGTCAAAAGGGTTAATTGTTATCTTAATTTGTCGATATAGTTGTGTAGTAGAAACTATACAGATTAAGTAAAGGATAAATTATGATTTCACAAGTTAATAGCTCAGCGATTCGTAATGCATATGCTAGCAATTTTAGTGAAAACAAAGAAGTTTCACAGAAGCAGGTGGCAAATATTTCTAAACAAGGGGATCTCAGTAGGATTCATGAGTTGAAAGAAAATATTGCTTCTGGTGAATATAAAGTAGATTTACTAGCTTTATCAGAAAAAATTGCTGATGAATTGCTTTAGGTAATAAAACAAAAAAATAGGGGTTAATTATGTTGTCTCATCATTTAGAAGGTGCTTTAAAAGACTTAAGGGATTTAATCGAAATAACAGAATTAGATATAGTTGATATAAAAGAGGCTAAACACGATTCTCAATTCAATAGAATATCTTTAAAAGAGGAAAAATTAAAAGCTTTTGAATCCAAAAAAGCTATGATTGATTCTGAAATATCTTCATTGATGACAACCTATCCAGATAAAGATTTACCTAGCTTACTAAATGATGAACAACATAAATCTCTTGAAGAGTTAAAAGATGAATTATCTAATCTTCGTGAAGTAAATAAAAAATATGCAAAGTTTGTTTTAAGTATTAGTCATTTATACAATACTTTTTTAGAAAGATTAGTGCCAACTGAGATGCAAGGGTATAATAAAGTAGCATCAAAAAATCCTTCTATTTTGGAAGTGAGAGTTTAAGATGGCTTCTATATTTAATTCACTAAATGTTGGCTATACAGGTTTAAATGCCTCTCAAGTAGGAATCACTGTAACTGGTCATAATATATCTAATGCTGAGGTAGATGGATATACGAGACAAAGAGTAAGTACAGCAGCCTCAACTCCTTTAACTATGCAACCTGGTAATGTTGGTAATGGTGTAGATGTTACAGATATAAAAAGGGTATTTGATTCTTTTGTATTTGATAGATATACAGATACATATGCAGATAAAGAGTATAGTGATTTTACAAAAAAAACATTAGAAACATTGTCTACATATTTTCCAGAGATAGACAATGTTGGTGTTAAATCTGATATGCAAGAGTACTATAATATGTGGCAAACTTTTGCAGATAATCCCGATAATGATTCTATAAAGTTAGCATTAACTAAACAAGCAGAAGTTTTATCAAATCATATAGAAGAGAATCAAACACAAGTAAAAGAGTTACAAAGTCAGCTTAATGAACAATTAAAAGTGAATGTGGATGAGGTAAACTCAATAGCAAAAGAGATAGCTGAGGTAAATAAATCGATAGATACAGCAGAAGCTGGTGATATGTATAGTGCTAATGATTTAAGAGATAAAAGAAATGTTTTAGAGAGAAATTTAGCAAGATTAATCGGTGCTAATGTAAATGATGGGCAACTTGAATCTAATATACAGATGCAAAATTCAACTTCTGAAAGAACAGGTAGTTACACTGTTAGTGTAAATGGTTTTAATATTGTAGATGGAAATACATATCATGAGATACATATTGACAGTGGAAATAATCCTAATGAATTTTATGAGATTTCGTATGAGAGACAAGATGGTGTATTGATTCCACTTGAAGAGGTTGTTCAAGAGGGTAAAATAGGTGCTATTTTAGATCTTAGGGGTGGAACAATAGATAATACTGAGGGGATTCCAAAAGATGGACTTATCCAAAATGTAGTAGCTGAATTAGATGTATTTGCATCAACTTTAATAGAATCTACAAATAATCTTTATGCTGCTTCTGCAACTACAAGAATGGATTCTAACCCAGTAGACCTTGATCCAACAAATGCTTTACTTAGTTCATCTCTTAACATAAACAAAGGTTCTTTTAGTGTTTTAGTTTATGATATTGATGGTAATGAAGTAGCACGAAGATCGATAGATATTAATAATGCTACAACAATGACCGGGGCAATTGCCACTAACTCGATAGAGGGGCAATTATTAGCTCAAAAAGATGATAATGACGACGGTAATGCAGGTAATGATATAGATGACTATATAAATTTTAATTGGGCAACACTAAAAGATGGTGATGGGGAGATGAATCTTTCATTAGATCCTTTATCTGAATCAAAGGGTTATACTTTTTCTATTGAAGATAATTTAGAAGAAACAGATTTTTCATCAGGTACAAATTTTGCTGGTACATTAGGTTTACATAGATTTTTTGATGGAACAGATGCAGTATCTATGGATTTAAATAATAGTCTAAAAATAAATCCAACTATTCTTAGTGCAGGTAAAACACCAGTATCTGGAGATAATTCAAATGCACTAGATATGGTTCAACATCAATTTGAAACTTATAACTTCACTGTTGGAAAAGTATCTTATGACACAACATCTTATGGTATGTTTGATATAATAGCAACAGAGGTTGGGACACATACTAATGAAGCTATTATAAAAAATGAAACAATATCAACACAGTTTAATGCTGTGGAACTTGAATATTTTTCTACATCAAAAGTAAATATAGATGAAGAGATGACAAATTTAATTAAGTACCAAACATCTTATGGTGCAGCTGCAAAGGTTATTACAACTATTGACCAAATGATGCAAACCCTTCTTGGCATTAAACAGTAAATATAATATGCTTCCTAAGTTTAGTGTTTCCATCTTAGTACTAATATTTTTATTCTCATTTTTTGGTGTTTATCTTTATGATGGAAGTGCATATATTTTAAATGCTAATTCAATTTTAATTTCACCATCTTTACAACATCCTTTTGGTACAGATAGATTAGGGAGAGATATATTAGCTAGAGTTATTGAGGGTGGAAAAATTTCACTTATGATAGGTATTGGTAGTGCTTTTATTGCATCTTTTATAGGACTTTTTCTTGGTTCAATTGCTGGATATTATAGAGGAATCGTAGATAAATCATTTATAGTGTTAGTTGATTTATTTTTAACATTTCCCACTTTTTTCTTACTTTTAGCTCTTGTAAGTTATGTAAATGCTTCAGCTTTAGTTTTAATAGTGGTTATCTCTATAACAGGATGGATGACAACAGCACGGTTAATTCGTGCAGAGAGTTTTAAGATAACACAACAACCATATATAAGTATATTAAATATTGCAAAAGTGAGTAAATTAAAGATACTTTTTAAATATTATACTCCTATTTTAGCACCTATATATTTTGTTAGTTTTACATTTGGTGTAGGTGGTGCTATACTTGCCGAATCTGGACTTAGTTTTTTAGGTTTAGGAATTGTTGCTCCACAAATGAGTTGGGGTAGCATACTTAGTGGTGGAAAAGATGTTGTAGAAATAGCTTGGTGGGTTAGTTTTTTCCCTGGACTTATGATATTTTTAGTTACATTTTCACTTATAAATATATCAAACTATCTGCAACAGCTAACAAATAGAAAACAGATACAAACTTAG
>JAMOPL010000110.1 GCA_027064515.1 Sulfurimonas sp. | reverse complement strand
TTACATCTAATCAAATTCTTGATAATGCAAAAAATCTCAAAAAAGAAGAGCTTTTAACAGATAGTTATTTGTCATCTTATAATCATTGTACTCAAATTTATGATACAAACTTAACTTCACAGTTTGCAGAAGACCCTAATCTACCATTTGCAAGTAGTGAATCTTATATGTATTCTAATGTGGTAGGTCAAGGTTTTAATACTGCTTATTATCATGCAGGGAATAATTATATTAAAGACCCTAATCAGGAATATGCAGATGTTGTGATAAGTGGGTGTGGCAAGATATACAATAAGTATCTTTATCATAAAAATATGCTTTCAAAATATCAAACTTCACTAGATTCGGTTGATGGTTCAAGCGATAAGGCTCAAAAATTAGCAGAGATTTTAAAGTTACAATATGGGCTTTATAAAGACTTTGGTTGGTTATCAATTATTTCATACCCCATTATCCAACTTCAAGCCCAGCTTATCAATTTAGTACCATCCAATGATTCAACATCAAATAAATATACGGATGAAAACAATAACAACAGTTTGATACAAAAATCACTTAATAAACTTGTTTACTTCCTCATACCGGGGGCTAATTCGGTTATGAATGTTTTTGCAGGTGCATTATCTGGTGGACAAATTGCAGTGGATAGTATCTCGAAAATACCCATTGTCGGCTCAATCGTTGGTTTGGTCTTAAGTCCAATCAAGTATGCAACAGGTAAAGCTGGTGCAGCTGCTGCAACGGCAGTATTTTTAAATTTAGTTGTGAGTATGTTACCACTTGTTTTTATATCAGCTATTGCGATTATTAGACTTGGTGTGATTATATCAAAGATTTTTATATTTCACTTTGTAGCTCCATTTGTTGTTATTTTAGCTTTCAGTTCTCAAAACTTCAACTATATAAGTAGATATGTAAGTGTAGTTATTACCACAATGCTTGAATTACCTTTCTTTGTATTGAGTGTATTTCTTTCCACAAAACTTTATTTTATATTGAGAGGATTAAGTTTTACTCTAGTGTCGCTGATAAGTTTTGTTTTATCTAAAATGAGTGAATCAGCTAGTAATTGGCTAGATAATAGCTACATTATAAATTCACTTTTAGAGTTGATAATGACATTCTTTATGATGTATCTTTTCTTTAGGATAATGATTAGTTTACATAATCAAATATTTAAAACATTAGAGATAAAAACAGCCGACTTTTTCGACAATATCGCAGATTCTATTGTGTCTGATAGTAAATCTATAACTAAAGTTTAAATCACAAAGGAGAAACCAAATGACTAATGAAGAACAGTTAAAAATGTATCAAGATTTAATATATGCAAATGAAAGTATGCGAGTCTTAATAAATGATATGAACAATATCACAGAAGCAAAAGAGATTATCTTAAATCTCCATAAGCTTAAAGATATTAACGGTGATGTTATAAATAAAAATCTTGAAAAAATAGACTTCTCAAAAATCGAAAGTAAGATTTTTGAGAAAGTTGAAAATCAGATTTTAAGTTCAGTTAAAAAACTGGAAAAATCTCAACAGGTATTAGAAAAACAAAGTGAAAAGCTAACTATCGGCTTATCGGCAGTTGATGATTTAATCTACATAAATGATATGGCAACAGATGTTACGGAGATTAAAAGTTATCTTAAAAAATGGAAAACTAAGAGCATTGTAACAATAGTTATAGCTTCTACTTTAATTGGCTTGTTTGCTGGAGTAGTTGGTAATCAATTAAATGAGATTATAACTTCATTTTATCAAAATAAAGAATTTGAGTTTAAGAAACTAGATGATTATGATGGTCGGTTTATTATCTTTAATAATCAAGTAGATTTATCAATAGGTAAATATGGAGAGAAAGATTATGTTTATGTTGAAAAAGTGGAGTAAATTTTATGAAAGCACTTGACAGCTTTTTAAAAAATAATGAACCTCAGAGGCGAGTAAGTCAGCTTAAAGAGTATAAATCAGAGATTTTACAACTCTATAAAAATGATTTTAAAGTTGAGCAAATACAAGATTTTTTAAAAACTCAAAAAGTAGAAATTACAAAAAGGAGAATTTGGCAATTTGTTAAAGAAAACTTAGATGACAAAAATTTTTCTTTAAAAACCCCTAGTGCTTCTAGCACTAGCAAAAAAAACAGAGTGCAGATGTGCTTCAAAGTGATGACCAAGACACAAAAGCCATTATTGCTTACAAACAAAAATTGCAAAAAATAGCAAATCAAAATAATAATGAGGAATAACAGATGATATATACAACAATTAACACTAAAGGTGGTGTGGGAAAAAGTTTAACAAGTGTAGTTTTAGCTTGTTTATTACATAGTAAAAATAGAGATTTTAAGATACTAGAAATAGATAATTCAAATAACTCTTTAGTTTTTAAAAATAGTGATTTTTTGACAGAAGACAAAGCAATATCAGTCAAGTTAGACCAAAAAGATACTGTTATATCTGATATGTTGTTTGACATAATGTGTGAAAGTGAACTTGATTATATCGTTGATGTAGGTGGTGGTGATGATACTCAAAAAATACTAGATATTTTAAAACCACTAGAACTAGAAAAAACCTATCTTATCCCAACTCTTAAAATTAAAAAATATCTTCAAAATGCAGAAGATACATACAAGTACATAGATGATTTTGAAAATACTTTTTTTGTACTAAACCAATATCAAAACCAAAAAAATATAAAGCAAGAGTTTAAATATTTTTATGGCGATAAAGATATGGGGATAAAACCAGTATCAAATCTTTTTAAAAATGCACAGGTGATTTCACTACCTTATTCAGACCTTTTCCAAATCGCAGAAGATGATGAGCAGACTATACTTGACTTAGCAAGTGTTGCTAATGGTGTCACAGAACAACAAGCAAGAGAGATGAGTTTTAAACTTGCAGATGGTGACAGAGATAAGTTTAGAATACTTATAACTCAATACAACAACTCACTAAAAGCTCAAGAGTTATTTCAAGAGATAGAAGAACAAGTAAAAACATTATTTGTTACTAATACAACTGAAACTAACAATAATGAAGCATACTGAAATGACTGAAACACTATGAAGCGAAACTGAAACGAAAATGCAATGAAACTGAAACTGACTGAAAAATAATAGAGTTGTACCAATGCCACTTTTTAAAAAAAGTGGCTTGATGGGTGGAGTTGGGTGTAAATAGTAGCCGTAAGAGGCAATTATGAAAAATTAAGATTTGTTTGAGGATAAATTATATTAACAATATGATGAGATGGTAAACCATCTCTTTTATAATTTAAGAGCATTGTTTTTTAAATAAAAATTAGGGAGACAAGGGAATAAATCCCTTGACTATGCTTAGTGTAGCATAGGTGCAAAAATGCACATAAGCAATATAACTACAAACAGCTTATTCATAAAATCTCCCTTATATTCGTTTTGGGAGGGCAAAAAAAAAGGTCAGAGGGTAATTAATCCTCTAACCTTTAAAGCTCTTTTACCACTCCGTAAAACGAACATAAGTTGTTTGTAGTTGAAGAATTATAACTAAAAAAATTTAACAAAGGAAAAAGTTATGAAAAATAAAATAATATCCAGTATTAAAAAGATAGATGCTGCTATAGATAACATTGTTCAAAAAATGTTAGATGACAAGATACCAGCTATCTATTTTTCACTAGCTGATGATAGTTTAAGAGTTTTACAAAAATCATCAAGTTTCTTAAAAGATGAAAATTTTGATGAAAATATAAAATTTACTCTTATTAAAAAATTGAACTTGAAATCATATCTTAAAGTTATAGAGAATTACTAATGCTTACTGTTAAAAAGTTGAGTATTGGTCAAGCTAGTACATATTATAGTAAAGATAACTACTACACTAAACAACAAGGCGAGTATATAGGTAAGTTAAAAAGTGAATTAGGTCTTGATGATTTAACTCATGATAGTTTTAATCAACTATTACAAGGTATAAATCCTACTACTGGAGAGAGTTTAATACACTCTAAAAAAGGTAAAAAAGATGTTGTACCAGCTTTTGACTTTACTTTTTCACCTAGTAAAAGTGTGAGTATAGCTTATGAGTTAGCTTTAGAAAAAGGTGATACTAAATTAGCAGATTCTATTGTTACAGCTCATGATAAAGCAGTAAATAAAGCTTTAGGACATATTGAAAATGAAGTTATAAAAACAAGAGTTCAGAAAAATCAAAAAAGAGTTAGTTTAACTACTGGTAATCTACTAAGTGCTAAATTTCAACACGACATAAATCGCAACTTAGAACCTCAGTTACATACACATAGTGTTATCTTTAATTTTACAAAAATTGATAATAAATACAGAGCAGTAGATGCCTCTAACTTCTTAAAAAAAGGTAGTCCTATTGTTAAAAATTTAGGTCAATTTTATAGAGAGTGTTTAAAAGAGGAACTTATTACAAATGGTTTTGAACTTAGAGATATAGACAAGCAAAAAAGTTTTTATGAACTTCAAAGTATAGATGATGAGATGATAAATACTTTTAGTAGTAGGTCTAAAGATATAAAAGAGAAAGTGCAACAACTTAAAAAGCAACATCCACATTTAAGTAATTCTCAGCTTAATATGAGAGCCTTTTTTAACACAAGAGTTAGTAAAAAAGATGTTAATCGTGATGAAGTTAGGACAGAAAATATCAAACTGTTATCTAAACTAACTGATACAAATTCTCTTTTAAAAAAGTTGCAGCCAAATGTTAAATCAAAAATCATAAAAAAGCTTGATGATAAAGAGATTTACAAAGTTTTACACCAAGTAAAAAAAGAGTTAAACAAGTACCAAAGAACACCATTAAATCTTACTACTAAGGTTATGACTAAGTTAGATAATGATGTTGAAATAGGTAGTTTATATGAAAAAATAAAAACAAAGGAGAAGCAAGAGCAACAGCAGTTAAAAACTATGCACACCTTAGTTGTAAGAAGCTTAGAACTTACAAAGTTAGATACTAAAAAGTTGTTTAAATCGTTAGAACATTTGAACAACTTTGAGAAAGATATTATCGAGGAGAAATTAGAAAATGTCAGACCAAGTAACAGAGATAGATTTACTAGAATCTTTAATAGTAAATCAAACGAACTTACAGGAGCAGAACAAGTTAATCATAGAGATGTTGGAAACATTGATACCAACTCAAACGAGCGAGGAGGAAGAACCACAAGAGATGAGCTTGAAAGATATGATGATGTTGCAGATAGAGATGTTGCAATCAATTATACAAGAATCACCAAAGAGGATATTGCCATTGCCGAACAAGGACAACAAGAGTACATCAACAACAGAGATAAAGGAGTTGAGAGATGAGTAAGCAGATAGATTTAAAAGCTATGAATATTAGTGAGTTGTTAGATTTACAACTTAATATTAAAAATGAAATTCATAATAAATATGGATTTTGGGATGGTGTAGAGGCACTTTATAACTTAAATAAGGAGGTAGAAGAGCATAAAAATGTAATAGAAGAAAAAGAGATTAGCATAAAAAAACAACATTTACAAATCTTAGAGATGGAGAAGTTAGGGTTTAGTTGTGTGGTGCTTGATGTAAATAGGATAGCATTTATTAACTATGATAAAACTATTGACAAAGATGGTACTAAAGAGTTTTACTCAGTTAATTTAGCTAAAAATAGTTTAGAATTTGAACTTAATGAATTAAATAAAATTAATGATGATGAGTTTAAAAAAGTAAAGCATATACTAGAAGTTCCGAACGAACCAGTAGATGGTTTAGATTTAATTCAAAAAGTTTTAGGACACAATAAAACAAACACTATACAAAAATATATGGAGATGAAAAAATGAATGATACAGCACAATTATCTCAAGAGTTAGAAAATACTATCTCAGAGTTAAACCATCATAAGATTAGCTGGATAGATAAACACCTAATTATAGAACTCAAAGAGAAAGCTATTCTTTTACTTGAATCTATGATGAGATTAAAAAATGATGAACAACAAAGTGTGATGATAGAGATAAAAGAGTTTTTAACTGAGGTAAAACCAGTTATTGAATCTATAAATCAAACAGGAGTTTAAAATGGAATTTAGAGCAAAAAAATATACGATACTTATGAACAATGAGCCGTTAGATATTTGGATAAAAAACAATGAGGTTAAAAAAGCTTACTTTATGGATAAAAAGGTGGCTTTAAATCTTGATAAAGAGGTACTAGATAAGATAAAAGACCACCCAACTAAAATAGTAAATGGTGCTAATCTAACTGATAATATGGAATTTACGAAGTCAGTATCTAAGATGATGAGCCAACAGCTAGATATGGCAATAGCTAAAAATGATAAAAAGATTTTATCAAGATTTGCTAGAAGTGATTTAGTTCCTACAAATCAAAAAGATAATTTTATAGAGGCTATTAACAGCCCAACAGGTTTAAGAGCAGTAGCCACAAAAGCCATCAATAAAACAAATGCTATCTTTCAGCGACTAGCTAAAAAAATAGATAGATACTTCGATAAAGTAAAAGATAAAGTTGCTAATAAAAAGCTAGATAAATATCTTGAAGAATACCAACTAAAAGAGTTTAACAAAGCACCACCACTTAAAGATATAGATTTAAAACAAAATGTAAATGCTAAACTAAAAGATATGGCAGAAGATTTTGTAAAGCAAAAAGGTATCAAATATTTAAGTGATGAAAAAACATCTTCCAAACTCTATCAAAACGAGTTTATGCAAAAAGCCGTTATAGCTGGGTTAAGTGCAGTAGAAGCTAAAACAGCACTAGCACAAGAGGTTTACAAAAACCAAACAAATGAGCAGATTGAGAGTAAACTCAATGAGATGCAACAGGTAAAAGAAACTATCCAAATCAAAGATACAACTATAGAAGATTTAAAAAAGCAACTAGAAGTTTATCAGATAAAAGAAGCTGGTAAAAATGAAAGTTTAGAAGATTTTAAACTTCTTACCAAAGATATAAATGCAGTTGATAAAATTGATATTCTTTTAGAAAACAAAGAGTATCTAAATGCTTCAAATGAAGAAAAACTAAAGATAGAGGAAAAACATCTTTATCAAGAGCCACTACAAGAAAGAGCAGCAGAAGTTAAAGAGATAGCAGTAGAAGTTGTAAAACCAATAGAAAAAGAAACTGTTTATGAAAGAAATGCAATAGTTGATTTTAACTCTCAGCCCATAAAAAATGAACTTAACAACACTTGGAAAGATTTACAAAAAATCAACCGTGAACAACAAGCCCAAAACAGAGATTTTATGAATATATCAGCAGTTAAATTTGGTGGTGTATCTAAAACCCAGTTAGAAAAATGGCAAAACTTTGCAGTAAGTAAAGGTGCAGATAAAGAGGTAGTTCAAAAATATATGGATGCTTCACTTAGAAATGCAGAGCAACTAAAAGCAGCTGGAGTTTTTAAAGAAGTATCACAAGGTGAGTTTAAATTTAAAGACCAGTATGCAAAAGAGGTTTTATTTAAAAATGTAGATAAAACAAATGAAGAAATAGCACAACTTAATAAAGGTGTTCAAAAAGAGATAACTCTAAACCCTCAAAACGAGCTAAAAGAAAGAATTGCAGATATATCTAGCGATAAATCGTTTGAAAAGCTTTTAAACGAAAATGGTCAGCTTGATTCTCAAAAACTTCACCAGTTCGCAGACCACTTACAAAACTTAGCTACTCAGCTTCACACACAAGAAAAAGCAAATACAGTAACTATGGATGATATAAAAATAGCCCAAAGTGCAACACAAGAGAGAGAAAAAGACAACTCTCAGCAGCAAGAGAGAGCATAACATGAGTGATAAACGAATATATATGCAACTTGAAGAGAGCAATACTCAACAAAAAGAAAAAGATAGTTTTATAAAAAATGAGTTTAAAGAGCAGATAAAAGAGCAACCTTTAGAATTTGCACTTGATGAACTTACAAAAGATATAGAGATAAATATAGTTGATGGTATGGCTCAGATAAATATGCCTGAACCATTATTGCAGATTGTTCTAACACTATTTAAAAAATTAGAACAACAAATTGATAAAGGAATTTCACGATGATAGAATTAATAATACTATTATTGGTTATGGTATTTATACAATGGTATTTTTTGGATTTAAAAACAATAAATGGTTATGTATTCGCACGATTTCCTATAGCTCATAAAAATAGCTATGGTAGTTTACCTAATCCAAAAGATATAAAAAGAGGTTATAAATGGACAAATGTATATGATTTAAAATTTAAGTTTAAAAGAAATGATGAAAATACAGTTTATATTAATAATTTTAAACTTGATGATGATTTTGTTGAAAAATCAAGAATACCAAATTTTATGAAAAAAAGAGCAGAAAATACGGCTATTTATTTTAAAAAAATCAACTTAACACAAGGGTTATTATTGGTTGGAAAGATGTCAGCAGGTAAAACAGAGTTTTACACATCTATTTTAAATCAGAAGTTTTACAATCGTGCCGTAATTCATCAAGTAAAAGCTGGTGATTTTGTTAAGGTTTTTTATAGAAAAAATATAGATATATTATTTTCTCCTTACGATAGAAGAGGTTATATTTGGGATGTTCTTAGTGAAGATGAGGGAATTATAAAAACATTTTTTGAGAATTACACTAATGCTGTTATGGGAGATAAAAAAGATTTTTTTAGTGCTACAGCTCAAAGACTATATAATGAATTGGCACAAAAAATAAACACAATTTATAAAGATGAAACACCAGCTAATAAATGGTTACTTTTTATAAAATCTATTAAAGATATGTTTATTGAAATGGATAGTGGTTCTCAAAACTCTAAAAAAGATGTAAAAGGTACTATGGAAGCTATGATTGAACCATTAGAGATAATGGCTTATAAAATGCAAAATCCAAAACAAAAGTTTTTTGTGATTAATGATTTTTTTGAAAAAAAGAATCAATGTAAACTTATACTAGACAATATTCCAAAATATGAAAAAAGTCTAATACCACTTTTTGCAGCATTTACAGCTTGTTTATCACAGGTTCAAGTAAGTAGGCTAGATACTAAAACAGATTTAACTATTTATGCACTAGATGAATATTTATCATTTATTGAGGTTATTGATGACGCTTCTAAAAAAAGATTACATACATTAATCCGTTCAAAAGGTGGGATTATGATGCCAGCAGTTCAATACATCCCAAAAGATAA
>JAMOPL010000109.1 GCA_027064515.1 Sulfurimonas sp. | reverse complement strand
TAGATATAGAAAGTCCTAAACCTGTTCCACCATATTTTCTAGTTGTACTTCCATCTGCTTGTATAAAAGATTGAAATAGCTTTGAAATTTGCTCATCTGTTAAACCTATACCTGTATCTTTTACTTCAAATCTCATTTTATTATCTGCTGTTTTTCTTACATATAAGCCTATTGAACCTTTATCTGTAAATTTTACTGCATTATTTAAAAGATTTATAATTACCTGTGATATTCTTAAGCTATCACCACAAAAGCTATCTCCTGACTTTACATCATAGTTTGTAATTATTTCCAAACCTTTTTCATGTGCTTTTAATTCTACTAAATTTATAGCATTATTTATCACTTCAAAAAGGTTGAAATCACTTTTTTCTATAGATAACTTTCCAGCTTCTATCTTACTGAAATCTAAAATATCATTAATTATTCCTAGTAGATTTTTAGCACTTATATCTATCTTTTTTATATAATTTATCTGTTTTTTATCTAGTTTTGTTTGCAATGCTAAATGACTCATTCCAAGTATGCCATTCATCGGTGTTCTTATCTCATGACTCATATTTGCTAAAAATTCACTTTTTAATTTTACACTCTCTTCTGCTTTTTGTTTGGCTATCTCTAACTCTTTTGTTTTTTCTTGCACTTTTTTATCAAGATTTATAATATTGTCTTCAGTTGTACTAACCATTTGATTAAATTGTGTTGTTAAGATACCTATCTCATCATTACTATTTGTTTCACTTCTTGCACTATAATCCCCTTTAGAAACCTTTAGTGCAAGCTTAGTTAAATCTAATATCGGCTGTAATAATTTTCTTAAAAAAATAATGCTAAAAATTATAGATATAAATAAAACTAATATAGACAATACCAATATAAAATTTCTAACTTCTATGGAAGACTCTTCTAAATCATCTACATAAACAGAAGAACATACATACCAATCTAATTTCGGCATATACTCTATCCAGGATACTTTATCATATATATAGTTTCCTTTATCTGTTGGTTTATCCCATTTATACTTCAATTCTTTTGTTGTTTTAGATACTTTTATCAAATCATTGAAAATATATGTCCCTTTTTCTGGATTTTTTAGTTTTAAGAAATTTATACCATTTATATTACTATTTGGATGTATTAGCATTTCCCCTTTGCCATTAAAAATATAAAGATATCCAGTCTTTCCTATTTTTGTATCTTTGATAATTTTTTGCAGTTGTTTCATTAACTCTTTTTTTCTTCTTGCTATCTCTTTGTCTATATCATCTATATAGACACCTGTTCCAATAACCATATGCCATTTTGGAAAATCTTTTGTAAAAGTTAATTTTTCATAAGGTGTATCATCTTTTTTGTTCTTTTTCCACCAATAACTATAAAATCCCTCTCCTTTCTCTCTAGCAATTTTGACCATAGGAGGAATTATCAGATTGCCTTTTATGTCTTTTACATTTGACATATCTTTATTTTGTAAATATGGGTGAGCTATTAAAACAGAATTGTAATCACTAATATAAAAGTAATTATTATCAGCATATCTAATATTTTGAATAAGATCAATAGTTTCTTTTTTTAGATTATTGCTTGTAGAGTTAGATTGATTGTATTTATATTAGACTTCTTGCATAACCTAAAAAGGCTCAAAAATTGCTATTTCTAAAATATGAAGAATTATGAGAAATTACAAGAGCTAAAACCAGATTTATTTAAACGATTAACAGGAGTAAAACCTGATACT
>JAMOPL010000108.1 GCA_027064515.1 Sulfurimonas sp. | reverse complement strand
AAAGGTAATATTATGGAAGTTAAGAAAAAATTACTTGATATTGTTCGTGATAAGATTAGATTTAAACACTATAGTATCTCTACTGAAAAAACTTATATTCATTGGATAAAACAGTATATTTTTTTTCATAAAAAGAAACATCCTATTGAGATGGGAAAAAGTGAAATAGAGGAGTACCTTACAAATTTAGCTGTAAAAAGTAGGGTTTCACCTAGTACTCAGAATCAAGCTTTTTCAGCATTACTTTTTTTATATAAAGAGGTTTTAGGGGTAGATATGAGTGAATGGAATATTCAAGCACTTAGAGCGCAAGAGAGAAAGCATATACCTGTTGTTTTAATACAAGATGAAGTTAAAAAAGTTTTAATTAATCTAAATGGAATCTATAAACTTGTAGTTACTTTAATGTATGGCTGTGGTCTTAGAATGAGTGAAGTTTTAAATATTAGAATTAAAGATATTGATTTTGGATTTGATAAGGTTTATATTTGGGATTCAAAATCTTTAAAAGATAGAACAATACCACTACCGTTAAAACTAAAAGATGAACTTCAAGTTCAAGTAAAAAGAGTAGAAGAGATTCACAAGCAAGATTTAGAAAATAGTTTTGGAAGTGTATATATGCCATTTTTATATGAAAAAAAGTATCCAAAAGCTAAGCTTGAAACAAAATGGCAATATCTTTTTCCTATGAACAATGTTTCAAAAGATCCAAGAACACAAATAACTAGACGACACCATATACATCCTAAAACTTTAGGAAGAAATATAAAAATAGCTTCTCAAAAAGCAAACCTTAATAAACGAGTAACTTCCCATATATTTCGACACTCTTATGCTACTCATCTGCTTCAAGCTGGTATAGATTTAAGAAGCATCCAAGAACTTTTAGGTCATAAAAGTGTTGAAACTACAATGATATATACACATGTAGTTTCTGAAATGAATAAGGCTAAACTAATTAGCCCATTAGATTTTTAATCATTACAGATACCCATATTTTTTTCTTTAATTTTTTGCTAAAGGAAAAATAAATTTTTAAAAGATATAATTTTCGATAATAATTTAAAATATAGGACAAGAGATGTCAGAAAATAAAAAACAAATATTTAAACCAAATAAAGAGTTTGCTAAAGATGCCAGAATCAAAAATATGTGTGAATATCAAGAGTTGCAAGATTATGCTACTGAGGACTATGAGGGGTTTTGGGGTGATTATGCTAAAGAAAAAATAGACTGGATTAAGCCATTTACAGATGTTTTAGATGAATCAAAAGCACCATTTGTTAAATGGTTCGGTGGTGGTAAGTTAAATGTATCTGAGCAATGTATTGATCGTCATTTAGATACTCGTAAAAACAAAACTGCCATTATTTTTGAGGGTGATAGAGGTGATGTTCAAAATATAACTTATCTTGACCTGTATAAAAATGTAAATAGATTTGCCAACCTTTTAAAAGAGGATTTTGGAGTTAAAAAGGGTGATAGAGTTGTTATCTATATGCCGATGATTCCAGAAGCTGCTTATGCGATGCTTGCTTGTGCTAGAATTGGTGCTATACACTCTATAGTTTTTGGTGGTTTTTCTGCTGAAGCTCTTAAAGATAGAATTATGGATGCTGAAGCTAAAGTGGTTATAACTGCTGATGGTGCTTTTAGAAAAACTAAGCCATATATGTTGAAACCTGTTGTAGATTCTGCACTTGAGGGTAAAACTCCTGTTGAAAAAGTTTTAGTTGTTGAGAGAAA
>JAMOPL010000107.1 GCA_027064515.1 Sulfurimonas sp. | reverse complement strand
AAATCTTTTGGTTGTGGTACTGCGATAGCTTCAAGTGATGTTATGACTGAACTTTGTATTGGTAAAACAGTTCAAGAGGCTGTTAAAATCACAAATATTGATGTTGAGATGGCTCTTCGTGATGACCCCCAAACACCAGCAGTTCCACCTCAAAAAATGCACTGTTCTGTTATGGCTTATGATGTTATCAAAAAAGCAGCAGGGATGTATTTAGGTGTAGATTCTGAATCATTTGAAGAGGATATAATTGTTTGTGAATGTGCTAGAGTTAGTTTAAAAACTCTTCAAGAGGTTATTAAACTTAATGACTTAACAACTATTGAGCAGATTACTGATTATACTAAAGCTGGTGGATTTTGTAAATCTTGTATTAGACCTGGTGGGCATGAAGCTAAGGATTACTATTTGGTAGATATTTTAGCTGACACTAGAAAAGAGATGGATGAGGAAAAAATGAAAGCTGCTGCTGATGCTAATGTGGGTGGTGAAGCTAAATTTGAAGAGATGACACTTGTGCAACAAATTAAAGCTGTTGATGCTGTAATAGATGAAAATGTTCGCCAATTCCTTATTATGGATGGTGGTAATATGGAGATTATTGACATTAAAAAAGGTGATGAGCATATCGATATTTATATCCGTTATTTAGGTGCTTGTAACGGTTGTGCTTCATCATCAACAGGTACACTTTATGCAATAGAATCTACTCTTAAAGAGAAACTTTCTAAAAATATTCGTGTTTTACCAATTTAACAATAGAATCTTCTATTGTTTAGGTTAATCCGATGAGATTTGATAATAAAACTCAAAATACTGATTTTATAAAAATTTTCAATTATTTTTTATATTTCAATTGAAAATTTATTGACTTCCTATGTTTTGTTGTATATTTACTGCTGTGAAGGTTTATTTTGATTGAAAATATTTAGTATTTCAATACTATTTTCTTCTAAAATAATTTCATAATTTATTGTATATTTTTTATATATTAAATCTCTAATATTTTTATAAGGAAAGTTTGGAATATTTTTGATAAGCTTATCAAGTTCTTTTTGGAAGTTTTTACTCGCACTAACTCTGTCTTTTGCAATGTACTGCAAAATAACTAAAAAGTTTATTTGAAATTTTCTTGAACGAATGATTTTCATATTTTTTTTTAAAGTTCTAAAAAAAATTGTTCTATCTCTTGTTCATATTGTTCTTCTGATAACATTTCCATTTTGCCACTTTTAATATCAGCTCTTATTTCATGCAATTCTTTTTGTCTCTCATAAAAATAAGGATCAATTTCAAGATTTTTATCTTTTGAAACAGTGATATTTGACTGACTCTCTTTTACAAAATTCATAAATTGTTGCATATAACTATCTTGAATTCTTACCGATAAAGTTTGCATATAAAACCCCCTCATCTTTTATCTATAATAATAGCAAAATAAAAATGAATTTCACTTTTATTTCGCTAGTTCAGATAATTATTAATCTAATTTAAAAATCAATCCAAGATAATTTTCAATTATTCTTAATACTTTTTCTTGTGACATAATATATAGTATGTAGAATAGTTTAGCTTCAGCATTACAGAGTGTATGCTTCTTCCCTCCACCTAAAGCTCTTTTCCTATTTTTTTTACTTATATATAACTAATGAAATCTTTGCTATGATTCTTTTAAAAATTAAAGGGTTTTTATGGATTTTACTAAAGCTATTGAAATAGCTCCAAATATCTATTGGATTGGGAAATATCTTGAAA
>JAMOPL010000106.1 GCA_027064515.1 Sulfurimonas sp. | reverse complement strand
CTTTCTCAATATAGCGACCAAAGATAGTAGCACCCAAGAATCCAATAAGTCCAAAAATAAGAGCAATATCAAGATAAAATTCTCTTTGAAAGTAGAGGGATAGAATCACTAAAAGTGAAACACTCATAACACTCATAACATCAAAGGCTACCACTCTATCGCTTAGTGTTGAACCTTTTAAGAATCTGTAAAGTGTTATAAATATTGATAACAGAAGTATAATCGTGATTATTTCAAACATTGCACTCTCTTTATTTATTTTATAATCATTTAGTATGACAAAATAGTTCTTAAATGATTATGTTAAAAAAAATAAAAAAAGGTAAAATAAGATTTTATAGGAATAATAAACATTTTCTTTGTTGTTTTTAGCATAAAATTAGTAGAATACAAAAAATATTTTTATTGTATGGAGAATAAATGAGAAAAAAAAAGATAGATAAAATACCAGCAAGGCTAGATTTTATTCAAAGTATTACTGGATTGATTTTAGCATTATTTATAATGGGGCATATTCTTTTTGAGGCATCTATATTGATATCTCATGAGATGATGTATAAAGTTACAATTATGTTTGAGGGTTATTACTTTTTCGGGGAGACTTATCCTGGAATAATCTCTTTTTTAGCAGGAGCTATCTCTGTAATATTTGTAACTCATGCTTTAGTTGCTATAAGAAAATTCCCATCTACATATAAGCAGTATAAATTAATTAGAGAACATACAATAAGAATGAAACACGAAGATAGTTCTCTATGGATGATTCAAGTTATTACTGGATTTATTATGTTTTTTATTGGTTCTGTACATCTTTATATTATGATGACACAACCTACCAATATTGGTCCATATGCAAGTTCTAGTAGAGTCGTAGATGAATATATGGGATACTTATATTTTGCACTACTTATCTCTGTTGTTTCCCATGCTTTTGTTGGTCTTTATAGATTAGCACTTAAATGGGGATTTATGGAGGGTGAGAACACTAAAATTTCTCGTGCAAGATTTAAATTAATTATGAAAATAATGATAGCATTATATATAATAGTTGGCTTATCATCATTAGCTAAGTATATTTATGTCGGTGTGAATCATGATTTTAGTGATAGAATTAAATATAAATCAGAAACAATAATTATAAAAGGAGATCACTAATGAAAATAATTTATACAGATGTTCTCATCATAGGTGGTGGTCTTGCAGGGCTTAGAGTTGCTACGGGTGTGAAAGAGAGAGGGCATGATGCTGTGATTCTTAGTCTTGTTCCACCAAAAAGAAGCCATTCGGCTGCTGCTCAGGGTGGTATGCAGGCATCTTTAGCAAATTGTGCGATGGGTGAGGGTGATAATGAAGATGTTCACTTCTCTGATACCATTAAAGGGAGTGATTGGGGTGCTGATCAAGAGGTAGCTAGAATGTTTGTTCATTGTGCACCTAAAGCTATTCGTGAACTGGCACACTGGGGTGTTCCTTGGAGTAGGGTGAATCGTGGTGATCATCAAGCGATTATCAATGCTAAAAAAGTAACAATCACTGAAAAAGATGAGGCTCATGGGCTTATTACTGCTCGTGATTTTGGTGGTACAAAAAAATGGAGAACTTGTTATACATCTGATGGAACAGGTCACTCTATGCTTTTTGCTATGGATAATAAAGCGAAAAAAGAGAAAGTTGAGGTTCATGAAAGACTTGAAGCTATCTCTTTGATTCATGAAAATGGTCGCTGTTTTGGAGCAGTTGCTAGAAATTTGATGAATGGGGAACTTGTTGCTTATAT
>JAMOPL010000105.1 GCA_027064515.1 Sulfurimonas sp. | reverse complement strand
AATTTTTATATTTCTTAAGATATAATCTTAAAATAACGCAGTAAGTGAAACGGATAGAATAAAATTTAAAACAGACAAAGGATGTAAAATGGGATTATTTAGTAATTGTGATAAATATACGGATGAGATAAAAGAGCTTCAAGAGAGAAATGCAGAACTTGAAGACAGGTGTAACACCTTAGAGTTAGAAGTTACAGAGTTACAAAATGATCAAAATCCAACTTTAGATGAAAGACATATGGCTGTAGAGGAGATTATAACATTACTATTAAAATCTTATAAAAGTGGTATAGGGTTTGTACAGACAATAATGGAATCTAATGTTGAAGCACTAGATAATGCTAATGCTATCAATAAAGAAACATCACAGAAGATAGGTATTGTACAGAACAATGGAGAAGATATCAATAATGCAATTGATAATTTAACTCAGGAGGCGAGTAGCCTAGATAATGGGGCAGCTGGATTAAATGATAGTGTTAGCTCAATAAGTGATATTATCAATCTTATTAAAGATATATCTGATCAAACTAATCTACTTGCATTAAATGCGGCTATTGAAGCTGCTAGAGCAGGGGAGCATGGTCGTGGTTTTGCAGTTGTTGCTGATGAAGTGCGTAAACTTGCAGAACGGACACAAAAAGCAACAAATGAAGTTGAGATAAGTATAGGGCAACTCAAGCAAAATACATCAGAAATTCAAGATATTGCACAACTATTCAGAACAAATACAGATGATATTTCAGAGTTATTAATTAGTTTCTTTAATGAATTAGATTCAGTAATTTTAAATACTCAAAAAACTAGCAATATAACTTCAAATATCACAAATGAGATAGGCATAGGTAGTGGTAAAGTTGATCATATACTTTTAAAACTTTTAGCATATAACGCATTTATGGAAGATAAGCAGGCTACAATCACAGATGAACACAGTTGTCGATTTGGGAAATGGTTTGATAAAAATAAAGTTGTAATTAAAGATGATACTAAAACAATTAATAATCTTAGTAAACATCATTCTATTGTACATCAAAAAACAGCTGAAGCTATTTCATTATGGGAAAAAGGTAAGTTTAACGATGCAGTAGAGAGTATGAAAAAAGTAGAGAACTCAAGTGAACATGGATTTGAAGAGCTGTATGATAGTTTTGTAAATCATCGTATACAGTAACATAAATTTAAAACTAAAACTATAAGAGATATAATCAACTATGAAAATAAAAGCAAATTACATAGATATAAAAAACAAAATTATGTTCCCAGCTTTAGTTGAGGTAAAAGATTCTAAGATATTTTCTATCACTAAAATAGATGAAAATCTTACTACTTACATATTAGCTGGATTTATAGATTCTCATATACATATAGAGAGTTCTATGCTTATCCCATCAGAGTTTGCAAGAGTTGCTGTTAGACATGGAACAGTAGCCACAGTAAGTGATCCTCATGAGATAGCTAATGTACTTGGTGTTAAGGGTGTTGAGTTTATGCTAGAGAATGCTGATAAGGTAAACTTTAATTTTAACTTTGGTGTTTCCCCTTGTGTTCCTGCTACAACATTTGAAACAAGTGGAGCAACCTTAGATTCTATAACGGTAAAAGAACTTTTACAGAATCCAAAACTAAATCATCTTTCTGAAGTGATGGCATTTCCAAGTGTAATAAATGATGATCCTGAAATTATGGCAAAAATAAAATATGCTAAAGATTTTAAGATTCCAATAGATGGACACGCTCCAATGCTTAGTGGAAAGGATTTGAAAAAGTATATAGATGCTGGAATCACTACTGACCATGAGGCTAGTAGCTATGAAGAGGGGAAAGAGAAGTTGGACTTAGGGATGAAGATTCTAATCCGTGAGGGGTCTGCTGGTAAAAACTATGAGGCATTGTCTCCACTTATAGAATCTTATTCAGATATGTTAATGTTTTGTTCGGATGATAAACACCCTAATGATTTAGTAAATGGGCATATTAATGAGATGGTAGTTAGAAGTATACAAAAAGGTTATGATGTTTTTGATGTACTTAAAATTGCTTGTATAAATCCACAAGAGCATTATAATTTAGATGTTGGTTTACTTAGAGTTGGTGATAAGGCTGATTTTATAGAGGTTGAGAATCTTGAATCATTTAAGATTTTGAGAACTGTGATTAATGGTAAAACTGTATATGAAGATTCTGTAACAAAAATAGAATCTGTTGAGGTAAAAGCAATAAATAATTTTAATGCTCAAAAAACATCAGAATCTGATTTTGTATTTGAGAGTGAATCTGACAATATAGAGGTGATACAAGCGATAGACCATGAACTGTTTACACAAGAGAAAATATACCACACCCATAATGATGGAATCTTTAGTGCAGATATAAAAAAGGATATTTTAAAAATAACAGTTTTAAATCGCTATGAAAAAGCAAATCCTGCTGTTAGTTTTGTAAATGGGTTTGGACTTAAAAAGGGTGCTATTGCTTCTAGTGTAGCTCACGATTCTCACAATATAATCGCTGTGGGTTGTAGTGATAAAGAGATCTCAAAAGCTGTAAATCTACTTATAGAATCTAAGGGTGGAATCTCCATTGTAGATGGTGAAGAAACTATGCTACTTCCTTTAGATATTGCAGGGATAATGAGTAGTGATGATGCTTTTTGTGTTGCATCAAAATATGATGAGTTAGATAAATACTCAAAAAATATTTTAGGTTCGAGTTTAAGTAGTCCATTTATGACACTCTCTTTTATGGCACTTTTAGTTATACCAGAGATTAAGCTTAGTGATAAAGGGCTATTTGATGGGAGAGAGTTTCATTTTATACCAACTAGTGTAAAAGTAGATAAAATTTAATATAAACAACGGTTAGTTTTTTCTAACCATCTATCAAATAGTTTAGCATTTATCTCTTGGTCTATTTGAGTAAGAGATAAATCACTATTTTCCCCTCTCATCATCTCATAGAATCGTTTATCATCAAAACCACCCCGACTTGCATCATCTTCAGTAGCACCATAGTAAACAGTAGAGATTCTAGCCCAAAATATAGCACCTAAACACATAGGACAAGGTTGACAAGTTGTGTATAGTTCACACCCACTCAAATCAAAACTATCTAACTTTTTACAAGCTTTTCTAATTGCATTCATTTCAGCATGAGCCGTAGAATCTTTAGTTTTTAAAACTTCATTATGAGCTGAAGCAATAATTTTGCCATTTTTTATAATCACTGCACCAAATGGGCCACCCTCATCAGATAACATCCCTGAAGTAGCCTCGTTATAAGCTATTTGCATCCATTTGTTCATACTATTTATCATTTAATCGTGTAGTGGTTTATGTGTAACCATAACACCATCAGTATCAGCATAAAGATAATCACCATTTTTGAAGTTTACACCACCAAAAGATAGAGGTATATCTCTAAGTCCATCAGTAATAGGGATATATTTTCTTGGACATGTACCAAGAGAGTATAGAGCTACTGGAATCTCTTTTATTTGAAAAGTATCTCTTATGTAACCATTTACAATGATTCCAGAGTAGTTGTTTTGAGATGCAAATTTCATTAGATTCTCACCAACAACTGCATAAAATTCAGCATCTACATCCACAACAACAACCTTACCAGTTCCATCTTCATCTCTTAGTAGTTTGATTAGTTCAGAGTTATTTTTATCTAGTTTAATTGTTATAACTTCACCACGACATTTACTAGCACCACCATAATTTTTATAATCGTGATTCAAAACATCTATAATTTCATTATGCTCATCACAAAAATCTGCTGTAAAAAAATTCATACATTCTCCATTAATTTTATTTATAATCGTATTTTATCATTTTATTTCTATATAATGATAGATATAAAAAATGATAATTATTTAGGGAAAAAACATATGCAAATAGCAACAGATAAATTTTTAAGTTTGGGTGTAGATGAGGATTCTGATATTAGTGAATCACAGCTTACTTTGTTAGATATAAATAGTGAGTATAAAGAGCAATGGAGGAATCTTGCACTTGGCAAACAGTTATCAGATGCAAGAGCAGAACTTTTTGTTTTACTAAAAGGTATCAATGATAAGGTGATTCAAGATAATCTTATAAAAAATTATAAAGAGTTACAAAAGTTTAGAAGAGATGATGGTAAATCAGTAGAGATAAAAAGTGAAAATACTCAAACAGATGAGATAATAAAAGGTGATGTGATAATTTACTGTGATGGTGGATGTACTCCAAATCCTGGTAAAGCTGGTTCAGGTGTAGCAATATATAGAGAAAACAAAGTTTCAGAATTATGGTATGGGCTTTATGAAGAGATGGGAACAAATAACACAGCAGAATTAGGTGCTTTATATCAATCCTTACTAATTGCTAAAAAAGAACTTGAAAATGGGAATAGGGTGGAGATAAAGTGTGATTCTATGTACTCTATCCAATGTATACAAACATGGGCTATATCTTGGGAGAAAAAAGGATGGACAAAAAAAGGTGGAGAGATAAAAAATCTAGAGATTATAAAAGAGTGTTACTATCTATATAATCAAATCAAATCAAAAATGACACTATCACATATAAAAGCACATACAGGTTTTGAGGGTAATGAACTAGCCGACAGAATGACAATGTATGCGATAGAGCAAAAAGATAAAAATTTTGTTAAATATGATAAAAAGATAGATATAGATGCGATACTTAGTATGAGAAAAGGTTGAGTTAGTATGAGAAAAGTTTTAGGTTTAGATATAGGTTCAAATAGTATAGGTTTTTCACTTTTAGAGTTAAATGAAAAAAATGATGAGATAGTGTTCAAAGAACTCACAAGTAATAGTATAGTTTTTTCAGAACCAAACAGTGCAGAAGATAGACGAAATGCACGAAGTTCTAGGCGACGGAATGAAAGGAAGAGTGCTAGAAACAAAAAAGCTAGAACTATTTTTACAAATTATAATATCGCTACAAATGATTTTATAGATAATACTACTGAGTATTTAAACTTATTGGAGATTCAAGATAAAGATGTGTATAGACTCAGAGAAAAAGCAGTCAAAGGCACAGCACTTACAAAAGATGAGTTTATATTTTGTACCTACTCGATTCTTACAGATAGAGGGTATAACAATATGTTCTCAATCTCTAATGAAGATGGTGTTATAAATGAAGCAGTAACACAAAATACAAAAGAGTATGAAGAGAAAAACTATCTTCTCCCCTCTATGGTTTTAACACAACATAGAAAGGATGTAGAAGACAGATTCCAAAATATCCCCATCCGTAATAAAAAAGATGATTATAGAAACTCTTTAGATAGAAAAATGCACATAGAAGAGTTTATAAATGTAGTGAGTTCACAAGCAAACAATAAAGATATTTTTAATTCTAAAGATGATGCACAGAACTTTATAGATGAGATAATTGATGAGAGTGAAGTAAACACACCTTTTTA
>JAMOPL010000104.1 GCA_027064515.1 Sulfurimonas sp. | reverse complement strand
TCTATTTTTTTATTTTTTCTAGGATTTCCTTTTGATAAAACTTCATATATTTTTATAGGTTCATTTTTACCTTTTACTTGAACTATATCTAGTAGTTGTAACACATAGTTTTTAGTTAGTTGATTTTCAGTAAACTCAGATATGATAAGTCTAACTTTATATGGTTTACAAAGTCCCTCTAATCTTGATGCAAGATTTACTGCATCACCTATGATGGTGTAATCACTTCTACCACTTGAACCCATCTCACCTGTTAGCTTCCCCTTTTAGTGCTGTGATAGTAGCTACACTACCAAAAACAGAGCTTATAGTTATAAGTAATACTAAGATAATATATTTTAATAATCTCATACAATACCCCTTTAAAATGTTTTAACAATACCCATAGAAAGAGTATATTTTTTGTAACTAAAAACTTTTTGATTAGAATGATTACGGTTGTAGAGTGCTTTTAGTTTTAGTCTCAAATCTTTACTTAATTGCATCGTTAATGTAGTAGAGATTGTACCAGATTTATCATCCCTTGTTGATACAAAAAGTTCACTATAGTTTTTGTATTTTCTATTTTTTATATCTGCATAGAACTCCAGTGAGTATTTTTTACTAATTTGATTTAGATAGTTTATATCTATTTTATACTCATCATAATCTACATCTATTCTTTGACCTCTTTTTTTATCTTGAAATAGATAAGTTAGATTAGTTACCACATAAGATGTTGGTAATAGTAGTTTTTGTAATCCATAAGAAAATTCATATTGGTAAGCATCTAAATCTTTTTTCTTTATAAAATTTATCTATTAGTTTAAAGTAGATAGAACTTTTTAGTGAATCTGTATGGCTAATATCAACTTTTGGTTTAAATGATATGGTTTTCATATAAACATTATTTGCTACAGTTAATATATCGAATCCAAACTCTATATCTGTGATATATCTAGTGGTCTTATATATTAAACTTGGATTATATGTCAGATAGTTTATGTTATATGATGAATGGTTTGAATATCTGTTTGCAAGTATTGAGATCTTATTTCTTAGTAGATAATCATCTTTTTCACCAATATCATATATATTGAGAATATCACCTGTTAGCTGTAAAGCAACTGATGAGAGTTCATCTTGAGTTGGAAAAATATTGTCACCAATGTTATATTCATCATCTAATGAACCAAAGTTAATATTTGAATCATAAAACACCTCAAGACCAGCTGTTACATAAGTAAAAGATTTTTTTGTTTTATTTGCTATTTGTTCAAGATAAAGTTCTATATTTATCCGTACATTTTTTGGGATAGTTGGATTTTGTAAAACCTCTTTAAATCTTAATTCTGAATCCTCATACATCTCAAGTATAAAGTATATTCTAGTCATCTCTAATTTTATTCTTGAGTTATTTGGTTCTATCATCTCAACTCTTTCAAAAGATGCTAGAGCCATCTCATAATGAGCACTTTTATATGCACTATGCCCATAGTAGAAGTTGAATTTTGCGTCCATAAGTTTTTGTAAATAGATTTTGCTAAAGAGTTTATAGCTTTTGTTGTAATCTTTTTTTCTATAATAATGTAAACCTTTTTTCATAAAGTTCATTAGTTTGCAAGGTATGTTTTTTGTAGATGATTTAGTAGTTTGCTTTTGTTTCAATATACATTGTTTATACCAAAATTTAAATCTGAAGTGCAATTTTTGACTTAAAAAATCATATCTATTTTAAGCTTAAGCAGCCATTTCCAAACCATAAAAAACTTCATTTGGAGTTTTCCAATTGAGAGATTTTCTAG
>JAMOPL010000103.1 GCA_027064515.1 Sulfurimonas sp. | reverse complement strand
CTATTGAATTTGTAAAAAAGATTTATAAAGATTATGAAAAAAAAGTTGATTTTTTTATTGTAGCATTTAGTGGAGGTAAAGATTCACAAGTTTTGCTTGACTTAGTTACCATTGCATTAGAACCACAACAGTATAAAACAATATTTACAGATACAACGATGGAACTACCTCTAACTTATGAAACAGTGAAGCAAACAGAAAAACAATATAAAAAGATTTTTAAATATTTTAAAATAATAACCGTAAGAAATCCAACTGATGCTGATAAATTATGGGATGTTTTTGGACCACCTAGTAGAATCATAAGATGGTGTTGTAGTGTTTATAAATCATCTCCTATACAAAATTATTTAAAAAGTATAAAAAATGGATTGCAACCAAAAATTGTTTTATTTGATGGTGTAAGAGGTGAAGAAAGCAATAAAAGGTCAAATTACGATAGAGTTGCTCATGCGGTAAAAAATATAAATTCAACCAATGCAAGACCTGTTTTTACCTGGAATGATTTTGAAATTTATTTATATCTATTTTATTCAAATATAAAAATTAATGATGAATATAGAACAGGATTGAGCAGAGTAGGTTGCAATATTTGCCCATTTGCATCACAATGGAGTGATTTTATAATTAATAAGAAATATCCAGATATAGCAAATAAATTTATAAAAAGTATTGATAATTATATGGATAATAGTCAAATAAAAAATAAAAAAGTTTATCTTCAAAATGGTGATTGGAAAAAACGGGCAGGTGGAAATTCAATTAATACTAGAAATTATATCAATTTTCAAGAAACAAAAAAATCACTTGAAATAAACTTAAAAAATTCAAATGAAGATATTTTTGAATGGTTAAAAGTTTTAGGTAATTATAAGGTTAATAAAGATAAAGATAGTATAAGTATAAATATAGATAAAGAAATTATAAATTTAGAATTTAAACAAAATAAAAATAGCGAAACAATAACTACAAATAAAACAAATATAACTCATATAAGCCATCTGAAAAAAGTAGCTTATAAAACAAGCTACTGTGTTCATTGTGGAAGTTGTGAAGCAGAATGTCCAACAGGTGCTTTAAATATATTTCCTAAAGTACAAGTTGATATAGATTTATGTATTCATTGTGCTAAATGTTTGGATTTTACAGAAAAAGGATGTGTGATGGCAAAATCAACAAAAGTATCAGAAGTTATTAATAAATTAACAGATTATAGTAGTTTTGGAATGAGAGAAGAATGGCTAATAGAATTTTTTAAAAATAAAGATGAGTGGTTTTCTAATAATTCGCTAGGCAATAGACAAGTAGATTCTATGAAAAGATGGCTGAGAGATAGTGAGCTTATAGAAACTAAAGGTACAGGTTTTACTAAATTATTTGAACTTATTATTAATAAAAATATTAGCATATCAGTAATATATCAAATATTATTTATAAATTTATATTATAAATCAAATTTAATTAATTGGTATATTAATAATTTTGAGTTTAATACAAAAGTTTCTATGAATGAATTGGTTATTTTAGGCATAGATTTTACAAAAAAAAGCGATAAAACCATTAAGCTAATTATGTCTGCTTTGATGAATTTTTTTGACACAACTCCTCTTGGAAATGAATTAAAAATAGGATATATTACAAAAGAAAAAAATATAAGATACATCCAAAAAATTGGCTCTAATAATATTTCAAATATATCAATACTGTATTCCCTCTATAAACTAAAAGAAAATTTAGATAGAACAGATTTTAGAGTTAGTGAATTTTATAGTGAAAGCTTCAAA
>JAMOPL010000102.1 GCA_027064515.1 Sulfurimonas sp. | reverse complement strand
AGGATTGAAATAGAATCAATCCAACACTTAAAACAACACCAATCATTATGATAATAATTTGAGAGAGTGATTTGGCTAAGATAATAAGCTTAGGATTCACAGGCATTAAAAGCATAATATCCCAAGTGCCACTCTCTTTCTCTTTTACAAAAGCGATAGCAGTTAAAATAGTCGTAAGCAAAGTTATAACAGATAAAAGTTCACTCACACCCATAAAAAGTTTTATATCGGCATTCTGATTAAAAAGTTTGTGCATTTTTAGCTCAACAGGGAGTTTTAAGTTGTTGAACTTCATAATAATATTTTGAAGATACCCTATTGCCATTAAGCTTTGCGACGCTGTGGTGGAATCTATGAGAATATTTATAGTTGGATTTAGATTTTTATAAAAATCTTTTTCAAATTGTTCATCAAAAATCATCCCAACCATAATATCTTTGTTGTAGATTGCATCACTTAACTCTTTTTGTGATTTGTAAAATTTTGGAGTTTGAAACTCAGGGGAGTGTAGATTTGATAAAATCTTTTTACTTATTCCACCTGCACTTTTATCTACAACTCCAACTGCAACATTTTTTGCTTCTATCTCCATACCAGTTGCTGCTACATAAATCTCTGCTGTAAAAAAATATATTACTAAAATAACCAAACCAAAAGAGCGAAAAAAACTTACTAACTCTTTTAATAATATAGTGAGAAAAATCTTCACTTTATCTCCTTTTTTAGAAGTAATAAGCCTAATATAAAAAGTACAATTCCATAAACAAAGAGTAGCAGTAGATATAAAATAATAGTAGGTGAATTAAACCCTTGTCCTATTAAAAAAGTATCATAAATTATATGATTATAATACATTACAGGATAAATATGAGCTAAAATAAAAGCTTCTCCACTCATAGAGCTAATTGGCATTATCATCCCAGAATACATAAAAGCAGGTAAAATTGTAAGCATTAGTGTAACAATAATAGCGATAATTTGAGATGATGATATTATGGATACCAGTAATCCAAATCCAAGTGCTACAAAAACATAAAGCTCACTAGCTAACCAAAATAGAAAAAAACTTCCACGAAATGGTAAATCAAACAAATAGGAGGCTACTATAAAAATTATAAAAATATTTATCGAGACAAGAAAAAAGATAGCTGATAGTTTTGCTACTAAAAATTCCAACTTTGAAACAGAGGAGGAGTAAAAGTTAAAAATAGTTCCCTCCTCTTTCTCTTTGGCTATTAAAAGAGCTGTCATTATTGCAGGAGCAATTAAAAAAACCATACCAATTAGACCAGGAACTATCATCTCCTCATCTCTCAGGGCTTGATTGAAAAGATTTCTTGTATTTATATTTATCACTCCACTGCTTTCAATATTGAAATCATTTGCCAAATCCATAACTACACCTTGAATATAGTTACCTATTGTAGTTGAACGAGATGGAAAAGAGGCATCTATAAAAACACCTATTTCTGTTTTTACCCCTTTTAGGGAGTTCTTCTCAAATGATGATGGGATGATGATAATAGCATCAATATTTGCCTTTTTCATCTCTCTTAGGGCATCTTTTTCACTCATATTTTTAACTGTTGTTGTGAAATATTTTGAGTGTTCAAATTTAAGTATCATTTTCCTTGATATTTGCGAATTATCATTATCAAGTATCAGCGTTCTAACCCCTGTTACTTGCATTTTTATACCGTAACCAAAGAGTATTACAATCAAAAGTGGCATTAGATAAGGCATCATTATCATTTTTGTTCTTATTAACTCTATCATCTCTTTTATAAAATAGGCTTTTACAATTCTTA
>JAMOPL010000101.1 GCA_027064515.1 Sulfurimonas sp. | reverse complement strand
TATAATACAACTATGGAATATAAATCAAATAATAATATTGTGTATAAATGTACTTATCATATAGTATGGTGTCCTAAGTACAGAAGAAAAGTATTAATTGATAAAGTTGAAATTAGATTAAAAGAAATTATATATCAAATAGCAAAAGAATTAAGAGTTGAAATAATAGAAATGGAAACAGATAAAGACCATATTCATATTTTAGCAGATATTGACCCACAATTTGGGGTTATGAATTTTGTTAAAAAATGTAAAGGTAGAAGTAGCAGATTGTTAAGAGATGAATTTCATCATCTTAAAACCAAACTGCCAACTCTTTGGACTAATTCTAGTTTTATAGCTACTGTTGGTGGTGCTCCACTTGAAATAGTAAAACAGTATATAGAAAATCAACAGACCAGCGAAAGACCTAAAGAAAAGAAAAAGTGGGAAGATTTTAAAAATAATCTATAATTCTTGTATTATTTAATATACTATGATATAATACCATTATGATAAGAACATATAAATATAAACTTTATCAAACTAAAAAAACAAAGCACTTGCACAACACTATAAATATTAGTGGAATAATTTATAATCATTGTATTGCACTTCATAAAAGGTATTATAAATTATATGGCAAACACTTAAATAAATTCCAACTTCAAAAACATCTAACTAAACTCAAAAAAAGAGATAAATACTCTTTTTGGAAAAAAGTACCAAGTCAATCTATCCAAGATATAACAGTTAGAATTGATAATGCTTATAAAAAGTTTTTTGATTGGACTAAAAAGAAAAGTAAATTAAGAGTAAGTCCACCAACATTTAAAGCAGTTAGAAAATATAAATCATATACACTTAAAGGAAAAGTAGGCTACAAGTTAGAGAATAATATTATTTCTCTTAATGGTTATAAATACAAGTTCTGGCTATCAAGACCAATAGATGGAACTATTAAAACTGTAATCGTTAAGAGAGATAATATAGGGGATTTTTATATCTGTATCACAATAAAAAAAGAAGACTTAAAATACAATGTCGCAACAGGTAAAAGTGTGGGCATTGATTTTGGGATGAAAACTTTTTTAACTTTAAGTGATAAATCAGAGATAGAAGCTCCTCTATATCATCTTAAAAATCTAACTAAACAAAAAAGACTAAACAGAAATCTATCTAAAAAGAAAAAAGGCTCAAATGGTAGAAAAAGAGCTAAACTACAATTAGCAAAACTTCATATTAAAACAGCTAATCAGAGAAGAGATTACTTTCATAAGCTCTCAAATCAATTAGCTTCCAACTATGATAATATCTTTATAGAAGATCTAAATATGAAAGCTATGCAAATGATGTGGGGAAGAAAAATATCTGATTTAGCCTTTAGTGAATTTATAAATATTTTAGAATATAAAGCAAATGTAACTAAAATAGATAAATTTTATCCATCATCTAAAACTTGCTCACAATGTGGATATATTTTAGATGAGTTAGATTTAAAAATAAGAGAGTGGACTTGTCCATCTTGTAATGCAAAACATCAAAGAGATGTTAATGCAGCAATTAATATAAAAAGAGTTGGGGCATCAACTCTAGCAGGAGAAGTTGTAAGAACTACTTCGGTAGCCTAACTTTGTCGATAGCTGAATCCATCCACCTATTGCATAGGGATTTTAGAATCCCCTTGCTTTAGCTATGGGGAGTATGTCAATTTATTCTTTGGACTTAAAAGGAAATAAGAGTAGATTAAAACTATTTGGAGTGATAGGAAATAAACTAAGTGTAGCATCCGATGATTCTTTTTATACTTGTTCAGGGGCTAATGGTTTTGGTGTAAA
>JAMOPL010000100.1 GCA_027064515.1 Sulfurimonas sp. | reverse complement strand
ATTAGAGATTATCAAAACACCCTTAACAAATCGTCTTTTAAAGTGATTAGAGATTATCAAAACACCCTTAACAGTGCTTTTTACAAAATGGGTTTAAATGTAAAAATACCACCTGTTACTATAACATTCAAAAATTTTGAGGATTGAATATGGAAGTATTTTTAAGTTTATATTTTACCGATCATTTAAATCAAAGGAAAAAAATAGATGATAAAATAGTTTCTATTCAAGAGGGTGTTTTTGATATAAAGATAAATAAAATTTATAATTCTTTAACTTTTGTAGTACAAGATTTATATATAGCTCCTCAACTTGTAGGCGATTTGGTTGAGCGAGTTGAAATAAGATATAAAGTTGATAATGAAGTTGTAGAAAAATTTGTAATTGATAGTATTGATTATCTAAAAGATAATAACATTAAAGTTTTTTGTAAAAGTAAAACAATTAGATATACAACTAAAATAGATAAAATAATTCAATGCAGTTCGCTTAAAGGTTTGTTAAATAGTTTATTAGAAGATATAAATTATGATAAATTAACTGATATACCTTTATTGTTTGATTATGAGATTGACAATAAAACAGTTGAGGAAGTTGTTAGTGATTTAAGTAAAATTACAGGGTTTGAGTATTATTTTTATCAAGGAGTTTTATATTTTGAAGATAAAAAGCGAATACAAAAAGATGATGTTGCTATTAAAAGATTTAGTGAAATAAGTGATATAATTGATTTTTCAACTTCTACAAATAAAGATGAAAAAAAGATTAATAAAATCTACATAAATAAAAAAGATGATACAGTTTTTGCCGCAAAGCCTACAATAGCACTTGATATTAAAGACAGTCCACAATGTTGTAGCCCCGATGATGTTAAAATATTTACAGATGATGATAACAATACTTATAAAATCAATCCTGTAAATGCTTTTTTTATTGTTTATTTTTCTCCTACAATACAACTTCCAAAATGCAATATTGAGTATGAAGTTGGAGATAGAATACTTATTGAAGAGTATAAATTAAACAATGATGAATATGTTGAGCTTATGGGTGGGATCGATGAGATTATAGCTATTGAGGGAGTGGAAAATCATACTTTTAAAGTAGGCTATAATATGCTTGTGTTTGATAAAGTTGAAAAAGGGGAGTTGAAGGTAACTTATAAAACAAAAGTTTTACATGGTACAATAGAACATTCAAAATATCCTAAAAATGTAAATTTTTTAATAACTCACTTTAATCAAAAAATTGATTATACTCATAAAATAGAGCTTAATGGTTTTTATCCTATTCCGTATGATTTTACTCTCAATCTTATGAGTGATTGGGGTATTGATTATAGCGAAGCTATAAATAAAGATATAACAATATCTAAAAAAAGTGGAGATGTTTTTGTTATAGTTGAAAATCATACAAGTGATAGTTTTGGAGAGATGAAATTTAATATAAATGAATATAATACTTATAAGTTTGAATTGTCGGGGCAAGAGCCTTTGTATCTTGATTGGTATATAAATAAAAAGCAGATTTATATGGATGAGATACAATGAGTGTGAGTGAAATAAAAAAAGCAAACGGTGAAGTTATGAGGATTATTGACGGGGAGTATGTCATAGGTGCTAATGGAGGGTGCTTTAACAATCCAAGTCCTTGTAGAAAAGTGATAAATGGAAATTATTTGGTTGAGAGGAAGTGCGGTTGTAGCGGTGGTTGTATTTATGATGAGTATTATGATGGAGGTGACTCTCTTGATTTATATTCTAAACATTTAATATTTTTGAATAAGTGTATCGGTTGTTATAAGAATTTGAAGTATTTAGATTTAGATTTTAACAATTTAACAACTCTACCCGATACAATAGGTAATTTAAGTAGTTTACAAAGTTTAGAATTAAGCGATAACCAATTAACAACTTTACCCGATATAATAGGTAATTTAAGTAGTTTGAAGTATTTATATTTATATCGTAACCAACTAACAACTCTGCCCGACAGTATAGGTGATTTAAGTAGTTTGAAGTATTTAGATTTAGATTCTAACAATTTAACAACTTTACCCGATATAATAGGTAATTTAAGTAGTTTGAAGTATTTATATTTATATCGTAACCAACTAACAACTCTGCCCGACAGTATAGGTGATTTAAGTAGTTTGAAGTATTTAGATTTAGATT
>JAMOPL010000099.1 GCA_027064515.1 Sulfurimonas sp. | reverse complement strand
TTATGGTTGAAAAATAATCGACCTGAAATTTATGAAAAAGTGGCAAATATCTCTATGATTGGGGATTGGATTTTGGCTCGTTTGAGTGGAGTGATAGCGACTGATCCAAGTAATGGTGGAACTACTGGAATCTTCTCTTTAGAGAATCGTGATTGGGTTTCTGAGATGGCTACAAAAGTTGGGATTAAAGATAATATTTTTCCTCCATGTTATGAGGTTGGAACTATCATTGGTGATGTTAATGAGAAAGCTTCAAATGAAACAAATTTATCTACAAGTACAAAAGTTGTGATGGGTGGTGGAGATGTTCAACTTGGTTCTGCTGGTCTTGGAATCGTTGAAGATGGGCAAGTAGCAATTTTAGGTGGTTCATTTTGGCAACAGATTGTAAATATTCCATCATCCGTTAAACCTCCTCAAGATATGGGAATTAGAGTAAATCCTCATGTGGTAGCTGGACTTTCTCAAGCTGAGGGAATCACTTTTTTTAGTGGTTTAGTTATGAGATGGTTTAGAGATGCTTTTTGTGATTTAGAGAAGTTAGAAGCTAAAGATATGGGGATAGATGTTTATACTTTGTTAGAACAAAAAGCTAAAAATATACCTGTTGGTTCTCATGGAATAATGCCAATATTTTCTGATTCTATGAAATATGGAAAATGGTACCATGCAAGTCCTAGTTTTTTAAATCTAAGTATAGATTCTAAAATTTGTAACCGTAGTTCTATGTTTAAAGCCCTACAAGAGAATGCTTGTATAGTGAGTGCTATAAATTTAGAAAAAATTAAAGAGTTTAGTGGTGTTGAGATAGATGAAATTGTATTTGCTGGTGGGGCTTCTAAAGGTGAACTTTGGTCTCAAACCTTAGCAGATGTTACAGGATGTAAAGTGAAGATTCCTAAAGTGACAGAAGCAACAGCTCTTGGAGCTTGTATCTCAGCAGGAGTGGGTGCTGGAATCTACTCATCATTAGTGGAAGCCTCAAAAGAGTTAGTGATTTGGGATAAAGTTTATGAGCCAAATATGGAAAATAAAAAACTGTATGATGAGATAAAAATCAAGTGGCAAAAAGCTTATGAGATACAGTTGAAATTGGTAGATGATAATATTACAACTTCGATGTGGAAAGCACCTGGATTATAATTTAGATATAATTCGCGATAATTAAAAAGAGGGTAGGGTTAGATGGATATTAAAGATAAGATTTTATCAGGTGAGCGAATAAATTTTGAAGAGGCATTATCTCTTTATGATATGGATTTTTTTGAGTTGGGAGAGTTAGCTGATTCTATTCGTCAGAAAAAACATGGTAAAAAAACATACTTCAATATCAATCGTCATATAAACCCTACTAATGTTTGTGCTGATATTTGTAAATTTTGTGCCTATTCAGCAAATAGAAAGAATCCAAACCCTTACACTATGAATCATGATGAGATTATATCTATCGTAAAAGATGTAGAATCTCGTGGTGTTAAAGAGGTTCACATAGTATCTGCTCATAATCCTGATGCTGGTTTAGAGTGGTATTTGGAGATATTTAAAAAGATTAAAACTGCTTATCCTAAACTTCATGTAAAAGCTTTAACGGCTGCTGAGGTTGATTTTCTTGCTCGTCATTATAATAAAAGTTATGATGAGATAATTGATTTAATGGTAGAGAATGGTGTGGATTCTATGCCTGGTGGTGGTGCTGAAATTTTTGATGAAAAAGTAAGAGATTTTATTTGTAAGGGTAAAGTTACCTCTGATCAATGGTTAGATATTCATCAAAAATGGCATGAGAGAGGGAAACACTCTAATGTTACTATGCTTTTTGGTCATA
>JAMOPL010000098.1 GCA_027064515.1 Sulfurimonas sp. | reverse complement strand
GCAACTGTTTTTACACCTATTTTTGTTGCAAAATCTTGCATAGTTTCAACTATATCTCTACTAAATTGATTTTTATCAATATTTTTAATAAGACTACCATCTATCTTTAAAATATCTGGTTGAAAATCGAGTAGTCTTTCAAAGTTTGAATAACCAGATCCAAAATCATCTATAGCAATAAGAGCGCCATATCCTTTAACAGTTTTAATAAACTCCTTAACGGCATTGAAATCTTTAAAACTTTCATCTTCTAAAAGCTCAAAAACAACTCTTTTTGTCTTATCTGGATTGTTTTTACAAAAATCTAAAATCAATTCGTTTATATGCCTGTCTTCTATATCTGTTGCAGATATATTAATAGATATATCTGATGCAGTTAACTCTAAGGCATTAAAACTGTTTTGTAAAACTTTTTTTGTGATTTGTGTGTAGTATTTACCTTTTTTTGCAATATCTAAGAAGAAAAATGGTGAAATCACCTTAGAATCTTCACCTACAATTCTTACCAAAGATTCATATTTTTCTATTTTTTTTGTTTTATTGTTGTATATTGACTGGAAATAAGAAATAACTTTTTTATCTTTTAACGCTTTTCTTATCATTTGAATTGTTTGAATGTTGTTTTGTGCTTTTTTTTGGACTTTTTGTGCAATTTCATTTGCAAACACAACAGCTATATTTTCTTTTATTGCGTGGTTAAGCCCCATTCTGGCATGTTCAAAAAGGTGTTGGGTATTATGTGCAAAACTAATAGATATGGCTATGTTATATTCGTAGTTATCTAGTAATATAACTTTATCTTTAACGTTATTATAGAAAAACATACAATCTTTGTATGATTTTTTATGAGAAATATTATCTTCTATATCATCTATCAAGAGTGCAAATTCACCCTCACTTGTATGGTATAAACTAGCATCTCTACAATCAGGTGCAAGTAAATCAAAAATAATTTTAGTAAATTTTTCTTCTATTTTAATTGCTATCTCATTTGTATAAAACTGCTCAAGCAATTCATAATCTTGAATTCTAAAAAGTACTACTTTAGGATTTTTACATAATTTAATGTCATTTAATAATGCAAATTTATTAGGGAGTTGTGTATGTGGATTTTTAGATGCTAGAACATACTGTTTATTGATTTTTGAAAGATTAGCATATGAGTTACATCTGGCTATAAGTTCATGTTTGTCAAACGGTTTGGATATAAAGTCATTTACTCCGGCTTCAAGAGCTTTTATCATATCGCTTTTTTCATTGAGTGATGTTATCATTAAAATCGGTGTTCTGTTAAACTCTTCTATCTTTCTGATTGCTTCAGTAGCCTGATATCCATCCATCACAGGCATTATGGCATCCATCAAAATAACATCAGGTTTGAACTCCTGACATTTCTGTAGAGCCTCTTGTCCGTTTGATGCTTCTTCTAAGACATAACCCTCTTTTTTCAAAGCCATCTTAATAATGAGCCTATTATCTTTCATATCATCAACGATTAAGATTACAGGTTTATTTTTCATGTAGTATTTCTCCCAAAATTTTATTTAGTCTTTCTTTGTTTATCGGTTTCGTTAAATACTCATCCATTCCGGCTTCAAGAAATTTCTCTCTGTTACCTTTTAAGGCATTTGCTGTTAGTGCGATGATAGAAGTATGTGTTAAACTGTTTTCTTTTTCATAGTTTCGTATCTGTTTTGTGGCTTCTATACCGTTTAAGTTTGGCATATTTTCATCCATTAAAATTGCATCATATGTATCATGATTTTGTTTATACAGCTCAACTGCTTGAACGCCATCATTTGCTATATCAAAAGTTAGTTTGAGTTTTTTTA
>JAMOPL010000097.1 GCA_027064515.1 Sulfurimonas sp. | reverse complement strand
CTGCTGTTGTGTAAGAACATTTTTTACGATTGTAAAGCCGCACTACCCTATCGGGATACCATAGCTTTATGTAGGCTTTTCCTACAAAAGTTTTTCGTGCGAAACTAAATCCATCATACTCAGTATTGTCCAGATCAAGTGCTTTTATGGCCTCTATGGCATCACTATCAAGTCGCTCATCTGCATCAATACTCAAAATCCAGTCATTCTTTGCCAAGGGCGCACCAAAAGCTTTCTGCTTACCATCACCAAGATAGGCCTGTTTGACAACTTTAGCACCCAAAGACTCGGCAATTTCACAAGTTCTGTCGCTACTGAGGGAATCAACAACTAAAACCTCATCACAAACTTCTTGAACTGATTTTATGACATCTTCAATATTTTTTTCTTCATTTAAGGTAATAATATTTGCGGTTATTTTCATATTCTTATTTTAACACAGTAAACTTTGGATAAAATTTCACAAGGAGTTTTTACAATGCTTTATATGCTTATTTTACTATTATTTATCTCTTTTTTTATTGTATTTAAAAAAGCTACAAAATATAAATATGATCAAAAAAAAGATTATATCTATGATTTAAAAAAACATTTCATAAAAGAGATAGACTTAGATACAACGAATTTAGACCTACAAACAGATGATAACTACGATACACTTTTTTTAGAGATAAAAATTACCACTAATTTATTGTCTTATTTTGTTAAACCTTATATGCAAATTGGAAATACAAAACATTCTTTTGAATATGGAGCACGTGGGCTTAGATATATAAACATTTCTCACATAAAAAGCAATGATCAGATAAAAACAAACATAAAACTCGCTTCAAAAACATCTAAACTCTATGGGTTTAAAAATAAAATAGATCTCGAAAGTGACACTATACTTATACTAGCCCCTCACGCAGACGATGCAGAGATAGCTGCCTTTGGACTCTATAAAACTGCCAAAAATGTAACAATAGTGACAACAACCATGGGAGAAAAAGGTGTGTGTAACTATTGTGATTTTTATGCAGGAAACAAAACAGAAGCTGCTCAAAAAAAAGCACATCTTCGTCTTTTAGATGCACTTCATATTCCCTCATTTGGTGAAGTAGCAGTTGAAAACTCTATAGCCCTCGGATACTTTGGTGGAAGTTTAGAGTTTATGTATAACAATACAGAACAAAATGCTGTTTCTTCCATAAAAGATTTCGGTTCTATGCAAAAGTACAGAAAAGTCAACCATGCAAAAATACAACTTCCCCAAAAAGTTGATCCAAACTTTCAAGCATTTTATAATGACATCAAAGAGATAGTAACACAATTACAACCAAAAATTATTATCACTCCACATCCTCAAATAGATTCACATCCGGATCACAAGTACACAACACTCAGTTTATTGAAGGCTTTAGATAATCTTAAATTAGATACGCAAATATTACTCTATACAAATCATCTCAAACAAAGTGAAATTTATCCAATAGGAGAGATGTTTGGCAGTGTAGATTTACCTGTAAATTTCAGTAAATTTAAATACGACAGTATATACTCTTTTATCCTCAATGATGAACTCCAAAAAGAGAAATATTTTGCTCTTGAAGCCATCCATGATTTAAGAGACTCTTTCTTACCAATATCTTTAAAAAGAGCCTATAAAAACTGTACTAGATTGTTAAAAAAAGAACTCTTAACAAAAGATAAAAGTTATTTTAGAAGAGCAGTAAGAAAACACGAGCTTTTTTTCGTACTACAACACAAAAACTACAAAAAATTCTTTCAGGAGAAGTAATTGTTATTTAATAGCTATGAGTATATATTTCTCTTTTTACCTGTTACTTTTTTTATCTATTTTTTTCTATTAA
>JAMOPL010000096.1 GCA_027064515.1 Sulfurimonas sp. | reverse complement strand
TCAAAAATTGATTTTACATTTTCATCTAACTCTAAATTTCCTCTTTGATATGCTCCTAAAAGATCTAAAAAACCACGAGGAGATGTAACCTCATCAGCATTTACACGATGAATCGTACAAACAGGGATACACTTTCCACATTTTATACAATCATCTGTAATATTTGCATAATCAAAAATATCATTAATCTCTTTATTTTCCATCTACCATTCCATAAGGCTTATTGTCTTTGCTAGTGCAAATGTCCCACCAAAACCAACAACAACACCATAAAAAGCTAATCTCCAAGCTTCATATTTTATTTTCAAATCTTCTCTTGAAGTATCATCTAACATTTTTCTTACTTCTACTTTTAATTTTTCTATCTCTAAAAGTTCTTTTTCATCTATTATTGTCATACTAAACTCCTATTTTATATCGTCTTTGAAAATGTTTTTTTACTCGCACTATGTTTTTTCATATAAGCATCAAAAGGCATAGCGATATTTCTTATAAGAAGTGTACCTGTTTCACTACAAGCTATATGATTTTCATCCATAGTTAGAAGTTCCTCATCTGCAAAAGGTTTCAAGGCCTCTATTGCATCTGCAAAATATGTTTTAAACTCTATATTAAATAGTTTTTCAAATCTTTTAATATCAAGTTTGAAGTTGCTCATAAGTTCCATTATCACATACTGACGGATTTGGTCATCTTCAGTTAGAACTACACCCCTTTCAAAAGGAAGTTTTCCAGCATCAATAGCTTTTTCATACCCTTTCATATCTTTAAAGTTTTGGTTATAAGAATCAACACCCTCGCCGATAGAAGTTAATCCAACACCTATTAAATCAGCTCCACCTTTTGTAGTGTAACCTTGAAAATTTCTATGAAGTTCACCCTTCTCTATCGCTTTAAACAGTTCATCTTCAGGTTTAGCAAAGTGATCCATACCAATCATTCTGTAACCATGTGAAGTTAAAAAATCAATAGTGTATTGCATAATTTGTAATTTTTCATCAGGAAGAGGAAGCGTTGTTTCATCTATCTTTCTCATAGTTTTTTTCATCCATGGAACATGAGCATAATTAAACACTGCAAATCTATCAGGGTCAAGTGTAAGAACTTGGTTTAGCGTCTCTTTAAAAGTATCAAGAGATTGGAAAGGGAGACCGTAGATAAGATCGACATTTACAGAAACCATATTGTATTTTCTAGCTAAATCCATAGCATTTTTTGTGATACTGTATGGTTGAACACGGTGAACTGCCACTTGAACTTTTTCGTTAAAATCTTGGATTCCAAAACTTACACGGTTAAATCCTGCTTCACTCATAACTCTCATTTGATCTTCATCAATATGGCGAGGGTCAATCTCACAAGATATTTCAGCACCATCAATAAAGTTTGGAAAATAAGACTGTATAGACTCTATAATCTCTTTTAACTGAACAGCACTAAAAAATGTTGGAGTACCACCACCAAAGTGCATCTGAATCACTTCACGATTACAATCTAAATGAGTAGATAGAATCTCTAACTCTTTTTTCAAATACTCCATATAACGAAGCATTTTATCCTCTTTTGAGGTAAAAACAACATTACATCCACAAAAGTAACAAGCATTTTTACAAAAAGGAAGGTGAAAATATAAACTAATTGGGCGAGAAGAATCTTGTGATTCCATTTTTTTAATATACTCATCATATTCATAAGAGTTACTAAACTCTAAGGCTGTTGGGTAAGAAGTGTAACGAGGACCTGGTTTTGAGTACTTTGTAAATTTTGCGAAATCTAGCATATGATAATCCATTATTTTTAATTAATACGATTATCTCTAAAAAAGGTTGAAGAAGTGATAAAGTTCTACTTATAGAGTATAATAACTTATACCCTAAAAGTAGAGAGTTGATTATC
>JAMOPL010000095.1 GCA_027064515.1 Sulfurimonas sp. | reverse complement strand
GATATAGGTCAGGAAAGGTAGTTATTTACAAATATTTTAAATCTTCCAAATAGATATTTAAAGCTTCATTTATAGTATCTATATGGACTTTTGCATATCTTGATGTTATAGTGTAAGATTGATGACCAAGTACCTTACCTATAATATCCTCAGTAACACCCTTATTAATTAAAGTATTTCCTAAAAGATGTCTTGTATCATGTATTCTCATTTTACCTATATCAGTTTTTTTTATTAAATTTTCCCAATGATTTCTAAAAGTGTTATCTGTTACATGAGTGGTTTTAACACCCTCAAAGAGATAACCTCTCTTTTTTATACCATACTCTTTTAAAAATATTTTCAATGGTTCAGAAAGAGGATATTCATGCCTTTTTCTATCTTTTGATTTATCAGCTTGAATAACATATATGTTCAAGTCCTCATTAAAAATAATATCTTTCCACTCCAATGTAAGAACCTCGTTTAATCTCCTACCCATAAATAAAAAAAGCATAATTCCACGATATTTTAAATGTTCATAATTCCATATATCATTAAATAAATTTTGTCTTTGAATATTTGATAATTCAAATTTCACAACATTATCAAACTTAGGTATATTTACTTTAAGTGTAGGATTTTTTATCAGTAAATCTAAATTTATCGCATGGTTAAATATAGGTCTAAGTATCTGTTTTATACTTTGTGATGTTCTAGGTGCTAATCCTTGACTTAACATATCATTTACAATATATTGAATATCTGTAACATTGATTTTATCTATTGCCATTTCACCTATGGTATTTTTTATCCATTTATCATAAGTTTTTGTGGTTGAATATATATTTTCTTTAGATAACGAATGACTTTTTAATTTTATATAATCATTAAAAAAATCATTTAATGATTTAAAATCTTTTTTCTTTATAACACCAGTTTCTTCTAGTTCTTCTTTTAACCTATTTCTCTCTAGTATTGATTTATCAACAGCTTGTAGAGCAGTAATATTAAAATATTTAAGTGTTTTTTTTATGGTCTTTCTTCTAAAGTAAAATTTTAAAACAATACCTATATGCTTATAGTCAAAAGCTTTTATATCTTTTTTTTCTAATTCTTTTTTTGAGAAAATATTATCTGTGTCTTTTAAATATATACCTTTGCAGTCTTTACCTGTAATATTTATTTTTTTTAATTGATCTTGTAGTGCCATTATTTATAAATACTTCCTCTACTATCAGCATCACTTACAAAGATTAGTATTTCATCATCAAAAATTCTGTAAATATATCTGTATTTACCAACTCTTAACCTGTAAGCATTGTTATATGAACATTTATAAGGTTTGATGTCATACTCTGAGGTGTAAGGGTCTTTTGCTATATCATCAAATATATCTAAAATCTGTTCTTTAAACTTATAATCTTTTTTCGATAAAAATTTAATCACCCTTTTGTGATAATCAACTTTATACATTTAGAAGTAACTCTCTAGCTTCTTCACTTGATATATAGTCCTCTTTATTGATAGATTCAGATAAAAGTTTTATTTCATGTTTTGAGGGAATTACACTCTCTTTATTTCCAACAACTTCAATCACATCACCAATACTATCTATATACTCATACCTACTTTCACTTTGATGAGATAATACAAAAGATTTGATATGTTCTAAAGCTTGTTTATATATACTATCGGTTACATTTAATTGGATTGTTTGCATGAATAAACCTTATGTTATGGTATTTACAAAATTATAACATATAAAATATAAGGGTATGGTTTGGGTACGGTTTAAGATATGATTGTGTATATTTCAGTATTGTTAAGATTATTTAATAAGCCCTATTTATAGGCTGTATATAGCTTGACATTACTTCATATATCTAGTGGTAATTTGACTTAGGATCTGGTGCCGCAAGGCGTGGAGGTTCAAGTCCTCTCATCCGCACCATCC
>JAMOPL010000094.1 GCA_027064515.1 Sulfurimonas sp. | reverse complement strand
AAGCAGTTTTATAATTTGTTAAATTTTGATTTAATAATAGTAGTTCTTTTTCAGATTTAGCTAGTTCTGTAATATCAGTAAAAGTTATTATATGCTCATCTTCATTTTCTAGTTTTTTTACATTTGCTAGAAAGGTATATTCAATTCCATCTTTATTATATGTTAGTTTAGTATCATCTCTTGCGTTGCATTTTTTTTCTATCCATTGTTCAAATGTTATACTGTTAAAATTATCTTTTAATGTAACTTCTAACTCATCATTCGTATTTTTATCAAAATAATCATAGAATCTTTTATTTACAAAATTTATTCTTTTATTTTTGCAGATTATAATAATACTATTTTGAGAATCTAAAATATTTTGGATAAAGTCTCTTTGAATCTCTGTTTCAACACACTCTTTTATCATTTAATACTCCATGTAATTTTGGTTTTTTTATACTTAATTGGATTTTTAGTAGAGTTTATATATAATACAACACTTTTATAAACAAGGAAATATAGATATGGATTTAAAATTTGCAAGAAAAGAGATTGAAGATAAACCACAAACAGTTGAACTAGCTAAAATAGAAGCAATGGTAGAAAAAGATAGTGATTTAATACTTTATTTTGATAGAGAAAATTCTCATAAAGATTTATTAGAGTTACAAGATCATTTTGAAGCTATGGGAAAGAGCTTTTATATGAGTGAAGCAAGATTTGGTCTTTCTGATAATGAATATTTATATCAAGTTCATATCGTAAACTAAAGATTTTAAAATGAGTAAAAAGTTATTTATTGAAACACTAGGTTGTGCAATGAACTCTCGTGATAGTGAGCATATGATAGCTGAACTGCGTGAAAAAGAGGGTTATGAAACCGTAGATGATTTTACTCAAGCAGACTTGATTTTAATAAATACTTGTTCTGTTAGAGAAAAACCAGTACATAAACTTTTTTCAGAATTAGGAACATTTAACAAAAAGAAAAAATCTAGTGCAAAAATTGGTGTTTGTGGTTGTACTGCTTCCCATTTAGGTAAAGAGATAATTGAAAAAGCACCTTATGTAAATTTTGTTTTGGGTGCGAGAAATGTTTCTAAAATTAGTGAAATTCTACATAAAAATAAAGCTGTTGAGATAGATATTAATTATGATGATAGTGAGTTTGCTTTTAAAGATTTTCGCTCATCTCCTTTTAAAGCCTTTATAAATATATCTATGGGTTGTGATAAGTCTTGTACATTTTGTATAGTTCCAAAAACTCGTGGTGAAGAGGTGTCAATACCTGATTCAATCATCATAGCTGAGGCTCAAAGGGTAGTTGATAATGGTGTAAAAGAGATTTTTCTTTTAGGGCAAAATGTAAACAATTATGGTCGCCGTTTTACAGGGGAACATGAAAAAGTTAATTTTACAGAATTACTTAGAAGACTAAGTGATATTGATGGTTTACAAAGAATTCGTTTTACCTCTCCTCACCCATTTCATATGGATGATGAGTTTATCGAAGAGTTTTCAAGAAATCCTAAAATATGTAAATCTATGCATATGCCTCTTCAAAGTGGTTCAACAAAAATATTAAAAGATATGAAAAGAGGTTACTCAAAAGAGTGGTTTTTAAATCGTGTTGAAAAACTTAGATCTATGTGTCCTGATGCAACTATTAGTACAGATATTATTGTTGCTTTTCCTGGGGAAAGTGATGATGATTTTTTAGAAACAGTTGATGTTATGAAGAGAGTTAAATTTGATCAAATTTTCTCTTTTAAATACTCTTCTCGTCCTGAAACAGAAGCACAACATTTTACAAATGTGGTAGATTCTGATGTAGCATCTCAAAGATTAACATATTTACAATCTCTTAATAATGAGATTATAGATGAAAAGCATAGTAAACTTCTTGGGAATATATATAGAATATATTTTGAAGATTTACATAGAGATGGTCATATAGCTGGTAGAAGTGATAACAATATAGTTGTAAAAGTAAAAGGTTCAGAGGAACTTTTAGGTGAATATAGAGATGTTAAAATAACTGCTATTGGTAGAACTATTTTAACAGGTGAAATTATTGCTTAAAAAACTTTTTCGCTTATTAGCGATAATTATAGTTCCATCTCTTGGTTCTTTAATTATTCGCTTTTTATATCTACTCAATAAAAAAGAGTTTTATGCTCCAGAATCAATAGGTGATAAACCAATTATTATGGCTTGTTGGCATGGTGAACTTTTGATGATTCCCTATGCTTATCTTCGTTACAAAAAAACACCCACAGTAAAACTATTAATATCTGAACATTTTGATGGTAACTTAATAGCTAAAACATTAGAAAAATTTGGATTTGGAACTATCAGAGGTTCAAGTACAAGAGGTGGAGTAAAGGCTCTTATCACTTCAATCAAAGAGTTAAGAGCTGGTTGTGATTTAGGGATAACACCTGATGGTCCAAAAGGTCCTCGTCATACTGTTTCTAATGGTATAGTTGTTATGGCTCAAAAAACAGGTACAAAGATAGTTCTAGTGGAGATTAAACCAACTAAGTATTGGCAGTTTAATAGCTGGGATAGATTTGTAGTTCCAAAACCATTTGGAGTGATAAAATATTATATCAGTGAACCAATAGATATTTGTAATTTAGAATTAGAAGATGCAAAAAATATTATTAAAAATGGCTTATTGAAAAATGAAAACTAAAGTTTTATTTCCTATTTTAGTCACTTCTATTGTTTCTACAATGGCAATCTATTTTTTTTTAGATACATCTTATGAGAAATCAATAAGAGCTAAGTATCATTATGAGATGGGTGAGTATCAAGAGGCATATTCTTTAGCAAAAGAAGCTTTTGATTTGGATGTCTATAATCGGATGGCATCAACTATTATGGCTCAATCAACCACATCATTAAAATATGTTAGATATATAAATATGGGAAAAAAATATATGAGAGAGATTAACAAAATTGCTACTCATGAATACATCACAGCCCAAGATAGAGCGAAGATGAGAATTATTTGTGAGATAATGATCTCTTCATACATAAAATTAGCACCAAGTGTAATTACAGATAAAAAATTAATTAAACAAGCATCTGAGTATAATAATAGGTTTAAAAAACTATATGAAAAAGTTGATAAATAATAAAAGAGTAGAGTTTTTAGAATCTCTTGAAAATTTAAGAGGTTATTCTGATTTAACTATAAAAAGCTATGATGAAACTATACGAGAACTACTGAAATATGTAGAGATAATAGAAGAAAACAAATATATTTTAATAGATTTAATGCCATATAGAATAAAAATATCCAATTTAAAAGCAAAAACTATCTCTAAAAAACTTAGTGCAATTAGAACATTTGTACAATATTTGAATGATAACAATATAGTAGTAAATTTAAAATCTGATACTAGTATAAAAGTTGCGAAAACTCTCCCCAAGCCAATATCTCATAAACATATTTTAGAAGCTTTAGAACTGTGTGATGAACAAGAAAATTTAATTGTAACAATGCTGTATACTTTAGGAGTAAGAATCTCTGAACTTTCTATGCTAAAGGTGGAAGATATCTCAGATGAGTGGATTAGAGTATTAGGTAAAGGTAATAAGCATAGAGATATTCCACTTATAAGTAAAACAAAACTTTTAATAGATGAATATTTAGATACTTATGAAACGAAAACTTTTCTTTTTGAGAAAAATAGTGAAAAATTAAGCGAAAATAGTTTAAGATATATAGTTAATAAAGTATTTAAAAGAGTTTCTCTTAAAGTAACTCCACATCAACTTCGCCACTCTTATGCAACAGAGATGTTAAATAATAGGGCGAGAATATCTGATATTAGCGAACTATTAGGACATTCTAGTATGGCAACAACACAAATATATACTAAGTTAGGTAGTGCATTGAAACAGGAAAACTATAACAAAGCACATCCTCTTGGTAATGGGAGTTAAATTGAATTTTAGTAAATATTTAGAGTTTTTATATCTTAAAGCTTTTATTAATATTATTTCAAATAAAACTACTACTAAAGTATATATAGAGATGTTAAACCATAAGGGTGTTATTGTAAAAAGTGCAGAAGAAAATTTTGAGACATCTACAATAAACCATCAGATGAAAGATTTTATTAAAACTTATATCCAAGAAACACCTTATTATTATATATCTACATTAGATTATTCACCTTTTCAAGGAGCTGTATCTAGTGTTAAAAAAGCAGATGATCAAAATGATAGTACATTTAGGTCTTATGAAGATAGATGGAGTTATAACACTCCAAAAACTAATATAATTGATATGAAAAATAGATATGAAGATATTGGCTTAGATTTTTTATTTTCCCCATTTCCTTTAATAGCTAATTTTTTTAAAGAAAAAATTTCTGATACTTTTACAATGTATGTATTGTTAAGTGAAGATTATCTAACATTAACAATATTTAAACATTCAGAACTAATTTATGCAAGACATATTGAGATATTAATAGAAAATATTAATGATGATATAGATGAATTAGATTTAGGTTTAAATCTCTCTTCGGATGAGGAGAATGATGATGATGGATTTGATGAAATTGAAGATATTGATGAAGAAGATTCTATCGATTTAGATGATTTTGGTGATATTGAGGATTTAGATACAATCGAGGAGATTGAAGAATTTTCTGAGGATGAAGAGGTTGAAGAGAGTTCAGAAGAGCTAGAAGATATTCCTAATGAAAGTATTGATAGTTTTAATAAAGATTATCAAAGATTTACTCTTTTACAAGAGACAATAAATAGTTATTATCATGATAGTAGATATGAGCGAGAATTTATTGAAACTATCTATATCGCTGATGGTATTGGGGTTAGTCCAGATTTAAAAAAATATCTTGAAGAGGAGATGTTTTTAGATGTATATGTGCGTCATATTGATTTAGCATCTGAGATTTGTGAGATGGCAAAGATGGAATTAAAATGAAATATAGTTATATTGTTCCAAGAAAAAAAACAATTTTAAGTTCTGAGATGATTCTAGTCTTAACATTTTTTGCTATAACATTTATGATGTTGATTTTTACATATCTATTTATATTTTATAAAGATTATAGATATATAGAAACTAAAAAAGAGTTAGCAATTGAAAAAGAACAATTAATTAAAAATGTAGAGGATATGAAGTCAAAGATTCTTTTTATACAAGAACAAAAAGCTTTATCTGAAACAATACACACTAAAAATATAGTCTTAAAGGATTCTATAAAAAATATGTTTGATTTAGTTCCACAAAGAATAGTACTTTCTCAAGTACATATTTTAGAAAATGGACTTATATTTTATGGGGTAACACCAACAAAAGATGTATATAATTTTATGCTTTATGCACCATTGAAATCAATTTTTCATAAAACATATACCTCTTTTTATCCAGCTGATGGTGGATGGTTAAATTTTGTTTCTAGTAATTATATTGACACAGAGTTAAGTGATTTGGATATAAAAGATGAGGATATTAACGATGATGAAGATTAATATATCTAGACAATATATCTATTTATTAGCACTATCAATTATACTATTTGTTTTTGTTATTATATTTGCTTTTACTATTTTGATACCAAAGGGAAAAGAGTTTAGAGCAGATAAAGTATCACTAAAAAAAATAAAGGTTGAGCAAAATAGGCATCAAGTTTTTCATGATAAAACATTTGAAGAGTTAAAAGAGTTACAAAGTAAAAATCGAAATATTATTACAGCTTTTGATAGCAAGTTTAATTCTCAAAGATTTGAAAAATATTATGGGAAATATTTTGAAAGATTTGCTTTAAGCGAAAAAAAAATAGTAGATAATAAGTATGATAATTTTGATTTGTATGAAGTTAATGCAAGTTCAAAGATAGATTCGCCTACCTCTTTTTATTCATTTTTAGAGGCTTTAAATAAAGGAGATTGGATAGTTAGTGTAGAGTTTCCAATAATTTTTAAAAGAGATGAAAAGTTGATACACTCATCTTTTAAGATAAAAGTGTATACCAATACTAAAAAAGAGAAAATTACTAAAGATTCAAACAGTAGTAAATAACTCTTTTATAAGTTTAAAAGCATCTTCATTTTCAAAGAGATAAACTCTAAGTTTAGGCTCAACCTTCAAAACCCTCATCTCCTCTTTAAACTCCTTTGGCATCCCAATCTGTTTAGTTGAATATGGAATCATAAAAATATAGCCATTATTAAAACTAACAACAAATTTTCTCCCAACCACAACACAACTGTCTGATTTTAGAAGTTCTCTCTCACTAGCACTCATCATATACAGTTGAGATTTTAGATACTTATCTATAAAAAATATATCAGCCCTTCTATTTTGAGAACTTTTAAAATAGGCAAAATCATCTATTGTTTTTATATCTATTTGCTCTATGAGAGAATCTCTATCCTCATCCAAATAATCAAAACTTTTTTTAATCCCACTAAGATACTTATCTAAAAGTGGCATAGAGTAGTTATGTCTAAAAGAGTTTCTTTTTATATCTTCATCTAAATTAGATTCATCTTCAAAATATTTAAGTTTATTCGCTTTGAGGTAAACTAACAACTCTTTTTTATCAAGATGAAGTAGGGGACGGATTATATTGTAGTTTTCTCTTTGAGAAATTTTTGTCATACCTGCTATCTCAGCACAACCAGCACCCTTGCAAAACTGCATTAGCATCCACTCAAACCTATCACCTAGATGATGAGCAGTGAGAAGATTTTCATAATTATATTCTTTTATGAGTTGCTCAAAAAAATCATATCTTATCTTTCTTGCAGATGATTCAAAGTTTTTTTCTATGGTTGGGGCTGAATAGACAAAACATTTAAGATTATGAATTGAAGCTAACTCTTTTGCATACTCCAACTCTGCAAGGCTTTGTTCTCGTATGTTGTAGTTTACTATCGCTATATCAAATTTTATATTATGTTTAAGAAGCAGGAAGAATAGGGCAGATGAATCTACCCCAGCAGAAAAGGCTAAAAGATTTTTTTTATCTTTTAACTCTAAAAGAGAGTTTTTCTCAAGCATTATCAACCGTAGCAGTCAAGATATCTCCAACTAACTCCGTAACCTTAGCTTTGTATATTTTACCAAACTCTAAATCTTCATCTTTGGTTCTATCATTTACATAAATCTCACCATCAATTTCAGGTGCCCAGATAGTTTTTCTAGCACTAAGCAGATACTCATGCTCATCAGATTCACCATCTATCACTAACTCTATCTCAGTTCCCACTTCAGCTTGAAGTGATTTTTGCATAGATTTTTTTGTGATAGCACCTAAAATCTCAGCTCTCTCAGCTATAACTTCTGCTGATATTTTTTCACTCATATCATAAGCAGAAGTTGTTTCCTCATCAGAATATGAAAATACATTAACTCTGTCAAATCCAAAAGATTCGGCAAACTCACACATCTCATCAAACATCTCTTGAGTTTCATTTGGGTGACCAACTATAAAACTTGTTCTAATGAAAGAGTTAGGAAGTGATTTCATAAAGTTTAAAAGTTCAAGAGTCTTAGACTTACCAAATCCTCTTTTCATCATCATAAGCATCTTATCATTTATATGTTGAATCGGCATATCAAAATAGTTGTGAAATAGTTTACTTTTAGCGATATTTTTAAGTAAAGCAATAGTGGTAGTTGTTGGGTAAAGATAAAGGATTCTAGCAGATTGTACACCCTCTATAAGCTCAATTCTTTGAATCAAAAGTGATAAACCATCTTTAACATTTTGATCACGGAGGTAAGAGCTAGAATCTTGAGATACAAAAGAGAAATCATAATATCCTTTTTTCACAAGAGACTCAACCTCTTTAGCGATAGAATCAAGATTACGAGAGTTAAGTTTCCCTTTAAAAGATGGAATCGCACAGAAACTACAAGCTTGGTTACACCCCTCTGATAGTTTGATATAAGCATGATAAGTTGAACCTGTTACAACTCTTTCAGCTCCATCAATAAGATAAACTTCATCAGAGAATCTACTCTTTTTCTCAGCAAGAAGTTCATCAATATTTTCATAATCACCAACACCTGTAAAAATATCAACTTCAGGAATTTGATTTGCCAAATCATCTTGGTATCTCTCACTCAAACATCCAGCCATAACCAAAACAGAATCTTCTTTTCTAGCTTCATGGAGATTTAGAACAGTGTTGATAGATTCCTCTTTAGCAGCATCAATAAAACCACAAGTGTTTACGATGATAACATCAGCCTCTGATTCATCACTTGTTAGTTCAAAGTTTTGAAGTTTACCCATCATAACCTCTGTGTCAACGAGGTTTTTTGTACAGCCTAAAGATACTATGTGAAGTTTATTACCCATTTTTTTATCGCTTATATTGAATTATTTTGTATTATATTATATAGAATCGTTAATCTTTTTTTGATATAATTTGCATACGAGAGAGGAGTAATCCCCTCTTCATGTTTTAGTTATCCATAAGAGACTTTACAATCTCTTTAACAACTTCAATGATTATCGCAATAATAATCTTTGAAATGTAAATCGCAACCTTTACGGTTTAGGATTTACTAAAACTATATGCACAGCTCTAACTATTGCATATAGCCACAGCAGAACAGTATCAAAATTATATCTAAACTTCATTTGTTCTCCAAAATAAAATCAGCATTAATCAATCTTTTGTTAAAATGTAAAAAAGGCAATAATAAATTTATGAAAATATATGATGTAATAATTTTGGGTGCAGGTGCTAGTGGGTTGATGTGTGGTGCAAATCTTAGTGAGACACTTAATATTGCTATTATAGATGGAAATGATAAACTTGCTAAGAAACTTAAGGTTTCAGGTGGTGGCAAGTGCAATATAACTAATGTTAATGTTAGTGAGTTTAATTATGATGGTGATGAGGAGTTTATATCTTACTCTTTAAGTACATTTAGTAAAAATGATTTACTTGAGTATTTAGATAAAAGAGGTGTTGAACCAGTTATAAGAAAGGGTAGATACTATTTTTGTAAAAATAGCTCTGATGAGATTATAAATATTTTTAAAAAAGAGATACAAAATATAGACTTATTACTATCAAAAACTATTTTAAAAGTTAAAAAAAATGATGATTTATTTAAAATATTTACAAGTACAGGTACATATACAACTAAAAAATTGATTGTAGCAACTGGTGGGAAAAGTTTTAAGAATCTTGGGGCTTCTGAAATTGGATTGGATATTGCAAAAAGTTTTGATATAAAAGTAAAAGAGTTTACTCCAGCATTGGTAGGTTTAACTGTTCAAAAAAATCAATTTTGGATGAGAGAACTAAGTGGACTTAGTTGCTATGTAAATATAGAGGTTGAAAATAAGATTCTAAAAGAGGAGATGCTTTTTGCTCATAAGGGGATAAGTGGTCCAGTAATTCTTTCTGCATCACTCTATTGGAAAAAAGGGAATATTAGTATAAATTTTTTGCCAAATGATAATATAAAAGATTTGATAAATGGCAGTAAAAAACTACTTAGCTCTGTTATACCACTACCAAAAAGATTGTCAAAAGCAATTCTTGAAGCATTAGATGTAAATGATATAGAGTGTAGGAAAATTAATAAAATAGATTTAGAAAAACTTTTAAATATACACTCCTACAAATTTGCACCAGCAGGAAATTTTGGTTTTACAAAAGCAGAAGTTTGTCGTGGTGGAGTTGTTACAAATGAATTAAACCCTATAAGTTTAGAATCTTATAAAGTGCCAAATTTACATTTTATAGGAGAAGTGGTGGATGTTACTGGAGAACTAGGTGGATATAACTTCCAATGGGCATTTTCTAGTGCTTACAGTTGTGCAAATTCTATTGAGTAACACTATTAAACAATAATATAAACAGATTCCTTACAAAATGATTATTTTTTTCATAATTTCTCCATAATAAAGTGATATGATGTATGTAGATATTTATTAAACCATAGAAAAAGGTTGTACAATGAGAATAGTAATTGTAGGTGGTGGAATAGCTGCTGTATATTTAGCAAATAATCTTAAAAAACAAAATTCTCATTTAGAAATTACAGTTCTAAGTGATGAAAAATATCCCCCTTATGACAGAATCCATCTTTGCCGTTTGGTTGATGGTTCAGAATCTATTGATGGAATTGCTCTTCAACTAGACCCCATGGTAAAACTCGAACTCAATCAAAAAATCAATAAGATAGATAAAGAATCAAAGAGAGTATTTTCCGATAGTGCTATGTTTCATTATGATAAGTTAATTATCGCTACTGGTTCACTTCCTATTTCACTTTTTAATATTGATGAAATCTCTAATGTAGCAGTTTTTAGAAGTGCAGATGATTGTGAACTTATTAAAAATAGTGTTGATGGTAGAGAGGTTGTAATAGTGGGAAGTGGTCCTATTGGGCTTGAACTTCTTGAAACTCTTAATGAGATGGAAAATGTTTCAAATATTACTCTTTTACTTCGTGGTAAACATCTTTATAACAAGCATCTTTCAATAGATTCTATAAAAACTATTGAGAATTGCTATACAAATGGTGGAAAAATCAGAATCTCTTATGAAGATGAGATAGTTGATAAAGTTATCCAAGATGGTGAAATCACACTTCTTAAAACTAAAAAGTTAAATATTGAGAATCCATTTTTAATATTTGGAACAGGAATTAAACCAAATATAGAAGATTTTAGAGAAACCTTTGAGTGTAATAAAGGGATTCTTACTAACCTTTATATGCAAAGTGACGATGAAAATATCTATGCAGTTGGTGAGTGTGCTGAGGTAAAAAAGTTTGATTTTGTGGCTGGTCATGTGAAAGAGTGTACAACTCAAGCTGATTGTGCTATCTCTCATATCTTACAAAGAGAACTTAAAGAGTTTGAACTTGAAATAAGCATAGATATGCTTAAAGTTGGTGAGTTTGATTTAGTGGAAGTGAACTCACCTAAGTTTACAGATGAGTATGAGAAGATTCTTATCACCTCTAAAAAAGAGGGAAGAATCGACGAGTATTTTGTAAATGAAGATAAACTCACACGATTTATAGGAATCAATTCTAATGTAGATGTTGGGTATATAGAAACACTCATCAATAGTGGTGAAAAAGTAGATATAAATTACCTTTATGAAAACAGACTTATTGGTGAGAGGGGTAGGCTCATTTGTAGTTGTGAACACACTTATCATCAAGATTTAGTAGATATTGTCACACAAACTGGAATCGCTTCTTTTGGAGAACTCTCTAATTTTTCTGAAGCTGGACGAGTGTGTGGTAGATGTAAAGTGATGGTTCAAGATGTGATAAGAGATTCTCAACATCTCATAGACCCAAATATGCCAAGAAAAACTCCAGAAGATATTAAAAGGGAAAAAGAGATAGCTGAGGTTCAAAAACGACTTGATAAGTTTAATACCTTGAACCCTAGAAATGAACTTACATCGGAAAACTTAGAATCGGCAATGGAATCTTTAGATATTGCAAAATCAGAGGTAAATAGCTGGATCTCAATGGTAACGGCAAATATGCAACTTCATCCAAATTTTGAGCAAGTGATAGAGGGAGCGATTTGTAATCTCAATAAAGTTCCCATTGTTTGGCTTGAACTCTCAGATTGTAGTGGGAACTCTGAAGCCTTTATAAAATCAGCGAATCCAGCTATTGAAGATTTAATATTTGATTATATATCACTTGATTATCATGAACTTCTTATGAGTGCGAGTGGTGATCAGAGTGAATCTATTTTAGAAGATATTATTGAGAATCAAAAGGGTGAATATATCCTTATCGTTGAGGGTGCAGTTCCGATGGCGATGGATGGAAAATATCTTAGAATTGGTTCAAAAGGGGAAACAGGAATCGAATTACTTCAAAAATGTGCAAAAGATGCAGCCTTAGTACTAGCTGTTGGTTCTTGTGCCTTAGATGGTGGAATCGTCGCAGCTGAACCTAATCCAACTGGAGCAGTTGGGGTAAGTGAAGCATTGAAAAGAGATGACATCATAAATCTCCCAGGGTGTCCAACAAACCCAACGAATATAGTGGGAACACTTCTCTCTTATGTGATGTTTGAGGAGTTACCAGCACTTGATAAATTCAACCGTCCACTATGGGCTTATGAGGGTAGAGTTCATGATAATTGTGAGCGAAGAGGTCACTATGAGTTAGGTGAGTTTGTTCAAGAGTGGGGTGATGATGGAGCAAAAAAAGGTTTCTGCCTTTTTGAGATGGGGTGTAAAGGACCATATGCAAATGTAAACTGCCCAACCATGAAATTCAACCAAGGGACAAGCTGGCCAGTCCAAGCAGGACACGGTTGTATGGCATGTACAGAGAAAGGCTTTGTGGATAAGTTTGCTAATGAGAGAAAGTATGAAGAGGATGAAAGCAATGAAAACTAAAAAAATAGTAATAGACCCCATCACAAGAATAGAGGGGCATTTAAGAGCAGAAGTTGAAGTTGATGAGAATGGTGTTGTTCAAGATGCTTTTGTAAGTGGGCAACTTTTTCGTGGAATTGAAATTATACTGAAAAATCGTGACCCACGAGATGCTGGGCTTTTAGCAGGAAGAATCTGTGGGGTTTGTACAAATTCCCATTTTCGTGCAGCTGTTACATCTGTGGAGGATGCATACTCTTTAAAACTTCCCAAGAATGCTGAGATTATTCGTGATTTAATGGCGATGGCTTTGTTTATTCAAGACCATGTGGTACATTTCTATCATCTTCATGCACTTGATTTTGTGGATGTTGTATCGGCTTTAAGTGCTGATGCAAAACTTACATCTAAAGAGGCTCATAAATATCATGAGAGACCTTTTAGAAATTCACATACCCACTACGAAGCCACTCTTGAAAAACTGGGTAATTTTGTAAAAGCTGGAAAACTTGGGCCATTTAGTAATGGTTATTGGGGGCATAGTTATTATAAATTAACACCTGAACAAAATCTTATTATGATTTCTCACTATCTTGAAGCTTTAAAATTTCAAACAAATATATCTAAGGCCGTTGCTATTTTTGGTGGAAAAACTCCACATCCTCAAAGTATAGTGGTTGGTGGAATCACGAGTGTGGCTGATATGCTAAACCCTCAAAGATTAAATGATTATCTTTTCATCATAAAAGAGGCAAAAGATTTCATTGACAGAGCTTATTTACCTGATGCTAAACTTTTAGCTATCGCTTATAGAGATGAGATAAAAGCAGGGGTAGGTCGTGCAAATGGTAACTTTTTATCGGTTGGTGGTTATGAGTTTGATGATAGAAAATTGTTTTGTGATGGTGTGATTCATAATCATGATTTTGAAAATATAGAAGATTTTGATGATAGTAAAATTACCGAAGAGATAGATCGTGCTTGGTATAAAGATGAGCCATTAGAGAATGCGATTGATTATACAGACTTAAATGAAGATGGAAGCCTAAAAACTGCTAAAAATGATGATAAATACTCATGGATAAAAGCCCCACGATATGATGGGAAAGTTATGGAAACAGGACCACTTGCAAGGGTGATTATTAGCTATAAAAGAAAAAACTCTCTTATAAATAGTTTTGTAGATGAGTTTTTAGAAGATACTGATTTAGAATTAATAGACCTATCTACAACAGTTGGTAGAAATGCAGCTCGTGCAATAGAAACAGGTTATATTTGTGAATATATTTTTAAGCTTGTATCAAATCTTATTCAAAACATAAAATATTACGACACAGATACATGGGTGAAATTTGATTTTGAAAAATTAGAAAAAGAGGCAAAAGGGAGAGCATTCTTAGAGGTGCCTCGTGGGACACTTTCACACTTTGTAAAGATAAAAGATGCTAAAATAGAGAACTTTTCTGTAATAGCTCCAACAACATGGAATGCAACTCCTAAAAACTTTGATGGAGTAAGAGGTGCATATGAAGAAGCTTTAGTTGGCTTAAAGATTCAAGATACCTCTAAACCACTTGAAGTTTTAAGAGTGCTTCACTCATTTGACCCATGTTTAGCTTGTGCCGTTCATGTTATAAATTCTCATGGTAAAGAGTTGAGTAATTACAAGATAAAAACAATATTATAAAAATAATAATTTCGGAGTAGTTGATGATAAGTGCAAAAGATTTAAAAAATATAACAAATACTTTAACACTATTATATGTAGAAGATGAAAATGAATTAAGAGAATCTGTTGAGGTGTATCTATGCAAACTTTTTGCTGAAGTTACTGTGGCTAAGGATGGTCAAGAGGGTTTAGAATCTTATAAAACTGGAAAGTTTGATATAGTTATTAGTGATATTCAAATGCCTATTATGGATGGTTTACAGATGTCTAAAGAGATTAAGGAGATTAATCCTGATCAAGAGATTATTATCATATCTGCTTATAGTGAAACAAGTTATTTTTTAGAATCTATTGAGATTGGGATAAATGGCTATATTATAAAACCAATAAACTATACTCAAATGAATCAAGAGTTATATAAATCTGTAAAGAGCTTAACTCAACTAAAAGAAAATATAAATTATAAACTCCATCTTGAAGAGATGGTAACTCAAAGAACAGAAGAGATAGTTGCTATGCAAGAGGATAAAACTAGAAACTTTGAGACAACAATTTTATCTTTTGTTGAGATGATTGAAGATAGAGATACCTATACTGGTGGTCACTCACAAAGGGTTGCCAACTATGCCAAATTAGTAGCAGAGGAGATGGGAATCTCTCAAGAGGATTGTGAGCTTCTTTATAAAGCTGGAATTATTCATGATATAGGAAAAATTGCTACTCCTGATACAATACTTTTAAAACCGGGAAGATTAAATGCACTTGAGTATAAATTGATTCAAGAACATGTAACTGTTGGGTATAAACTTTTATCTAAGATACCAATGTATAAAAAACATGCTGAAATTATTATTGGTCATCATGAGAGATACGATGGTGCTGGTTATCCCAATGGTTTAAAAGGTGATGAAATCTCTATGCTATCACATATTTTACTCATAGCAGATGCTTTTGATGCCATGACAACCAATCGAATCTATAAAGGTAGAAAAACTTTAGAGTATGCGATAGATGAATTGAAAGATTTAGCAGGTAAACAGTTCCATCCTGAAGTAGTAAAAAGTGCAATAAAAGCATTAGCAAATATTGAATTACCAGAAGCAGTAACACAATTACCAAAAAGTGATATTGAAAAAGAGAGATTTTCTTATTTCTTCCGTGATCAAGTAACTGAGGCATATAACAATGATTATCTTAATTTCATACTTGAACATAATATTTTAGATAATGAATTTGCTTATATATATAAATTTTATTTACATGATTTTAATAGTTTTAATAATTCACATGGTTGGACTGAGGGGGATAAACTTTTAAGTGCTTTTGTGAAATATTTAAAAGATAGTTTTCCTCAAAGCACTATCTTTAGAGTTCACGGAGATGATTTTATTTTAATGACAAAAGAGAGTATAGATATAGATATGGATGAGATTAAAGAGTTGAATATTTTTAAGAATAATAAAATCACTGTTACAAAAGAGAGTGCTAGTTTAGAAGATAAAAATATTGAAGATATTAGAAAATTAGAGCTATTAATATAAAGCTACAACAGTATGAAAGTGAAACTTACAAGGGATAAAATATGCAAGAACTGTTTTACATAAAATTACAAGAACTAAATCAATACTATATAAAGATTATTATCCTTGTAAGTGCTATTATTTTAATGTTGTTGTCTTGGAGTATTTATAATGAATATGAGCATAAAAAAATATCTGCATTAGAACATGCAAAAAATACATTTGAAAAAGATATGATGTTTAGAGAATGGGTGGCTAGTCATGGTGGTGTATATGTTCCACCAACAGATAGAACACCTCCAAATCCATATCTAAGTCATATTCCAAATCGTGATTTAATTACAACTACGGGAAAAAAATTGACTTTAATGAATCCAGCATATACATTAAAACAACTTATGACAGAATATAAAGGGATGTATGGTGCTAAGGGTCGTATTACAAGTTTAAACCTTTTGAATCCTAAAAATAAAGCAAATGAATGGGAAGTAAAAGCACTTCAAATATTTGAAAAAAAGAAGCAATTAGAGTTTCATGAATTTTTAAAAAAAGATAATAAAGAATATATTTATTATATGCATGCTTTAGTAACTGAAGAATCTTGTTTAAAATGTCATCTACATCAAGGATATAAAGTTGGCGACATACGGGGTGGAGTTTCTATTGTTATCCCTATGGAAAAATATAATAGAGATTTCTACAATACTATAAAAGATATATTTTTAATTTATATAGTTGTTTATTTGATTGTTGTTTTTGGAATTCGCTATACACATAAAATCCTAAAACTATCTATTTTAGAACAGGAAAAACTATATGTTGAGAATCAAAAAAAAGAGGAGATAATGTTAGCACAGTCAAGAAATGCAGCAATGGGTGAGATGATTAGTATGATAGCTCATCAATGGAGACAACCAATTTCTGTAATAGCAATGTGGGCAAACAATATCACTGCTGATGTTGATATGGAGACATTAAATAAAGAAGATTGTAAAAAATATGCAGATAATATAGTTGCTCAAACTAAACATCTTTCACAAACTATTGATGATTTTAGAAACTTTTTTAGACCTGATAAATCAAAAGAGACTATTCTAATAAAAGATGTAATGGAAGATTGTTTATCTGTTATTGAAAAAAGTTTACAAAATAATAACATTCTTATTGAAAGAAATTATGAAAATTTTATTGAAGTGAATATATATTCGAGAGAATTAATGCAGGTATTTATTAATATTATCAAAAATGCAAAAGAGGCACTCATTGATAATAAAATTAAAAATGCAAAAATAACTATTAAGATTTATGAGGATGATTATTCTGTTATTTCAGAGATAAGAGATAATGCACTAGGGATAAAACCTGAAGTGATTGGAAAAATATTTGACCCATATTTCACCACAAAAGGTGTAAAGTCTGGGACAGGTTTAGGTTTATATATGTCAAAAACAATAGTTGAAAAGCATCTCAATGGAACAATAGAGGTGAAAAATATAGATGATGGTGTATCTTTTGTAATAACAATACCAAAAAAATAATTTAGGAAAGGGAAAAAAATGAATCAAGAGATAAAAGAGTTAAAAGAGAAAGTTAAGGATTTGCATATTTTGTATAGTGAAGATGAGGAGGAGATGAGAATAGGAACGGAACTATTTTTAAATAAATTTTTTACCTCTGTTGATTCTGCTTGTGATGGGCAAGAGGGCTTAGATAAATTTAAAGAAAAAGAGTATCAAGTGGTTTTTACAGATATTATGATGCCAAATATGGATGGTTTGAAGATGCTGAAAAACATAAAAGAGATAAATGAAAATATTTTCACAGTTACTCTAACTGCCTCAGAAGTAAGAGAAGATAAAATCATAGAATCATCAAATTTATATTTTAGAAAACCTATCACATATGAAAATATGATTACAATTATGAGAGAGATTGTCAATAAGTTTCATTTATAATGAGTAAAAAAAATAAAACAATTATTTTACTAAGTATATTATTTATATTTATTAATTCAGGTGTATATATAATTACCGAGATAAATAAAGAACAGAGAATCCAAAGTGTTTTAGATACTCATCTTGTTAAATTAAAAACTAATTATGAGTTGCTTATGCATTATCAAAAAGTGACAGCTGATGCTGCTTATCAATCAACAATAAATAAAAAAGATGTCATTGATATTTTAAAAAAAGTTAAGAAAGCAGATAAATATGAATTAGATATTTTAAGAGAGAAACTATTTGATATATTAAAAGATAAATATAAAATACTTAAATCAAAAGGTGTTTTACAATATCACTTTGTATTAGAAAATAATGAAGTTTTTTTAAGGATGCATAAGCCTAGTAAATATGGGGATAGTTTATCTCATATCCGTTATAGTTTTGAATATACCAATAAAACTCACAAACGAATAAGTGGTTTTGAAAAGGGCAAAACAACACATGGTTTTAGAAATTTATATCCAATTTTTGATGAAAACAATAATTATTTATGTTCTCTTGAAATATCATTTTCAAGTGATTATCTTCAAGATAATTTAACTAATATAAGTAAAATTCATTCACATTTTTTAGTTAATAAACATATTTTTGATGTGAAAGCTTGGAAAAGAGATGATATGATTTTGGAATATACCCAAAGTTTTGAAAATGATGATTTTATGATGAGTGTAATGGAAAGTGATTATAAAAAAGAGCATATAGTTCAAAATATTAAAAGACTTAAACCAATCAAGGAACAAATTCGTGAAAATATGGAAAAAGAGAAAGAGTTTAGTTTATATACTCTTTTTGATGATACATCTCTTGTAGTCTCTTTTTATCCAATCAAAAATATTAAAGATAATAAAACAGTTGCATGGATAGTCTCTTATGATAATGATGATTTTATAGATATGACATTAAAAATGAATCTATATTTTCAACTTACAATTTTTATTATTTTCTTGATTCTATTTTATTTTGTATATATTGTACTTAATCAAAAAGAGATACTAGATATGCAAGTAAAAGAGAAAACAAAAAAATTGTTGCAGAGTGAGCAAAAACTTCAACTTCTAAATGAAAGTCTTGAGATGAGAATAGTGGAAGAGGTAAAGAAAAATCAAGAGAAAGATAGGATATTGTTTCAGCAATCAAAAATGGCATCAATGGGTGAGATGATAGGAAATATAGCCCATCAATGGAGACAACCAATAGCGATAATATCTATGTGGGCAAATAATATTATTGTTGATGTTGATATGGAAGAGGTTGAGAATGAAAACTTAAAAAAATATGCGAATAAGATAAATGAACAAACTACACATCTATCCCAAACAATAGATGATTTTAGAAACTTTTTTGCCCCAAACAAAGAGAAGGTAATTTTTAATCTAAATAACAGTATAGACAAAACGATGTCTCTCTTAAATGCTTCATTTAAAACACATAGTATAGAGGTTATAAAGAAGATAGAAGAGTTGGAGATATTAGGCTTAGAAAATGAGTTTACGCAAGCGATGTTAAATATAATAAAAAACTCAAAAGATGTTTTAGTGACACTACCTAAAGAGAGTAGAAGATTGATTTTTATAAATATATATCTAAAGGATAGTAATATAATTATAGAGATAAAAGATAACGGTGGGGGAGTACCAGAAAATATAATGGATAAAATATTTGAACCATACTTCACAACAAAACATAAATCACAAGGTACGGGAATAGGGCTGTATATGACAGAAACTATTATCACTAAGCATTTTAATGGCAAGATTTTAGTGGATAATGTTAAATATCAGTATGATGGAGTTACTTATACTGGTGCTAGATTTATTATAAAGTTACCAATAAAATAAAATAGGCACTTTTGATATAACAT
>JAMOPL010000093.1 GCA_027064515.1 Sulfurimonas sp. | reverse complement strand
TATTGTATCTTTCCACTGTAAATGTTTTCGCTCTTAATTTTATAATATATTATGAGCAAGTCTTAATAGTTCAGAATCTAGTTTATAAGTTTTGTTAGTAATCTCATCTATCGATTTGTAATTGAACTCATTTTGATTATAACAGATGATAGAATCTTCTTTACCAGCTAATAAGCCGTCAATTGCTTTAGTTATAAATTTATATGCCATCAGTCTGTCACGGGTGGTTGGGTTTCCACCTCTTTGGATATGCCCTAGTGTAGTTACTCTTGATTCTACACCTATTTTTTTCTCAAACCAATCAGAAATCTCTTGTGATGATTGCTTTATCCCCTCTGAAACAACAGCTATAAAATATCTACGACCATCTTTTTTTTGTTTTTTAAACTCAATCTCAAATTTATCTAAATCATAAGATTTTTCAGGAATCAAACACATCTCTGCTCCTGATGTTAGAGCAGATACAAGAGCAAGAAAACCACAATCTCTCCCCATCACTTCAATAACAAATGCTCTTTTGAATGATGAAGCAGTATCACGAATAGAATCTAAAGCATCATTTATAACACCAAGAGCAGTATCAACACCTAAACAATAATCGGTTCCAGTAATATCGTTGTCGATGGTTGAGGGTACACCTGCAAAAGATATTCCTGTTTCTTTGTGAAATTTTTCAATTCCACGAAAGCTACCATCACCACCAAGAACAATAAGTTTATCAATCCCTCTTTTTTCTAGATTCTTTTTTGCAATGGCACGATATTTTGATTTCATAAACCTTTTTGATCGAGCTGAACCTATTTTAGTTCCACCACGGTTTATAATCCCAGCAACATCACTATAATGAGCCTTAACAATATTATCATCAATTAGCCCCTCATACCCATCAAAAACAAAATAGGGTTTTGCCCTGTTTTGTAAGCAATACTCAACAAAATGTTTAATAGCAGGATTCATCCCTGAAACATCCCCACCCGAACATAAAATAGCAATTTTATTCATCTTTATATTTCCAATCTTTTCTTTTGATAAAAAGATTATATAATATTTAATATAATCCTGTTGATGAAATTGTGAAAAAACTACAAACAGTCTAAACTAGGCAACCCAAAACTATTACTATCTTTAGGTTTAAACTCTATCTCATAAGATAATCTATTTAAAATAATATCAAGGGTTTTAATAGAGATAGAGACAACTTCCCCTCTCTCTAATTTTCCCAAAGTAACTCTACTTATATCAGCTAATTTTGAGAGTTGTTCCTGTGTTAGCCCCTCAATTTTTCTAAGTTTTTTTATCTCATGCCCAATTTCGTATAATTTCAACTGCTAACTCCTTATGTCGGCTTTGTATTAAAGAGAGGTTCCAACTATCTATCATCTTTGAGCCTATATCTTCAAATTCACTATTTGTTTTTATATATAGTTTTAGTTCATCTATACTTTGTTTTAAAGCCTCTATACACTCTTCATAATAATAGGTAGAATCTTTTTTAGATAAGAAACAATTCTCAATACCAAATTTTATAAGTTCTTTTTTCCCAAACCAAACTTTTTGTCCAAACATTGTGAGAGCAGGTCTATCTTTATAAAAATAAACACAAGTGTTTACTATGTCATAAGCAGGGGAAAAAGATATATTTTTAAACTCTTTATCATACAGTACACCAAAGTTTTTAAGATGACCATCTCCATTTTTTAGTAGATAATTCATTACGATTGTTTTATATAAACTTTGCATAGAATCTATTTTATTGGTGGTAACTGCATATATAACTTTAGCAACAGCTTCATAACTACCACTATACTTCTCCTCTTTATTTTTACCCATCAAAACTAAAACCTCTTCAAATCCAAGATATTCATCTTTTGATTTGTCATAGTTAAATCGCTCAACTAATAAAAACTTTTTATTCTCAGAGAGTAAAATATTTGGAATCACTACACCAGCTCTTTGAACTGCTTTTAAACAAAAATATTCATTTTGAGCAAGGTAAGGGTACTCATCTCCCCAAGTTTTGATAATATACTCTTTAGTAGATAGGGTGGTTTTATCTTGAAGAAGTGCCAATGTTTTTGGTTGAATCCCTGAAATGGCATTTTTATTTAAAAAAGTTTTTAAAATTTTCATAAATGTATCAGGTGTGTCATTTTTGAGAATCTCATCTAAATCAATACTATGAAACTCTTCCTTATCAAAGCAACTTTCATAAGTGATTCTACTTTGGATATTTGAGCAAAGGTATGAAAATAATAAAAAATCATCTATATAAGCATACTCTTTATTGAGATGGTTTTTAAACACCTCAAATAGATACCCCTCTGGAATATTCATATCAAAGATAGGGTGAAGCTTATCTTTCCAAATATAAGTGGATGGTTTATATGGCATTATCAAAGAGATAGGTTTTAGATTTTTAGTATAGTTAAAATCGTATTGAATATTCTCTTTTTCAAAAAAAAGTTCACCAACTTGTTTATTTTCTATCAATACTTTTATTTTTTGCAAAATTTACTCCTAATGATAAATATAGTTATCATTTTAACTATAAATAGTAAAAATGTAAAGTATGCTTATCTTTTAATTGGAGTTGATATTATAGATTAGCTAAATTTATTTTTTCTTTACAAGCATTAGATTTAGGACTCTGTAATAATCAAAACTAAAAATAATTTTTCTAATCTAATATTTATAGATAGCTTAAGATGAATAATATATTTGACAAAATAATATTTTATTTATATAATGTAAAATATATTAGTCATAAATGGAAATAAAATGGATTTTAAAGAATTTGGAAAAGAGATAGCAACTTTAAGAAAACAACAAAATATCTCACAATCTCAGTTGGCTGTGGATATAGGAATCTCAAGAGCAACAATCAGTTCATTTGAAAATGGAAAAGGTGTCGATATTGGTCTTAGAAAAGTTTTACAGATAGTTGATTATCTAGGCTATGATATTACTCTAAAAGAAAAATCTATGTTTCCAACTTTTGAGGAGTTGAGAGATGGAAAATAAATTATTTGTAGAGATAGATAAAAAAGTAGTTGGGAAACTAACTAAGGAGAGTGATGAGTTTATCTTCTCTTATGATTCAGCTAATAAAAATGATTTTATCTCTTTAACTATGCAAGTGAGAGTTAAAGAGTATCTTAACAATAAGCTTCATCCCATTTTTGAGATGCATCTACCTGAGGGTTATCTTTTATCTATCATAAAAAAACATTTTTCAAAAGTTGTAAAAACTGATGATTTTGGTTTATTAAAACTTATGTCGGGTAGTGTCCGAGGTCGTCTTTCATACAAACATAAAGATATACAAAAAAAACAATTTTTAAATCTTAATGAACTCTTAGAGTCAGATTCTGAGAATCTATTTGATGAGTTAGTTTCAAAATTTGCATTTAGTTCTGCTCTTAGTGGAGTGCAACCAAAAGTTATGGCGATAATTCAAGATAAAGCAACTTTAAAACTTGAAGATTATATTGTGAAATCTTGGGGAGAGGATTACCCACAACTAGCACTTAACGAGTACTATTGTATGAAAGTGGCTGAGTATGCGGGGATAGATGTACCTGAGTTTTACATATCTAGTGATGATAAACTATTTGTTATGAAAAGATTTGACATAAAAGAGAATGGTTTAAAACTTGGCTTTGAAGATATGTGTGTTCTTCAAATAAAACAAAGAGATGATAAATATGAGGGGAGTTATGAGCAGATAGCTAAAACTATAAAAACTTTTGTATCTCCAAAATATAAAAAATCCTCTTTAAAACAATTTTTTAAGATGATTCTTGTTAGCTATTTTGTACAAAATGGGGATGCTCATCTTAAAAATTTCGGATTGATTTATGAAAATATAAACAATATAAAACTTTGTCCAGCTTATGACATCGTGTGTACCACTGCCTATATAAAAAAAGATATTCCTGCTTTGAATCTTTTGGGAAGTAAAAAATGGTGGGATAAGAAATTTTTACTAAGATTTGGAGTTGAGAGTTGTGACCTTTCCAAATCAGAAGTAAAAAACTTATATAATGAGTGTTTAGTAGCTTTATATAAAGTTTCTAGTGAATTAAAAGATAGAGTAAAAAATGAAAGTGATAAAGAGAAAGTTTTACTGATTGAAAAACTTTTAGATGTTTTTTTAGTTTATAAGATTAAGGGGGCGTGAGAAGGATCTTTATCTGGATTCTGACTCTAAACAGATGCCACTTGGTGGTTGTAGTATCTAATCTTCATAGTTTCTCCATACTTAAGAAGTATAGTGTCGCTCAAAAATGACGGGGATGATTAACTAATCAACGACTAAAACTAAAGTTTTTTAAAGAGAGTAGATAATGTATTGTATGAAGCAAAAGATAGTGGAAGAAACAAGGTTGTTACAAAATGAAGATTAATCTAAAAAAGAAATTGAGTAGTAATTTTTTTAAGATGGTGATTGTTACACTATTTTATATTGGTCTATCTTTGGTTATTTTATTGACTGTTCTTGGTACATATATGTTTTCAGAGGCAAAAAAACTAGAGATTGCAAAAGCAAAAAATATTATAGAAAATGTATTTGAGAATGAAAAAAAGATTTTAAATCATGAGTTTTCAGATGTGGAAATATTTGCAAAGATATTACAAAAAGAGCATGAAAATATTTTCAAATATAAAAATGTTTTAGATACTAATACGGAGTATTCAGTAGCAGAAAATGGGGTGTATTACCAAACTACCAAAGGGGGAAGCTCCCTTTACTACTCATCAACAACAAAGATAGGAGAAAAAGAGAAACAAAAAGCACTTTTTACTGAGAGTATGGATGATTCTTTTAAGTTTATTGTTGATGGTCATGAGTTGGTGGTAGCGGGTTATTTTAATAGCTATGACAATATGAATAGACTTTATCCATATGTAGATAAGGTTTATAATCAATATGGCTCGTATCTCATTATGAAAGATTATAACTTTTACTATTTAGCAGATAAAAAACATAATCCTCAAAAAAAACCAGTATGGACTGAGGCATATTTAGACCCAGCAGGGCAGGGTTGGATGGTTTCTTGTTTGGTTCCTATTTATAATGGTGAATTTTTAGAGGGTGTTACAGGGATTGATATTACCATAGAAAAAATTATAAAAGATATTTTAGGTAAAAAATTACCATTTGATGCAAAAATGATTTTGTTAAATAAAAATGGAACAGTAACAGCTATGCCAAAAGAGATATGTAAACTAGCAGGTATTAGAGAGTTAACAAAACATACCTATACAGAATCTATTAAAAGTACAGTGACAAAACCAAAAGAGTTTAATGTTTTTGAATCTAAAAATCAGCTGTTTAAAAATATATCTCAAATGATAAAGAGTGGTAGTGAGGTAGAAAATCTAAACATTGATGGGAAAAATTATATAGTTTTTCAAACTAAGATTGAGTTAGCAGATTCTATCTTAATATTATATGTAGATGAAGAAAAAATATTAAAAACTTCAATTGCTATGGAAGAAAAATTTAGAATAATAATGGTTTTATTCCTGATTATGTTTATATTAGTGCTGTTTATAAGATATAAAAAAGCATTAAAAGAGTACGAAAACATATCAGATAACATAGTAAAGCCTATTCTTTTACTATCTAAATTAAGTAAAGATATTACAAAAAATAATAATATCCTTATCCCTAAAACAGATATAGTTGAGATTGATGAGTTGAGTAATAATTTTATCAATATGATTGGTGAGCTGAAATCAAAAACTACTAAACTTGAAGAGTTTAACGAAACATTAGTTTTTGAGATAGCAAATGCTACAAATGAGCTTCAAGATAAAAATAAATATATGCAAACCTTGTTAGATACAACTATGGAAGCTGTAACTCTATATGATGAAAATTATAACTTAGTAGAAGTGAATAAAGTAGGTTTAGATATATTTGGTTATGATTCTTCAGAAGATATAATAGGGGTAAATGTTTTTAATTTTATACCTAAAGAGGAGCAATATAAAGCTAAAGCATCTTTAAGTCAAAGTTCAATACTCCCTTATGAAATAAATTTATATAAAAAAGATAAATCGATAATTCCTACATTGGTTAAGGGTAGTAATATTATTCTTGATAATAAAAAGTATAGAGTTATAACAGTTGTTGATTTGACAGAAATTAAAGCTAAAGATAAACAACTTTTACAACAATCAAAACAGGCTCAAATGGGGGAGATGATAAGTATGATAGCCCATCAGTGGCGACAACCACTCAATGCTATTAGTGCCTCAAGTATCAACTTATCGTTAATGTCAAGTATGGGGATGTTAGAAGATTCTAAGATTCAAGAGGATAGTGAATTTATACAAAATCAATGTCAAAAAATGTCAGCCACAATAGAAACTTTTATGAATTTTGTAAAACCATCCAAAGAGCTTAGGGAGTTTAATTTGCTTCACTCTCTAAATACTGTTTTATCTTTAATTGGGACACAACTTAAAAATAAAAACATAGAAGTAAATATTTATGAGCTTGATAAAAATATATCTATCCATGGTCATGAAGATTTGATAGAACAGGTGATAGTAAATCTTTTAGCAAATGCAAGAGATGCTTTGGAAGAGGTAGCGATAGAAAATAAATTTATAAACATAACAATAGAGTTCAAGGAGAACAACCCAACTATAAAAATAGAAGATAATGCAGGTGGGATTCCTCAAGATATTCAAGAGAAGATATTTAACCCATACTTTACAACAAAAGAGCAGGGCAAGGGTACTGGACTAGGGTTATATATGAGTAAAGATATTATGAAAAAAAGTTTTGGTGGGGATTTAGTTTATAATACTACGAAAGAGGGTAGTTGTTTTGAGATGATTATCAATTCAAATAGGATTATAGATAATGGGTGAGAAAAGAAAGTATTTAATTTTTAGCATAAGGTTTGGTAGATAGATGATGAGGTTTATAGTAGTTTTATCTCTCATTACCACCATCTTATTTGCAATGCCACAACAAGAGAGTGAACTAGAAAAAATATCTTTGCAACTAAAATGGAAATTTCAGTTTCAGTTTGCTGGTTTTATAGTGGCTAAAGAGATGGGTTTTTATACTGATGAGGGGCTTGATGTAGAGTTGCTAGAGCATAGTGAAACTAATGATATTATGGATGTTTTGACAAAAAAAGATATTCAATTTGGAGTGAGTGATTCTACTTTAGTGTATGAATCTATAAAAGGCTCACCAGTTGTGGCAATGATGGCTATTTTTCAAGAATCGCCATATGTGTTAGTAGGGCTTAAATCCTCAAAACTAAAAAAAATTGAAGATCTCAATGGTAAAAAAATAGCTATAAATACTAACATAAATGCCATATCAGTTAGAGCTATGTTAGAGGCAAATAAGATTGATTATATTGCAAAGTCACATATATATACACTTGAAAAACTTTTTTCTGGTGAGGTGGATTTGGTATCATCATATATATCTAATGAGCCTTTTGTGATAAAAGAGAAAAACTTAGAGAGTGTTATATATAACCCTAAAGATTATGGTTTTGATGGGTATGGAGATATACTTTTTACTACAAAAGAGATGTTAAAAAACAATCCAGAAACAGTAGAAGAGATGTATAGGGCTACTCATAGAGGTTGGCAATATGCATTTGAGCATATAGATGAGGTTGTTGAATTAATATATAAAAAATACAACACATTAGATAAATCAAAAAATGCTTTGTTGTATGAGGCAAATACACTTAAAAAGATGAGTGGTTATGGGGTAAATTTTGGTGAGTTAAATAAAGAAAAAATAAAAAGAATTGCTTCTGTTGTTAGTCTTATGATGAACGGTAAATATTCTTTGGATAATTTAGATAGTTTTATTTATAAACCTACTTGTCTGCACTTATCAACTCAAGAGTTGGAGTATCTTAAAAATAAAAAAGAGTTGAGTGTTTGTGTACATAAAAATTGGTTACCGTATGAATCGTTTGAAGATGGAGATTATCGTGGTATAGGGGCAGATTTTTTGAAGTTATATGCAACTAAAATATCACTTCCTATAAAGATGGTAGTTGCTGATAATCAATCAAATTTGATTAAACTTCTTAAAGATAAGCAGTGTGATATAAAGGCAGTTTTTCCTAAAAATGGTATAGGTATCATACCTTATAATGCTACTAAATCATATATGGAAGATAGTGTTGCTTTAGTTACAAGGATAGAGCAACCATATTTGTATGATATAGCTGATATTGGTAAAAGAAAGATACTTATTGGGAAAGATTTTAAGCGTTTTATAAAATTTATTAAAAAGAACTATCCAAAGTTAGTGTTGGAAGAGATTGAAAATATAGAGATTGCTTTAGAACTTGTAGCAAGGGGAAAAGTATTTGGCTATATTGGTTTATCTTTAAACTCATCTCATCTTATTCAAAAAAGATTTTCAAGTAAATTAAAGATAGTAAATGATTTTGAAAAGTTTGAATTTGGTGTGGGTGTAGTAGATAGTGAACCTTTACTTTTGAGTATATTTAACAAAGCGATAGATTCTGTATCGGAATATGAAAAAAAAGAGATACTAAATAGATGGGTATCAACTACTGTTGAGAGAGAGCCTGATTATACTATTGTGTTTCAGATTCTTGCTATTGTTATCCTTATTTTATTGATAATCATCTATTTTTTAATTAAACAAAAAAAGTTACAAAAAAAGCTAGAGGTTCTAAATAAAACTTTGGAGTTAAAAGTTTCACAACAAGTAGAGGAGATTACAAAATCAAACCAACTTTTACTTCAAAAATCTCGTCAAGCTCAGATGGGTGAGATGATAACTATGATAGCACATCAATGGCGACAACCATTAGGAGCGATTAGTAGTGTGGTGATAGGGCTAAAGTTTCAATTACTTGCTAGGAAAATAGATTTTAAGAATCAAAAAGAGCTAGAGAGTTATCTTGAATCGATAGATAAAAAATATGATGATATTAGTAAATATGTAAACTATTTATCTAGTACTATTGAAGATTTTAAAAATCTATTTAAACCAAACAAAGAGAAAGAGTTACATAATATCACACTATCAATAGATAAAGCACTCACAATAATAGAATCATCAATAAATAATGCTAATATCAAGGTAATAAAAGATTATAAGAGTAATGCAGAGTTATACCTTTATCACGATGAGATAATGCAGGTGGTATTAAATATTATTAAAAATGCTCAAGATAATATTATAGAAAAAAAGATATTGAAACCATTTATAAAAATAGCTACTTATAAAGAAGATGAAAATTACATTATATCTATTAGTGACAATGGTGGTGGGATAGATGAAAAGATATTACCAAAGATATTCAATCCATATTTCTCAACGAAAAATGAAAAAAATGGAACAGGTTTAGGTTTGTATATGTCAAAAATAATAGTAGAAAAATACAACAATGGAGAGTTGATAGTGGAAAATATAAAAGATGGTGTTTGTTTTAAAATAGTAGTAAAAAACGGGGGGGGGGGGGGGGAAGAAACTAGATGCATGAATTTAACGATGTTTATAAATACACTAAAGAGTTAACTGTACTTTATGTAGAAGATGATAAGTATGAAAGAGAGGAGGGTTTGATAGTTTTTGAAACTCTTTTTAATAAAATTGATGTTGCTGTTGATGGTGAAGATGGATTAAATAGATATATGGAGCATAAAGAGGAGAGTGGAAACTATTATGATTTAGTTATCGCAGATATTAATATGCCAAAGAAAAATGGGATGGAGATGATAAGAGATATTACTCAAATAAATCATCTTCAATTTATTATAGTGGTATCTGCTTATGATGATTCTTTAAATCTTATAGAGATGCTTGAGCATGGTGTTTCAGGTTTTCTTTTGAAGCCAATGGAGTTGAAAAAATTACTAAAGATATTTTATAAAGTTGGTGAAAGTATTGCCAATAAAAAACTTCAAGAAAAGTTTATGATTCAGCAATCACAACTAGCCCAATTAGGTGAGATGCTAAATATGATAGCACACCAATGGAGACAACCACTCAATGCTATATCTGCTTCTGCAATCAATTTATCTTTGAAAAATAGTATGAATATGCTTGAAGATAATGATATTGAAGAAATAAGCCAATTAATTCAAGATAAAACACAACTACTTTCTGAAACAATAAACGATTTTATGGAGTTCAATAAGCCAGAGGATAATAAAGAGATTTTATTGAGTGAAATATTTAATAAAGTATATATGATGATTATACCTCAACTTATAAGCAGAGATATATCTATCGATGTGGAGATAGATGGTGAGATAAAGATTTTTCATAACAGTAAATACCTAGAGCATACTTTATTGAATCTTATAGTAAATGCAAGAGATGTTTTTGAAGATTCTGATATAGAGAATAAACTAATTAAAATCTACATAACACAAGATGAAAAGAGTGTTGTTTTAAATGTGGAAGATAATGGTGGAGGGATACCAAAAGATATAATAGAGAAAATATTTAACCCATATTTTACAACAAAAGAGCAGGGGAAAGGGACAGGAATTGGTCTATATATGTCAAAAAAGATGATAGAGAGTGTGAACAATAGTAAACTTGAAGTTGAGGTAAAAGATAGTAATACAATTTTTAAACTCAAATTTAATAAAAGTTTTTCATAATTCCCAATAGATTTACCCATACTTTTTAGAAGGAATATTAAATAGTATATAAATAAGTATCTTATCTTTTCAATTAAACACTTTTAAGATAAAATAAATTATGTTAAAACAATACAAAGAAGCGATAGAAAAAACCAATATCATTTCCAAAACTGATGTTAAAGGGATGATTACTTTTGTAAATGATGAGTTTTGTAAAATATCTGGCTACTCTTATGATGAGTTGATTGGTAAAAATCATAATATTGTCAGACATCCTAGTGTTCCAAAATCTACTTTTAAACATTTATGGGAGACTATCAACACTAAAAAAATCTATAAAGGTACTGTTAAGAATCTAGCAAAAGATGGTTCTACTTTTTATGTAAATACAACGGTGATTCCCATTTTAGATGAAAATGGAGATATTGCAGAGTTTATTGCCGTACGGTACGATGTTACAAAAGAGGTTATTTATAAACATAAACTTGAAAAAAAAGATAGAGAGCTTCAAGAATTAAATGAAACACTAGAGAGAAGAGTAGAAGATAAAACAAAAGAGTTACAAGAGTTGAATGAAACATTGGAACTAAGAATCAAAAAAGAGATAGCTAAGAATGAGGAGAAGCAAAAAGTGATGTTTTGGCAGTCAAGACTTGCTAGTCTTGGTGATATGCTTGCGAACATTGCTCATCAATGGAGACAACCCCTTACTGAAATTAGCCTTACTATATACAGTATGAAAAAAGCTTCACTTAACAGAGATGATGATGAAGTAAAAAAGTTTTATGATGAGAGTAAAAATATTGTCAAAAATATGTCTAATACCATAGAAAATTTCACAAACTTTTTTAAACCAGATAAAGAGAAACAGCATTTTAAAATCAAAGAGAGTGTTGATGAATCTTTACATATTATGGAAAAACTTCTTAAAAAAGAGAATATTATTGTAAAAACAGAGCTTAAAGAGATTGAACTTCTTGGAATCTCAAATGAACTTTCACAAGTGATTGTAAATCTCATCAAAAACTCTATTGATGCTTTTGTTCATAACAGTATCCAAACAAGAGAGATAAATATTATTACAAAAACGGAAAATAGATTCGCACTACTAGAGTTTGGTGATAATGCTGGTGGTGTAAATGAAAAGAATTTATATAAAATTTTTGAGCCGTACTTTACAACTAAACATAAAAGTCAAGGAACAGGTCTTGGTCTTTTTATGTCTAAGATAATTTGTGAGCAGGGTTTAGATGGTTCTATCGATGTAGAATCTGAAAATTCCACAACAACTTTCACTATCAAGATTCCCATAGAAGAGAAAAATGAGAAATAGAGTATTAAAAAGATTAAAAGTTTTATTAGTTGAAGATGAAGAGAATCTAGCATCTCTTTTAAAAAATGCGATAGGTGATAGTTTTTATAGTTTTACTATCGCAAATGATGGGCAAGAGGGGTTAGAGAAGTTTTTACAAATTAGCCCCGATATAGTTATAACAGATATTATGATGCCAAAAATGACAGGCTTAGAGATGGCTAAAGAGATTAAGGCGATAGATACTACTGTTCCTATTATCATACTAAGTGCATACAGTGAAGTAGATAAATTTTTAAATGCAATAGATATTGGGGTAGTAAAGTATCTCATAAAACCATTTGATCCTGATGAACTTTTAGAATATATAGATTCCATTGAGGATAAATTTGAGAGTAAACTTATTGTACTCAAAGATGGATTTTCCTTTAATTTAAGTACAAAATCTTTATATAAAAA
>JAMOPL010000092.1 GCA_027064515.1 Sulfurimonas sp. | reverse complement strand
TTTGTTAAGTCATAGATTATTTTAGTGTTGTACAAACTGCTTTCTTTGTTTATGTTCGCCAGTTTTTCCAATGTTAAAACTCTCAACGGGTCTGTGGTAACCCATAACTCTTGTATAAACTATACACTTTTGTCTTTTATCTTGGTGTTGATTTAAAATTTCATTTTTATTCATAATTTTTTTTCCTCTGTATATTTGTTTATTAACTCTTCATCACATTTTGGACAAAACTCATATTCTCCCGATATATATCCGTGTTTAGGACACACTGAAAAAAGTGGAGTTACCGTGATATATGGAAGTCTAAAGTTAGAGATAACATTTTTAACTAACTTTCTACATGCTTCGGTTGAACTTACTCTCTCTTGCATATAAAGGTGAAGAACAGTTCCACCTGTGTATTTACATTGCAAATCATCTTGAAGTGTCAATGCTTCAAAAGGGTCATCAGTCAAACCTACTGGAATCTGTGAGGAGTTTGTATAATAGATATTTTCATCCATCCCTGCTTGTATAATAGAATCACCGTATCTCTTTTTATCCTCTTTTGCGAATCTGTATGTTGTTCCCTCAGCTGGGGTTGCTTCAAGGTTGTAAAGGTTTCCACTCTCCTCTTGATACTCTACCATTTTATCTCTCATATGGTCTAGAATTTCGGTTGCAAACTCTATTCCCTCATTTGAGCTAATGTCATATTCACCATTGGTAAAGTTAAGAATCATCTCATTCATCCCATTTACACCGATAGTTGAGAAGTGGTTTTTAAAGCTGGGTAAATATCTTTTTGTATATGGGAAAAGTCCCCTATCATACATCTCTTGTATGAAAACTCTTTTTTTCTCTAAAGTGGAATAAGCGTGATTCATGAGTTGGTTAACCCTAAATATTAGAGCCTCTTTATCACCCTTATATAAAAATCCAATTCTAGCCATATTAAGAGTTACTACCCCTATACTTCCAGTCATCTCTGCACTACCAAAGAGACCACCACCCCGTTTAAGAAGTTCTCTTAAATCAAGTTGTAGCCTACAACACATACTTCTCACATCCCCTGGTTTATATGCATTCTCATTTTCTACTAAGTTTCCATCTTTATCTTTTTTATACTGACTTCCTATAAAGTTCTGAAAATATGAAGACCCAATTTTTGCAGTATTCTCAAACAGCAAGTCGGTATTCTCGCCATACCAGTCAAAATCAGGAGTAATATTTACAGTTGGAATAGGAAATGTAAAAGGTTGCCCTGTTTTATCACCCTCAGTCATAACTTCATAAAAAGCTTTGTTTATCATATTCATCTCATCTTGAAAATGTTTATATTTCATATCTTGTAGGGAGTTACACCCCCTCTCATTTGCTTTGAATTTTAATTGAGTATCGATAATATTTTTAAAAAGATGATTTTGATTTGATGTTGGAATCTGCTCTTTTAGGTCATCTGGAACAGTCCAATCTATCGTTATGTTTGTAAAGGGTGATTGACCCCAACGAGCAGGGACATTCAGGTTATAGATGAAACTTCTAATACTTTTTTTTACCTCCTTAAAGTTTAGTTTGTCTTTAAATACAAATGGTGCCAAATATGTATCAAATGATGAAAATGCTTGAGCTCCAGCCCATTCACTTTGTAAGATTCCCAAGAAATTTGCCATCTGCCCAAGTGCCTCACGAAAATGTTTGGGAGCATTACTCTCAACTCGTCCACGAACACCATTAAACCCCTCATCAAGAAGAACTCTCAAACTCCAACCAGCACAATATCCAGTCAAACAGTCCAAATCGTGAATATGATAATCACCATCTCTATGAGTAGTGCCTTCCTCTTTAGAGTAAATTTTGTCTAACCAATAGTTTGCTATCACTTTTCCAGCTGTGTTATTTACTAGACCAGCATTTGAGTAGCCAGTGTTAGAGTTTGCTTTGATTCTCCAATCACTTCCGTTTATATACTCCTCTATTGTTTGAGTGGAATTTATATAAGTGGTGTCCTCCTCAAGTTGATGCTCTCTTTGCATCTTATGTATATGACGATAAAGGATAAATGAACGCATAACATCAAAGTAGTTAGCTTTATGTAACTCTTTTTCTATCAAGTCTTGAACATCCTCAACAGCAATCACTTTTTTCTCTTTAAGACCATCTAGTACATAAGTAAAAATCGAGTTATCATAAGTGATATTTTCACTTTCAAAAGCTTTTCTTATCGCATCTTCTATCTTAAATGGAAAAAACTTTTTATATGAGCCATCTCTTTTTAATATATTTTCAATCATCTTTATCCCTAAATTATTTGATGGAAGTTTATATAAAAATGAATTAAGGGGTAATAATAAAAATGGTCACGAATTTGTCACGAATGGGATAGAACTAATGCTCAAAAAGGCATTTGATACTTTTAAGGATGAAACGGTTTGTGATGCAGTTGGAGGCAGAATGTTTTGTTAGCATTTTAGTATATATGATGGTGATCACGAGCAGACTTGAACTGCTGACTTCTACCATGTCAAGGTAACACTCTACCACTGAGTTACGCGATCAAAAACTTATACAGAATTCTATCAAATAAATCTTAAATTAATTTTATTCAAATTAGTGTTATATTTTAATAGTATATTTAGGTGTAGTAAGGGTATAATTTGACTATTACAAAAAAATTACAAAATACCATTAGAGGCTAAGTTATGAATGTAACAGAACTAGAAGAGTTAGGACTAAAGAATGTTGGTGAGGTTTTTCATAACCTGAGTTATGATGAATTAATTCGACACGAACTTGAGAACAAAGAATGTCAGCAAACAAAAAAAGGTGCAACTGCTGTTGATACTGGAATTTTTACAGGTCGTAGTCCAAAAGATAAATATTTTGTTGATCGTGATCCATCAAACAAATATATCGCTTGGGGTGATGTAAACCAAAAAGTTAGTTCTGAAATTTTTGAAGAGCTTCTTGTTGTAGCTCAAGAACAATTATCAAATAGTGATCTTTATGTAACTGATGTTATTTGTGGTGCTAGTGTTGCTTCAAGAAGATCAGTAAGATTTGTTTCTCAAATAGCTTGGCAGTCACATTTTGTAAAAAATATGTTCATTAGACCAACAGAGGTTGAACTTGAAGAGTTCAAATCTGATTTTGTTGTTTTAAATGCTTGTAAAGCAGTAAATGATAAATGGAAAGAGCATGGATTAAATTCAGAAGTATTTGTACTTTTTGATGTTGAAAAGAATATGGCGATTATTGGTGGTACTTGGTATGGTGGGGAGCTCAAAAAAGGAATTTTTTCAATGATGAACTACTGGTTACCATTAGAAGGTCATCTTTCTATGCACTGTTCTGCAAATGTTGGAGATAGTGGTGATACTGCACTTTTCTTTGGTTTGAGTGGAACTGGTAAAACTACACTTTCTACTGATCCACATCGTGCTTTAATTGGTGATGATGAGCATGGTTGGGATGAGCATGGTGTTTTTAACTTTGAGGGTGGATGTTACGCCAAAGTAATTAACCTAGATGAGAAGAGTGAACCTGAAATTTATAATGCTATTAGAAAAAATGCACTTTTAGAAAATGTTGTTATGTATGGTGAAGGTGAGGTAGATTATGAAGATTCTTCAAAAACTGAAAATACTCGTGTTTCTTACCCAATAGAGCATATTGAGAATCATGAACCTGGTTTAAGTGCTGGTCATCCAAAAAATATTATCTTTTTAACTGCTGATGCTTTTGGTGTTTTACCTCCAGTATCAAAATTGACTAAAGAACAAGCGATGTATTATTTCTTAAGTGGATATACTGCAAAAGTTGCTGGAACAGAGCGTGGAATTACTGAGCCTGTTGCAACTTTTTCTGCTTGTTTTGGAGAGGCATTTTTACCACTTCACCCAACAGTATATGCAAAACTTTTAGGTGAAAAAATAGATGAACATGAAGTGAATGTTTACCTTGTTAACACTGGTTGGACAGGTGGTGGTTACGGTGTTGGTAAAAGAATGAGTATCAAAGATACTCGTGCTTGTATAAATGCTATCCTTGATGGAAGCATCAAAGAGAGTGAATTTGATACTACTAAAACATTTAGACTTAATGTTCCAACAACTTTAGGTAATATCAAACCTGAAATTCTAAACCCTCGTAATGCTTGGGAAGATAAAGAGTTATTTGATAAAACTAGAGATGAACTTGCAGAGATGTTTGTTGAAAACTATAAAAAATATCAAGATGGGAATCATATAGATTATGCTCCATTCGGGCCAATTGTAGGTTCTTAAAACTTCGTCTTCATTGCACTTTGCACAAAAATCCAACACGGTAGGCTTATAGCCTTAGCTTTGTTGGATATTTTGTACAGATTACAGCAAATCTAAAACTTTAGAAATGCTTTTTTATAGTTTTTGATTTGCTAATTATAGTTGCTGAACTAAACTTTTTTCTTTTTCGTTGCTTTTTCCATATACAACCATAAACTTCCACCTAAAACAACTAATATAACTGGTGCTATCCAAGGTTTATCACTAATTATACCTGCAAATTTTACTAAAGCCTCACCAGAATAGTAGCTACCAAGTCCAAATGCTAAAGCCCAAATAGCTGAACTTGCTACATTTAAAATTACAAACTTTTTAAAATCATATTTTGTAAGTCCAATAGCAATAGGGATAAGTGTTTTTATCCCATAAACAAATTTTTGAATAAGGATAATCCACGAGCCATTTTTTTTCATCATAATATGAGCAAGAGCAAGTTTTCTTCTATGTTTTTTTATCCCCTCCATCATCATAGTTTTTTGGTATCTAGCCATATAAAATAGCATCACATCACCAAGTGCATTAGCTGTAAATGCGATAGCAATTGATAAACTTAAATCCATTTTACCCATAAAAGAGAGTACACCCGCACCAATAAGTGCCACAAATCCACCACCTAGTGAATATAAAAACAGTCCTATATATCCATATGTAGCTAAGTTACTAAAAGTATCTTCCATTAATTATCCTATAATTTTTTTATCTTCATTATCTCATCACGAAGTCTTGCTGCTTCTTCGAAGTTTAACTCTTTTGCAGCTTGTTTCATTTTTAATGAAAGCTCTTTAACTATCGCTTTTTTTTCTGATGCTGGCATTTTATCCATTTTTTTATGTTTTTGGTAAATGTCACCATGATCTTCAAGTTTTAGATTTGCATCTAATTTCCTAATAGTTGTTGTTGGGATAATATTGTGTTTTTTATTATGCTTTTCTTGAATCTCTCTTCTACTATTTGTTTTATCAATAGCCCTTTGCATAGAACCTGTAATACGATTAGCATATAGAATTACACGACCATTTACATTTCTAGCACCTCTACCTATGGTTTGTATAAGAGCAGTTTCACTTCTTAAAAATCCCTCTTTATCAGCATCAAGAATAGCTACTAAAGAGACCTCTGGAAGGTCTAAACCCTCTCTTAGGAGATTGATACCGATAAGAACATCAAAATCACCAACTCTTAAAGCTCTGATAATTTGATTTCTCTCTATTGTGTCAATATCTGAATGCATATATTGAACTTTTATACCTAAGTCTGCTAGATATTTTGTAAGAGATTCTGCCATTTTTTTTGTTAGAACTGTAATTAAAATTCGCTCATTTTTAGCAGTTACTTTTTTAATCTCATCATGTATATCTTCAACTTGGTTATCTGAAGTTTTTATCTCTATTTCTGGGTCAAGCAAACCTGTTGGTCTAATAATCTGTTTTGCAACTGTACTTGACATCTCTAATTCATACTCTGCTGGTGTAGCTGATACAAAAAGATAATGTGGTGCTTTATTTATATACTCATCTGCTTTTAATGGTCTATTATCTAAGGCACTAGGCAGTCTAAAACCATAATCAACCAAAACCTCTTTTCTAGCTCTATCTCCAGCATACATACCACGATATTGAGGAAGTGAAACATGAGATTCATCCACTATAATTAGATAATCTTTATGCTTTAATTCAAAATAATCAAGTAATGTATAAGGGGCTTCACCCTCTTTTTTATTTGTCAAAAGTCTTGAATAATTTTCTACACCTTTGCACATACCAGTTGTTTCAAGCATCTCTAAATCAAACTCAACTCTTTGTTTTAGTCTTTGGTATTCAAGTAATTTTCCAGCCTGTTGGAAGTATTGTAGTCTAGAATCTAGTTCCTCTTCGATTCTTTTAACAGCAATTGCCATTTTTTCTTGAGAAACACTAAACTGTGATGTTGCATAGATAGTGAATTTTTTATGCTCTTCTAATCTTTTGTTATCAATAATATCAAAAGTATATATTGCCTCTATCTCATCACCAAAAAACTCTATTCGAATCGCTTCTTGTTCAAAATATGGGGGATAGACATCTATACTCTCCCCATTAACTCTAATATGTCCACTATCAAAATAGCTATCGTTACGACTATATCCCATCTCTACAAGTCTTAAAAGTAGTTTTTTCTGAGCTATCTCATCACCTACCTCTATCACTTGTACCATACTTTCATACTCTTCTGGGTCACCAAGACCATAGTTAGCAGAGACAGAAGCTATCACAATTACATCATCATAACTTAAAAGATTCGCAGTAGAAGAGAGTCTAAGTCTTTCAAGCTCATCATTTATAGCAGAATCTTTTTCAATAAATAGATCTTGACGAGGTATGTATGCTTCAGGTTGATAATAATCATAGTAAGATACAAAATACTCAACATGAGCCTTAGGGAAGAAACTTCTAAACTCGCTATACAGTTGTGCAGCTAAAGTTTTGTTGTGAGTCATAATGATAGTAGGCATTTTTACATTTTCTATAACTCTCGCCATAGTGTGAGTTTTACCACTACCTGTAACCCCTTCTAGGGTTTGGTAACGATTACCTTTTAGTATAGAATCAGTCAACTCTTTAATAGCAGTTGGCTGATCACCAGCTGGTTGATAAGGGGAATCTACTTTAAAATCTATCTCTTTTTTCATAGTTTGGATTATAGCTAATTTACTATTTTTATAAGTATTATTTTATTTATAGGTAGTAATTTATAATTAAGATTAATATAAAGTATAATTAAGTACTATCAATTAAAGAAAATATTTAGTTAAGGGGATTGACATGAAAAAGATATTTATATTTGCAATTATATTAAATGCATTATTAATGGCTTCTAGTGAGGATAGTGATAGAAAAAGTAGAGCTGAAAAACAGATTCAAATTGAGATGGAAAAAGAGAAGCTTTATTCTAAAGAGCAAACTTTTTATAGTGGCGATGATTATGATTTGAAAGGTTCAGAGGTTAATCCAGATTCTTTATCTACATTACCTGATTTAGAAGATGATGATTTTGATATGGATTCTGTATATGATTAGATAATATTTTATTTTTAATAATAATTGGTTGAATAACTGTATAATAAGATTATGAAAATATGGATATCAGATATAATAACCCCAACTTATCGTCAAGTACGGCTTAGCTGTGAAGAGCATAGTGATTATAAATATTTAGGTGATTTTGATGATGGTGAGTTAAAATCATTTTTATTAGAATTACAAGCTGACCTTGATGCCGATAAAAATATAAAATTGATAAAATATTTTGGTTATATACACCTTTTTCTTATTAAAAATAAATAAAATTTAGTTTTTACTATTTAATTGAGTTTGAGATTGTTAAATATCTATCTTTTTGTGATAGAATTATAAGAATAAAATTATGTTAGGAATTATTTATGGAAAATCAAACAACATTAGAAAAATTAGGTGATAAAGTATCACAAGTATTAGAACAGTATCATTCATTAAAAGATGATAATGAAGCTCTTCGTAATGAAATAGTTACATTAAAATCATCATTAGAGTTAAAAAATCAAGAGCTTAATAGATTAAGTGATGATAATGCAATGAAAGATTTAGAGATAGAAGATATTGTAAGTAAGATAGAAAGTATATTAAACTAATTATTTATGGATAAAAAGTTATCATTAAAAATCGGTGGTTCACCTTTTGATATTAATGTAGAAGGTCAATTTGCTATCTATTTAGAAAAGCAGATGAAAAAAGACTTTAATATTGATGGAAATAACGATATTAAACAGTTGCTTCAATCATATGTAAGAAAGAACCAAGAGTTATTTTCTCAAGAAAAAGAGACAAAAAGAATTATAAATTCAATAGTTTTATAATTCTTTAAGTTTACCGTGTTATAATTTCAACCTCTTAAACAAGAGATGGTGTGCGCTCGTAGCTCAGCTGGATAGAGCACTGGTTTGCGGTACCAGCGGTCACACGTTCGAATCGTGTCGGGCGCACCATACTTAAACCCCCTAAAAAAAATACTCCCACTTTTTAAAAATTATTTACAATATTTATCTTGCCGAATTTTAAAAATTTTGCTTATTTTATGACTTAATAAAAAAATTTAATGGTAAAAGTTTTTGGTTTTATCACTAAATATAGATATAATCGTAGTTGTGCCATATATTTAAAATATTTTACAAAAAGAGATTATAGATATGAAATTAATTACAATTATATTACTACTAAGTTCACTACTTGGAGCAAAAGAGTTAGAAAAAGTGTCGTTACAACTTCAGTGGCTAGATCAATTTCAATTTGCTGGTTATTATATGGCAAAAGAGAAAGGTTTTTATGAAGAGGTTGGTTTAGATGTAGAACTGAAAAAGTTTAACAATAAAATAATGCCCATAGATGAAGTTTTAAATAAGAGAGTTACTTATGGAATTGGTCGCTCATCTTTAGTTGCAGAAAAAAGTAAGGGAAAAGATATAAAGCTTTTAGCATCTATCTTTCAGTCATCTCCATCAGTATTAATTACAACAAAAGATTCTGGCATTAAGAGAGTAAAAGATTTTGTTGGTAAAAGAGTTATGATAACTTCTGATGTGTATAGTACAGTTGCTCTATTAGCTATGCAAAATCGTGAAGGTGTATCTATATCAGATATGAAGGTGATAGAACACACTTTTAATATAGATGATTTGATAGATAAAAAAACAGATTTATTTTCTGCATATGTATCTAATGAGCCTTTTCTTTTAGAACAAAAAGGTGTGAAATACACTATATTTGACCCTAAAGATTATGGATTTGATATATATAGTGATATTCTTTTTACAAGTTCAGATGAATTAGAAAATCATAGAGAGAGAACATTAGCATTTAAAAAAGCATCCATTAAAGGTTGGGAGTATGCTTTTGATAATATTGATGAAACAGTAGAGATAATTCTTCAAAAATATAATATTCAAAATAAATCTAAAGAAGCTTTAAAGTTTGAAGCAAAAGAGTTAAAAAAATTAGCATATTATCAGAATGAAAAATTAGGAGATATTGACAAAAACAAGATACAAAGAATATATGATATATATAATCTTATGGGACTTGTTGATACTAAAATTGATTTAGATAAATTTATTGTAAAAGAGGATACAAAATATACTCTAAGTTTTACCAAAGAGGAGAAAGAGTACTTAAAAAATAAAAAAGAGTTAAGTGTTTGTGTACAAAAAGATTATCTACCTTATGAAGGTTTTAAAGATGGTGAGTTTATAGGTATTAGTGGAGATTTTTTAAAATTAATATCTGCTAAATTATCTTTACCATTAAA
>JAMOPL010000091.1 GCA_027064515.1 Sulfurimonas sp. | reverse complement strand
CTTTTACTGTATCGCTACAAATGACAATGAACTTACTCCAGAAGAGATAATCAAACTTCACCGTCAACGCGGTAAAACAAGTGAGAATAAAATTAAAGAACTTAAGAATGGTTTCAACATGAGCTATCTTCCAAGCTCAAATCTTGAAGCAAATACATTTTATTTTTATATTGGAACCTTGGCTTATAATCTTTTTTTACTTTTCAAAGAAATATTAGATACAAATCTAAAAAAACACACAGTCAAAACAATCAGATATAAACTTTATAATATTGCTGGTAAGGTAGTCTCTCATGCAAGAGAGACTATACTCAAAGTGAATGAGAGGTTTATAAAACTACTACAAACAATAAGACAAAGAGCTTATGAAGTGAGTTTGAAATGACAGTAAATTTAAATCAAATAAAGTCTATCATTAAGCACAAACCAATTAACTATAACAAGAAAGTAGTGTCAAAAAATAGCGAATACTCTGTAAAATATATAAAATTTATCCTTGATGGAGCCAAAAAAATGTAAAAGATGAATTTACAGCCTAATTAGGTGCTTTTAGATTTAAAAAAGATGAGTTGCTTATGAATTTGGAGGCATGAAGAATGTTATGAAATTATTTGGGTTAAACCCTAGGCATACTTATTATATAATTTTCAGCTATAATTTTTTCAAAAATTTAAGGATTCTAAATGAAATTTCTAAAAATGTTATTTTCCCCTATCACCTACACTTTACAATTGATTCAAAACAATTTTAAAGCGATGATATTTTTGCTTATACTATTTTTACTTTTTGCACCTCAAAGTGAAAATGATTTAGCATCAAACAATCTACAAACAATATCTTTAGTTGGTCCTATTATGGAAGTTTCTGAAGTTTTAGCACAGATTGATGATGCACAAAATGATACTAATATTAAAGGGGTTTTATTTATTGTAGATTCTCCAGGTGGTGCTGTTGCTCCATCAGTTGAAGTAGCTTATGCGATAAAAAGACTTACAAAAGTAAAACCTGTTGTTGCCTATGCACAAGGGACAATTGCTAGTGGTAGTTACTATGCAAGTATTTGGGCTGATAAAATCATTGCAAATCCTGGTTCTATGGTTGGAAGTATTGGTGTAATTATGCAGGGTGCTAATGTCAGTGAACTTATGGAAAAAATTGGGGTTAAAACTCAAACTGTTCAAGCTGGTAGATATAAAAAAGTTGGTACTTCAGATAGAGAGTGGAGTGATATAGAGATAAATGAACTTAATAAAGTAATTCATGGAACTTACGATATGTTCACAAGAGATGTGGCTGATGCTCGTAAATTAGACTATAATAAAAGAGATATTTATGCTGATGCACATATATTTACTGCTCATCAAGCAAAAAATGTTGGTTTAATTGATAAGATTGGTGTTATGTATGATGCAAAACAAGAGCTAATTAAATTAAGTAAAGTTTCAAATCCTATATGGAATAAAGAGGATAAATTTGACAAACTTATGAAAAAATTATCAGCTACTACTGCTATAACACTCCATACATACTTTCCAGAACTAATTTTAAAATAAAGGCATAAAATGAATAATATGAAAGCAATTTACCTAAAAGACTATAAAAAGCCTGAGTTCAGCATAGATAGTTGTGAACTAGTTTTTGACCTATTTGAAGATTATACTATTGTAAAAAATATCATGAAAATTACAAAAGAAGATTCTAATACTAAAAATATAAAACTTAATTCAGTAGATTTAGAATTACTTGAGTTATGGATAAATGATTTAAGATTAAACGATTCTAGATATATCATAGAAGATGAATCTTTAACAATTTTAAATGTACCAGAATCTTTCACTATAAAAATAATAAATAAAATCTATCCACAAAATAACACAGAGTTAGAGGGACTATACAAATCAGGTTCTATCTTTTGTACTCAAAACGAACCAGAAGGTTTTAGAAGTATCACCCCATATCTTGACCGACCTGATGTTATGTCTATTTTTACTACTACTGTTATTGCTGATAAAAATCTATATCCAATACTTCTAAGTAATGGAAACAAAATTACTTGCCACGATTCTTACGATTCTAGACACGGTGTTACTTGGCACGATCCACACCCTAAACCATCTTACCTTTTTGCTCTTGTAGCTGGAGACCTTGGAATCGTAAATGATGAGTTTACTACTGCTAGTGGAAATTATGTTGAGCTAAATATATATTGTGACAAAGGGAATGAATCTAAATGTGGTCATGCTATGAGTTCACTTAAAAAGTCTATGGTTTGGGATGAAGAGAAATATGGTCGTGAGTACGACTTAGATATATATAATATAGTAGCAGTAGATAGTTTTAATATGGGAGCAATGGAAAATAAAGGTTTAAATATTTTTAACTCACATTATGTTTTAGCAGATGAAGATTCTGCTACTGATGCTAATTTTATGGGGATAGAATCTGTTATAGCTCATGAGTATTTTCATAATTGGACTGGGAATCGTATAACTTGTAGAGACTGGTTTCAGCTCACACTAAAAGAGGGATTAACAGTATTTCGTGATCAATGTTTTAGTGGAGATTTAAACTCTAAAGAGGTTCAAAGAATCGAAGATGTAAAATCACTAAGAGAGAGACAGTTTGTAGAGGATGCCTCACCAACCTCTCACCCAATCCAACCAGAATCTTATATATCCATGAATAACTTTTACACAGCAACTGTCTATGAGAAAGGTGCAGAAGTTATTAGGATGATTCATACACTTTTGGGTGAAGAAAATTATAGAAAAGCAACAGATCTTTATTTTAAAACATTTGATGGTCAAGCTGTTACTACAAATGATTTTTTATGGGCTATGAGTAATGCAGGTGGAATTGATTTAAGTGAATTTGAAAGATGGTATCATCAAAATGGAACACCTACACTTGAAGTAAAAGAGAGTTATGAAGATAAAACATATATATTAAAACTAAAACAAATCATTCCAGATTCTCAAGATTCTAAAAAACAAGAGCCTTACTTTTTTCCTCTTAAAATTGCTTTACTAAATAAAGATGGTGTTGAGATTCTAAGTGAAACTTTAATTATTTCAAAAGAGAATCAAGAGTTTGTTTTTGAAAATATAGATCAAGAACCTATTTTATCCATAAACAGAGACTTCTCTGCACCTATAATTGTAAAACAAGAGAAACAAAATTTTTCATTTTTAATGAAATACGATTCTAACAGCTTTGTAAGATATGAATCTGCTCAATCTTTTGCAATTAATACTTTAGAAACAATTATGAATAATGGAGATATAGATGATGGATTTGTTGAAGCTTATGGTTCAATTTTAAATCTTGATATAGACCTATCATACAAAGCACTATTATTAGAGTTACCTAGTGTATCTACTTTGATGCAAAGAATGGATATAGTTGATTTTGAACCTATTTATAATGCCAAAGAGAGACTAGAAAAACATTTAGCAATTACATATAAAGATAAACTATTAGAGATTTATAAAAATAACCATTCACCTTTGTCAAAAAAGATAGATTCTCAAAATATATCAAAAAGAGCGATTAAGAATCGTTGTTTAAAGATTCTATCTAGTTTAGAAAATGATGAGATTATCAACATCGCTAAAAAACAATATGATGAATCTATAACAATGACAGACAGAATCGTAGCACTAGATATTTTAGAAAATATATCTTCTGAATTTAGAGAGATAGCTTTAAAAGATTTTTATGAAAGATATAAAGATAACACTTTAGTTATGAATAAATACTTCTCTATACTATCAGCTTCAAATAGAGATGCTTTACTAAATAGAGTTATAAAACTTCAAGAAGATAAAGCTTATGATAAAAAAGTTCCGAATCTTGTTCGTTCACTCATAGGAACATTTGCAAGAAACTATAAACATTTTCACTTAAAAGATGGTAGTGGATATAAATTTGTAGCAGATAAAATTATAGAGATAGACAAAATAAATGCACAAATGGCATCAGGGTTGTCTGGGGCTTTCAAAATATATGCAAAAATGAATGAACAAAATAAAGAGTTAATGAAAATAGAATTAAAAAGAATCATATCTACAAAAAATCTATCTAAAAACACTTATGAGATTATTTCTAAAATCTTAAATTAGTTTTACTTATACAAATAGTGTGTAATTTTTACACACTAGACTCAAATAAATAATTTTAAAATTTTATTATATTTTCAAAGTCTTCCACTTTTTTAATTAAAGTACAGCTATTAAATCCCTAAATACAGGGATTTAATTTCATATATAACTTCTTAGTATAATAATGATTAGTAATATAATAACTCTTTTCTTATTTTTTCAGATACACTTACTTTAGAATTAATATTGAGGAATATAATATGGCAAGATTAGTAATTCTTGGTGCAGGTGTAGCTGGTCATACAGCAGCATCTTTCGCTGCAAAATGGCTCGGAAATGAGCATGAAGTTGTAATGGTAACTCCAAATGCAAAATGGAACTGGATTCCATCAAACATCTGGGTTGGTGTTGGTGCGATGAGTAAAGAGGATGTAACCTTTGATTTAGCACCAGTTTATGCTAAAACAAAGGTTATTTATAAACAAGCAAAAGCAGTTTCTCTAAATCCTGATGGTTCTCAAACAATTGATAAATCATTTGTTACTATTGAATATACTGGTCAAGGTAAAGAGGGTGAATCTGAAGAGCTAGAGTATGATTATATTATCAATGCGACAGGACCAAAACTAAACTTTGGTGCAACTCCTGGTCTTGGTGAAGGAACTGTTATGGGTGAGCATACTGTTTCAGTATGTACTGCTGATCATGCTATTCATGCTGCACACGAACTTGACATATGTATAGAGAAAATGAAATCAGGTTCTAGACAAAAGTTTCTAATTGGTACTGGTCATGGTATGTGTACTTGTCAAGGTGCTGCCTTTGAGTATATCTTCAATATTGAGCATAAGCTTCGTGAAGAGGGTGTTCGTGATATGGCAGATATGATTTGGATCTCTAATGAATCATTCCTTGGTGATTTTGGTATGGGTGGGCTTCATTTTAAGATGGGTGGTTTTATCACTTCATCTAAAGTATTTGCTGAATCTCTTTATGCTGAACGGGGTATGGATTGGATTATTGGAGCTCATGTTAATAAAGTTGAAAAAGGTATGGTTACTTATGAGTCATTAGATGGTTCTATTGATACTCAAGATTTTGATTTTGCTATGCTTATCCCACCATTTGCTGGTGTTGGTATGAAAGCTTATGGTAAAGATGGTTCTGATATTACAGACAGTGTATTTGCTCCAAATGGTATGATGAAAGTTGATGCTGATTACACTAAAACTTCTTATGCCGATTGGGAACCATCAGATTGGCCAAAAACGCTACAATCACCTGCATATAAAAATATTTTTGCAGCAGGTATCGCTTTTGCTCCTCCACATCCAATCTCTAAACCGATGAAGTCACCAAATGGTACACCTATCACACCAACTCCTCCAAGAACTGGTATGCCATCAGCTATGATGGGTAAGGCTGTTGTTTCTAGTATTGTTGATATGATGACAGGTAAAACAACTGAACCAACTCATACATCTTGTATGGCAGAGATGGGTGCAGCTTGTGTTGCATCTTCTGGTAAAGGATTATTGAGTGGAACTGCTGCTGCGATGACTGTTTTCCCTATTGTTCCAGATTTCAAAAAATACCCAGGTACAGGTAGAGATATTAATGGTACAACTGGTGAGATTGGTCTTGCTGCACACTGGGTTAAGCACTTACTTCACCATGCCTTTATATGGAAAGCAAAACTTAAACCAGGTTGGACTTTAATCCCTGAATAAAGATAAAATAATAAAATTAAGGAATATTTATCATGAGCGAAATTAAAAAAGAAGAAGTAACAAAAGACCATTCACATGTACAACATGTTGAACCATATACACCTCAGTTTGGAACAATGATTCCAAGTGGTACTCAAAAATTTATGAGAACTTGTGTTCTTTGGCAGATTGTTAGATTTGTTGCAATCAATATTAAAATGTCTGTTTTAATACTTAAAAGTCATCACTAATCTTTAAAGTAGAGCATTTTGCTCTACTATCCCCGCACTTCCATATCTCTATAAATTACAAGGTTTTAAATTATGATTAAAAAAATAATCACATATCCAACTCCAACAGGGATAGAGTATGCTCCTGATGTTCGAACATTTGATGATGAGCTTTATAATTTTATTGATGATTTAAAAGAAACAGCAGAGAGTAATTCACTTGATGGACTTAGTGCTAGTCAGGTTGGTAGTTATTATAATTTAGTTGTTGTAAAAAAAGATGGTAAATTTTTAGAGTTAATTAACCCTAGAATCTTAAATAAAAAAGGTCTGGTTAATAGCATAGAATCTAGTTCATACTTTCCAAATATTCAGGCAGAGATGATTAGATATGAAAAAATAAGCTTGGTATATGAAGATAGAAAAGGTGAACAACATTCGATTAAGGCTGATGGAGATTTTTCTATTTTACTTCAGAGAAAAATAGATTATCTTTTTGGAGCAAACTTTCTAACACAATTAAAAGGTGATGCAAAAAATAGATTTGAAACTAACTTAAATAATACTCTCTCAAGTTGTCCAACTTCACCAAAAAAATTTAACAGAGACTATTTTGTAAATGTATCTAACTATTTAATGGTATTTATGCTTCTAATTTTAGGCTCATCATTTTTTATAGAGAACTCTAAACTTTGGAATTATCAACAATATCTTTCATTAATAGTGCTAGCAATAAATATAACTTATACAATCTATTCTCTTTACGAAAATAAAAAATATTCTATCTGTACCAATTGTTATAATATGAGTATATTTGGGGTAGTCGCTATCAATTTATTTAGACTAAGCATCATTCTCTTAGCATCCTATCTCCTAATCAATCCATAATTATTAAAGCATATGCTACAATTCTTCCATAACTTATATGGAGAATCTTATGTCATATTTTATTTACATTGTTGAATGTAATGATAAAACTCTTTACACTGGAATCGCTAAAGATGTTCAAAAACGATTAGAGGAGCATAACAACTCCAGCAAAGGTGCAAAATATACAAAAGCTAGACGACCAGTCAAAATAGTATATACTGAAACTTCTGAAACTAGAAGCAGTGCATCTAAAAGAGAGTATGAGATAAAACAACTAAAAAGAGAAGAAAAATTAAGGCTAATAAATGTTTAAAATATATGTTGATGCAGATGCATTTCCAAATTTACTAAAACCTATACTAATTCGTTCAATAGAGCGACTAAAAATTCCAACATTTGTAGTTTCAAATAAAAAAGTATCTATTGGTAAATCCAAATATGTTAATTATATAATAGTTGAAGCTGGGGCAGATGAAGCTGATCATAAGATTGTAGAGATGGCTGAGAATGGTGATTTAATCATCACAGCTGATATCCCATTAGCTGATAGAATCATCAATAAAAATGCTCATGCAATTGATCACAGAGGTGAACTTTTTACTAGAGATAATATAAAACAATATCTAGCAATGAGAAATTTAATGGAACAGATAAGAGATAGTGGTGAAATCACTAAAGGACCTAAACCTTTTTCACAAAAAGATGCACATAATTTTGCAAATCAATTGAATAGTTTTTTAACTAAGATTATGAAATAAAGTTTTTAAATTTTGGAAGTTTAATTTGAAGTAGTTATATTTCTTCAAGTGGTGGACGAGGAGAGATTCGAAAAAACCCTACCCCTTTAATGTGATAATCCCTCTGTTTTGATTAATTACCCCTTTAATTATTATTTATGCTGTTATAGGTATAACTTTATAATCTACTATTTTTTTATTTTCTTCTATATATCTATATGCACCAGGTGTTAAGCATTCTTTAGATGTTATATATAATAATTTTAATTCATGATTTTTTATAAGATTCCAAAACTCTGGTTTATTTTTTAAATATTCTCTTAAATCTGATCTAGTTGCTTTTACTTCTTTATGATTTATTTTCCATGTATTCCAATCTTTACATTGTATAAATAAAAAATCTTTATCTTTTTTAACAATTAAATCTATACTCTTATCTTTAACACCTTTTTCTTTACCATGTTCCCAAACATAATATCCAAGTTCTCTAAAGTGTTCAGCTATAAAAGCTTCATATCTATCACCCTTTTCTTTATTAGTCATTTTTTTTGTTTTATTGATTTTAGAATTTTTAAATTCTTTTATAGTATTAAGTAAATTTACATTAGTTTTTATTTTATTATCCCATTTTATATATTTTTTTTTATTAGCATATTCTTGTTTTCCACCTTGTTTTTCTCCAGCTGGTGTTAATATCCACCATGTATTACTTTTTTCAGCCCATCCTAGTTTAAAAAATATTTTATTTAGTTCTGGTGGTTTTATATCAAAAAAATTTGCTATATCTGTTACACTCGAGTATGATGGTGGTTGTATATTAGTTTTTATTGTATTTTTTTCAGGAGGTTTAATTATATTATTTTTTTCTTTATAAATATTTTCCCAATCTGTATCTATCATATTATCAGCTTTTTTATATGGTTGTTTTTTATTTTTTATTTCAGTTTCCCACTCTATTTTATTTTTTTTTCTTTCTCTTTTAAGTTTTTTAGGTAATTCTGTTTTTATAATCCATACAAGATAAAACATTCCTCCAAACCCCATTAAAGTAGTAAGTGTCCACATATTCATTTTAATGCCCCATCTCTGCTAATTCTGCCATCATTAAATGATAGAATTTTTTAGTTTTTGCATTTGGTAGTGTATCAATAGCTTTAACCATCTCACTTTTTAAATAATTCATATTGTTTAAATCTGGACAATTATTATCATTTTCAAAATGTTTCATAACTATTTCATATAGTTCTTTTCTATTCTCTTTCCAATTATTTAATGTTTTAGTATCAACACCCAATATATCTGCTATTTCATATTTTTTCATGTAATTATTTCCTTTAATTTAGAGAATATACAATTATTACTTATTTTAATTTCTATTTAAGTAGTAATTCCGTATAATATAGGTAACAAAAAGGAATATTTCCATTTTAAGGAATATTTCCATTTAAAGGAAGTGACGCCATGCAAGTAAATACACAAAACATACAAAGACCAGTTCTGTTTACAGATAGCTTAGTTGTAGCAACTAATGAGATAATGGAATATATTTATACAAGTATAAAGAGCGTCACTTCTGTTCAAGCAAATAATATCAAAAAAGCACTTAAAATTGGAAAAATTATGAAAAAAGTATCTTTACAAAATGGACTTACTAAGGGTGCGAAAAGTGCAATTAGAGGATATATAGAGTTTTTAAGAGAACATCCAAAAGCAGAATTTATAAATGAGATGTTAGAAGTAGAATTATCTGATCCAAGAATTACTGAGTCTACATTAAATAGATATCAGAAACTTATATATTCTGTTAATAATAGTATTCAGAAAATCGCAATCACATAATTGTATACATAGTTTGATGTAAGGCGAGGATATCCCCACCAATGAAGTATGAAGTGGTTAAAAGCTTGTTTCCCATCTTCCCTAGTTTGCGTCACTCTCTAGGGTTGTTTGGTTTAATAGTAAGTGATATATAAGTTAAGTATGTAGAGCATAAAAACACAGAGCTATAAGGTGGGTTATTTTTCCCATAAAGTAAAAAACTCTCTTTTTATGTTCTACACACTTAATTTTAACATAGTTAGAACTAAGTAAATTTTATTTATATACATAGGAGTGACACATGGCAACAACACATTTAATAGGTTTACTATATGAAGTTAAACCAACTGAGGTAACAGATTATAAAACTAAAGCAGTGACTTATGGTACTGAAATTATTGTTCAGTTTGACGGTTTAGATGAAGAGGGTTATAGAAAAAGAACTACTGAAACTATAAGTTTAGATGAAGAATATTATGAGAAATTAGTTGATAATATTGATAAATATGTAGCAATAGCTTATGTATCAAAAGTTAGTCAGTATGGCACTACATTTCGCCCAGACCGTTCAATGCCTGTACTTGTATTAGATAAAAATCCTCTTGATTATTCTGCATATAAAAAAGAACATGTTAGAAGAAAAGTTAATGAAGTTAATAAATCAGAAGTTAAAAAACACTAATTTTATATAGATAACTATATAGTAAATTATATGATTATAAGGGCTTAGTTTTAACACTTTGCTCTTAGAATTTGGTCTGCTGACTTTCTGGCGAAGAACCGTCGGAGACAAAGAATTATTAACTTTTGTAATGGTTCATACGATAAAAGTTTTTAAAATGTTTTT
>JAMOPL010000090.1 GCA_027064515.1 Sulfurimonas sp. | reverse complement strand
AACTCATAAGTTCTAATAATCCACCATTTAAGTTTTTTACATTAAAGCCTTTAAATCTTAAATACTCTTTTGCCATATTTGATCTATATTCATTTGGACAAGCACAAACTATGAGCTTATCTTTTGGAAGTTTTTCTAAAGATTCTGGTAATTTATTGTAAGGTATTTCTAAAGCAAACTTTACACTCCAAACTACTGTTTCAAATGGCATTCTCACATCTAATAAAATTGCCTCACCACTATTAAACTTTTCTACAAAAGTTTCAATATCTATTTTCATCTCTTGTATATCTTTGAGTGTAAATTCACTCACTATATTATCTATTTGTTGCATTTTTTCTTCCTTTTTTTAATTATTTTAAATACCAAGAATCTCTATACAGTCGCTTGAAGTTTTAATAAAACTACACCAAAAATTATAAAAGAAACTCCTGCTATTTTCATACTATTCATATCTTCTTTAAATATCAACCAACCCAGTATTACTATCAAAGCTGTACCTAATCCAGCCCATATTGCATAAGCAATACCTATCTCAAGTTTTTGAGTTGCATAATAGATAAGGGTAACACTACTAAATTCTAAAATAACTTTTAAATCACCAATCAAGATTAATAAAAAAGCCAATACTGACATCGTAATAATAGAGTAAATAGGTATATTATTTTTTCTTTTTGTTAAAAATAAAGGAAAATACCCATCTTTTGCTATGACGGACATTTGTCTTGATGCTCCAAATAAAGTACCACTAATAGCATTACTTGTAGCTAATAACGCTCCTACTATAACTAAATCACTTCCCCAATGCCCTAAAATTTTATTAGCACCTGATGCCAAAGCATACTCTTGATTTGCAATTATGCTATCAAAAGGTATGGCAACAATAGCTCCATAAGAGAGTATAAAATATATTAATATTGCTAAAATTAATGCTATATATATAGATTTTGGTATATTTTTTTCAGGCTCTTCCATCTCATCAACTGCATTTATTACAAGCTGAAATCCCTCAAACGCTACAAAAGTAAGTGAAGCAACTATTAAAATTGATAAGATATTTATCTCCCCATTATTATGAATGAGAATTGATATAGTTGTATTTGCATTATTAATAAGTACAAATGAGATTATAGTTAATATGACAAGTTTTGTATAAACCATAATATCTTCAATCTTACCCATCCCCTTAACATTCCAAATATTCACAAGAGTAAAAGTCAAGATAATTAAACTAGCAACTGCTTTTCGTATCATCTCATTGTTAGCAAACTCAAATCCACTTATTGCATAAGATGAAAAGGTATAAGAATATAAGGCTAAAGTACTAATATATCCAAATATTACCCACCACCCTATGAATGAAGCTAAAAAAGATGAATTTGGAAAAGTTTTTTTAAAAAAATGAATATATAGCTCCCTCATCTTTATAATATACTGCTAATTTAATATAAGAATAAACTGCTAAAAAAGCCAATAATCCACCAATAATAAAAGCTAATGGAGTAAATACACCTATCATAGATACAGAAATACCTAAAACGGTAAATATTCCACCACCTATCATACCACCAAGAGCAATAGCTACAAGTTCAAGAACTCCTAAATTTTTACCTCTTTTTCTATGAATATCTCTATTTCTTTTTATCATTATTTATTATTTATAATCTATTTCAGTTAAATTTTTATATCGCTTATATGTCTCTTGTGCATACTCTGAAGCAGTCTCTAAAAATTCTTGAGCATTTTCACTATTGATTTTTTCAACCATTTTAAATCTTGCTTCATTATACATATACTCTTTAACAGGAATTTTTGGACCTTTATAATCCAACTTCATTGGATTTTGACCAATTTTTTTAAGATCTGGGTTGTATCTAAATGTTGCCCATAATCCAGAATCAACTGCCTTTTTCTGCTGGCTCATACCATACTTTAAATCATATCCATGAGAGATACAATGTGAATAAGCAATAATAATAGAAGGTCCATCATACTTTTCTGCTTCTACAAATGCTTTTAAAGTTTGAGAATCACTTGCTCCCATAGCCACTCGTGCAACATAGACATTACCATAAGCGATAGCCATCATTGCCAAATCTTTTGGTAATCCTGCTTTTCCACCTGATGCAAATTTTGCAACTGCTCCTGTTGGTGTTGCTTTTGATTGCTGACCTCCAGTATTTGAATAGACTTGAGTATCTAGTACTAAAATATTTACATTTTTACCACTTGCAAGAACATGATCAACTCCACCATATCCTATGTCATAAGCCCAACCATCTCCACCAATAATCCAAACAGATTTTTTAACCAAATAATCAGCTAAGGTTAAAAGGTTTGAACTATCACTATTATCTATTGTTTTTAATATTTCTTTTAACTCATCTACCCTTTTTCTTTGTTCAAATATCTCTTCCTCTTCATGTTGCATAGCATCTAAAATTGTATTTGAAAGTTCTGAGTCTATCTTATCACTCAATTTTTCCAATAATTCTTTAGCTTGTACTTCATGTTTATCTATTGTAAGCCTAAATCCAAGCCCAAATTCAGCATTATCTTCAAAAAGTGAATTTGACCATGCAGGACCTTTACTATCTGCATTTTTTGTCCATGGAGTTGTTGGTAAATTTCCACCATAGATAGAAGAACATCCTGTCGCATTTGCAACTATCATTCTATCACCAAAAAGTTGAGTTGCAAGTTTGATATATGGTGTCTCCCCACACCCTGGACAAGCTCCAGAAAATTCAAATAAAGGCTCTAATAACTGACTCTCTTTCACCGCAGAATGATTTAGTTTTGAGCGGTCATAATATGGAAGTGATTTGAAATATTCCCAATTTTTAATTCCATCTTCCAATAGCGGCTCTTTTTCTCTCATATTGATAGCTTTAAGTTCAGGATTAGTTTTGTTTTTAGCTGGACATACCTCAACACATAAAGCACAACCTGTACAATCCTCTACAGATACTTGAATCATAAAGTTTTCATCATCGCTAAAAGTTTTTCCTTTAGCTTTTATAGTGTAAAAATTATTAGGGGCATTTTTAAGCTCTGCATCACTAACCACTTTAGAACGAATAACAGCATGTGGGCAAACCTCAACACATTTATTGCATTGAATACAGGAGTTTGGATCCCATAAAGGGATGGTTTGTGCAATATTTCTTTTTTCATATTTTGTTGTTCCACTAGGCCAAGTTCCATCAGCAGGGATTTGACTCACTAAAAGTTCATTCCCTCTATCTTCAATAAGATGAGAAGTTACATGAGCTACAAATTCACTTACTTTCCCTTTTATTGGTCGTTTTAAAAGAATACCACTTGTAGCAGTTTTTGGAATCTCAACTTTAAAAAGATGACTAAGAGCATTATCAACAGCTTTGTAGTTCATAGCTACAATCTCATCACCTTTTTTACCATAAGTTTTAAGAATTGATTCCTTAATCTCTTTGATAGCCTCATCATGTTCTAAAACACCAGATATAGAGAAGAAACAAGTTTGCATTATTGTATTGATTTTTCTTCCCATCTTACTCTCTTTAGCCACTTTATAAGCATTAATAACATAAAATTCAATCTCTTTTTCGATTAGTTCTTCTTGAATCTTTTGTGGCATTCTATTCCATATACTATCTTTATCAAATGGGGAGTTTAGTAAAAAGATAGCACCTTTTTTAGCATGTTGTAAGATGTCAAATTTTTCCATAAAAACACTTTGATGACAAGCTACAAAATCAGCTTTTTCTATCAAATAAGTTGAATGGATAAGTGAAGAGCCAAAACGAAGATGAGAGGTGGTCATTGCTCCAGCTTTTTTAGAATCATAAACAAAATAACCTTGAGCATAATTATCTGTTTGCGTTCCAATAATTTTAATACTGTTCTTATTTGCTCCAACTGTTCCATCCGAACCTAAACCAAAGAAAATTGCTTGAAATTGGTCTTTTTCTGGAAGAATAAAATTCTTATCCCACTCTAACGAGAGATTAGTTACATCATCATATATACCAATAGTAAAATGATTTTTAGGCTTGGATTTCTTTAGTTCATCATATATAGCTTTTACCATAGCAGGAGTGAACTCTTTAGATGAAAGTCCATATCTCCCACCAATAATATGTGGCATCTCCATTCTAAGAATAGAATCTTCTTTAGCTTCATGAAGTCCAGTTACAATATCAAGATAGAGAGGTTCACCTAATGACCCAGGCTCTTTTGTACGGTCTAAAACAGCAATAGATTTGGTAGTAATTGGTAAAGCAGATAATAGATGCTTCATAGAAAATGGTCTAAAAAGTCTTACTTTTATGACACCTACTTTCTCATTTTTAGTATTAAGATACTCTACAGTTTCATGAACACTTTCAGCTCCTGAACCCATTAAAATTATAACTCTAGTCGCTTCTTTGTCTCCGATATAATCAAAAAGTTTATACTCTCTTTTAGTTAAAGAGGTAAATTCATCCATAGTTGTTTGAACTAAATCTGGAGTATTATCATAATAACTATTTACGCTCTCTCTACCTTGAAAATAAACATCAGGATTTTGTGAAGTTCCTCTTATAAAAGGCTTGTCTGGTGTTAAAGCATTTTCTCTATGTCTTTTTATAAGTTCATCATCTATCATTAGTTTTATAGTTTCATCATCAATTAACTCTATCTTATTAATCTCATGAGAAGTTCTAAAGCCATCAAAAAAATGTAAAAAAGGTATGCGAGATTTAAGAGTAGAAGCTTGTGCTATAAGAGCCATATCATGAGCTTCTTGAACAGAATTTGAACAAAGCATAGCAAAGCCAGTTTGACGAACAGACATAACATCTGAATGGTCACCAAAGATAGATAAGGCTTGTGTAGCAAGAGAACGAGCAGCTACATGAAAAACTGTTGGGGTAAGTTCACCAGCAATTTTATACATATTTGGAATCATCAAAAGAAGACCTTGTGAGGCAGTAAATGTTGTTGTCAAAGCACCACTTTGTAATGCTCCATGCACAGTTCCACTAGCTCCACCCTCGCTCTGCATCTCCATCACATCTGGTACAGTGCCTAAGATATTTTTCTCACCATACATCGCATATATATCACTAAGTTCACCCATTGGTGTTGCTGGAGTAATTGGATATATTGCAATTACTTCATTTGTTTTATAAGCTATTTTTGCAACAGCTTCATTAGCGTCTATTGTGTCCATTAATTTTTTCAAAATCAGTTCCTTTGTGTTTATAAATTTAAATAATATTTTTATTTTTCCGTATCATTTTATAAGCAATTATTTTATCAAAATCATTAAATAAAAACCAAACAGTTGCATATATCCATATATAAACTGCATATTCCCATCCAATAGCTTCCATAAAGACTCCATAAACGGCTATAAATGTTCCTATAATATCTGTAATAAAAATTGCTATTAATAATTTAGGAGCTGGATATGGTTTCCTCCAAAATGCTTTATCTTCTGTACGAGTAACATAAATTGTTGAGTGTCCTGCAACAACAAGTTTTAAAAATATAAGAGATTGTATCATATCTCGTGGAATTTGCCAAGACTCAAGAATATAATAATAATAAGTAATATATAAATCAAATCCATATTTATTGTCTTTTAAAATAATATCTTATTAAATTTATTTTCATTTGGTATTACTTAGCCACTTTTGCTCTATAAAACTTTAGTACATTTATTTTTACAATATCATTAAACACAAACCATACCAGAACATAAGCCCACATACCAAATGCCCATTCCCAACCTATAGGTGTCATAATATTAAATCCATATACTGCTATAACTGTTCCAATTATTGCACTTAGTAAAGAGGATGTCCATAAGATAAACGAGGGTCGAGGTTGTTTAAAAAACCAATCATCAACTCGTGTATTAAAAATAGTTCCATGACCGGCAACAACAAGTTTTACAAAAAATATAGACTGTACCAAATCTAGTGGTAAATGCATATAGTACATAACATATGCAAAAATACCAAAAGAGGACAATACGCCGGCTATACCAAGCCATGATGAGAGTATCAATATCTCATTCATATTCCATTTTACTGGTTCTTTGCATACTTTTGTATTATCATATGCAATAGCTAAAATTGGAATATCATTTAAAAGTGCTAATAAAATAATCATAAGTGTTGTTACGGGATAAAAATTAAAAAACACAATAGCAAGTGACATAAAAATAATTATACGAATAGTTTCAGCAATCCGATAAATAGTATAACTCTTCATTCTTTCAAAAGTTATACGAGCTTGCTCTATTGCATCAACCATAACAGTAAGTCCTGGTGCCATCAAAACTATATCCGCAGCAGCTCTAGCCGCATCTGTAGCACCACTTACAGCTATTCCACAATCTGCTTTCTTAAGTGCTGGTGCATCATTAACACCATCTCCAGTCATACCAACAATATGCCCAGCTTTTTGTAGCTCATCTACTATAAAATATTTATCTTCAGGAAAAACTTCTGCAAACCCAGCAGCATTTTCTATAAGCTCTATGATTTCTGATTCATGTTTTTTAACACTACCTTGAGGTGGTGGTGTATTATGAAGTTGATTTTTTACTTCATTTACCACATCTGCAACTATACTATTTAGTTTTTCATTAGAAACCTCTGGTTTTAAAACTTTGGTAAATGATGTAGCAAGAATTTTTGTGAGATAAATATACTCTTGATGTGATTCACCTTTAAGATTACGAATATTTTGAATATCTTCACCAATATCAAGCATAGAAGATATATATTGAGCAACAGCAATATTATCACCTGTTACCATTTTTACCATAACACCTTTATCTCTTGCTTCCTTGATTGCCTCTTTTGAATCATCACGAGGAGGATCATAAAGTGGCATCAATCCTACAAAAGTAAACTCTTTTTCATTGTCATATCTATAAGCAACACCTAAAGATCTAAAACCTTTTGATGCAAATGTATGATTATGTTGATCAATCTCTTCTCTAACCTCTTTTGAGATATCACAAAGAGAAAGTATAACTTGAGTAGCACCTTTTATAACATGCAAGTTATTTGATTTGGTTTCATAGATACCTTCTGTTCTTTTTCTTACTGGATCAAAAGGGATATAGTTAAGTAGTTTTTGTGAATTTATTTTATCATCAAAATTATGTTTTTGAATATAATCAAATATTGGCAACTCTATAGGATCAGAGTTTTCTTTTTTAGAAGCTAATGCACCATAATAATATAAATCATTTTGAGTAAAACCATCAACAACAAAAGGAGTAGATAAGGTCATAGTATTTTTTGTAAGTGTTCCAGTTTTATCTGAACATAAAATATCCATCCCAGCAAGCTCTTCAATAGCAGCCAATCGTGAAACAATAGCCTCTTTTTTGGCTAATACTCTAGCTCCTACAGCCATTGTCACGGTAAGTACAGCAGGCATTGCAACAGGGATAGCTGAAATAGTAAGTACGAGGGCAAAGATAAGTAACTCACTCATAGATTCACCACGATAATATCCAACGCTTAAAATTATAAGAATCATAACTGAAGTAATTCCTATAAGGAAATTACCTACTTTTATAACCATTTTTTGAAAATGACTTTTTTGCTCGTGTTCCGCTTTTGCTACAAGTCCAACTGTTTTTCCAAAATATGTATTTGCTCCAGTTAATGTCACTTTTGCTAACATTTCACCTTGTTTTATAATAGCATTTGCATAGATATCATCACCACTTTTTTTATTTACAGGAAGAGATTCCCCAGTAAGAGCAGACTGATCAACATTTAAAAACCCTTCACCTTCTAAAAGTGTTACATCAGCTGGAACTATATCACCAATTTTAAGTTTAATAATATCATCAGGTACTAAATATTTTGCTTCAACCTTTTGCCAATTACCATCACGAAAGACAAGCGAAAAATGTGCAAGCTTCTTTTTTAAAACAGCTATAGCATTTAATGCTTTAGATTCTTGATAAAAATCAACAAAAGCATTTACAAAAAGCAATATTAATATAATAGTTAAATCTTCATATCTATGTGCATAAAAAGAAAGTCCAGCTGCAACCTCTATCATCCAGGGTATTGGTCCCCAAAATCGCCTAAATAAACGAAGAGCCCAACTATCCTCTTTTGCTTTTAATTCATTTTTTCCATAAGTTAATAATCTATTGTGGACCTCTTTACTTGATAATCCGTTAATAGTTTTTGTATTTTCCATTTTAACATCCTTTTTTATCTAATCTTCTCTACTTTGCAACTCTTTTTGGATAGGTACTTATCTTAATATTCAAAATAATTTCCCAATTTTTCTAAATCCATACCAGTAAAGAATAACACCTAAAATTAATACTCCTCCAAAATATGGCAACAGATCAACAAATGAAGTACCTCTAAAAAATATACTCTCACATCCCTCTATATAATAACTTAAAGGAGCTAATTTAGAAAGATATTGAAGTAGAGGATGCATAGCATATATTGGTGTCCACGCCCCACTTAAAAATATTATGGGCATCATAATTATTATGGAGAGTTGAGATATTTGCATAATATTTTTTGAAACTGCTGCGATAAACAGACCAATACCGGCAGTAGTGGCAACATAAAAAAATGTTAGTATAAAAAAGTTTAAAAGATTTCCGTTTATTGGAACACCCAAAGAGTGAAATAGAATTAATCCAACACTTATAAAAACGCCAATCATAATAATAATGATTTGTGATAAAGATTTTGCCAAGATGATTATCTTAGGATTAACAGGCATTAAAAGCATAATATCCCAAGTGCCACTCTCTTTCTCTTTTACAAAAGCGATAGCAGTTAAAATAGTTGTAAGCAGGGTAATAACAGATAAAAGTTCACTTACCCCCATAAAAAGTCCTGTGTCGGCATTTTGATTAAAAAGTTTGTGCATTTTAAGTTCAACTGGAAGTTTCAAGTTGTTAAACTTCATCACAATATTTTGAATATATCCTATTGCCATTAGGCTTTGTGATGCTGTGGTAGAATCTATGAGAATATTTATAGTTGGATTTAGATTTTTATAATAATCCTTCTCAAATTGTTCATCAAAAATCATCCCAACCATAATATTTTTGTTATAAATCGCATCACTTAACTCTTTTTGTGATTTGTAAAATTTTGGAGTTTGAAACTCAGGGGAGTGTAGATTTGATAAAATCTTTTTACTTATTCCACCTGCACTTTTATCTACAACACCAACTGCTACATTTCTTGCCTCTATCTCCATACCAGTTGCTGCGACATAAACCTCAGCAGTAAAAAAATATATTACTAAAATAACTAAACCAAAAGAGCGAAAAAAACTTACTAACTCTTTTAACAATATAGTGAGAAATATCTTCACTTTATCTCCTTTTTTAGAAACAATAAACCTAACATAAAAAGTACAATTCCATAAGTAAATAGTATCAGTAGATATAAAATATTGGTAGGTGAATCAAATCCTTGTCCAATCAAAAAAGTATCATAAATGATATGATTATAATACATCACAGGGTAAATATGGGCAGTGATGGAAGCTTCACCACTCATAGAACTAATGGGCATAATCATTCCAGAGTACATAAAAGCAGGGATAATTGTAAGCATAAGTGTAACAATCATAGCGATAATTTGAGATGATGATATTATGGATACCAGTAATCCAAATCCAAGTGCTGTAAATACATACAGTTCACTCGCTAACCAAAAAAGAAAAAAACTTCCACGAAATGGTAAATCAAAAAGATAGGAGGAGACTAAAAAAACTATAAAGATATTTATCGAGACAAGAAAAAAGATAGCTGATAATTTTGCTACTAAAAATTCCAACTTTGAAACAGAGGAGGAGTAGAAGTTAAAAATAGTTCCCTCCTCTTTCTCTTTGGCTATTATAAGTGCTGTTAAAATTGCAGGGCTGATAAGTAAAACCATACCAATAAGTCCAGGGACTATCATCTCCTCATCTCTTAGGGCTTGATTGAAAAGATTTCTTGTATTTATATTTATCACTCCACTGCTATCTATATGAAAATCACTCGCTAAATCTAAAATAACACCTTGAATATAGTTGCTTATGGTGGTTGAACGAGATGGAAAAGAAGCATCTATAAAAACACCTATTTCTGTTTTTACCCCTTTTAGGGAGTTCTTCTCAAATGATGATGGGATGATAATAATAGCATCAATATCTGCTTTTTTCATCTCTCTTAGGGCATCTTTTTCACTCATATTTTTGAGTGTTGTTGTAAAGTATTTTGAGTGTTCAAACTTAAGTACCAGTTTTCTTGATATTTGTGAATTGTCATTATCAAGTATGAGTGTTCTTACCCCTGTCACTTGCATTTTTATGCCGTAGCCAAAGAGTATTACAATTAAAAGTGGCATTAGATAAGGCATCATTATCATTTTTGTTCTTATTAACTCTATCATCTCTTTTATAAAATAGGCTTTTACAATTCTTAATCTCATCTGAAATACTCCAA
>JAMOPL010000089.1 GCA_027064515.1 Sulfurimonas sp. | reverse complement strand
GTTTCTTTTAGGTATCTACTAAAGTTATTTTTTGCTTGTCTTACCAACTCTTTTCTATCTGCTAAAAATAGGATTTTCTTCACCCAATTTGCACGGATAAGTATATCACTCAAACTTGCACTTACTCTTGTTTTACCAGTTCCAGTTGCCATCACTAGCAAAGCCCTCATCTGATAACTCTCAAAAGATTTTAAAACAGATTTTATAACTCTTTTTTGATAAGTTCTATCGGTGATTTTATCATCTATGCTAAGTGTTGAGGGTTTTATAGTGAGTAATGCCTCTCTTTTTTGTAAAGCACGGATAAGTTCATTACGAGGAAAAAAACTATGAATCTCACGAAATGGGTAGATTCCATTTGTGTATTCTATGGTTCTACCATTCGTTACAAAAGTTAAAACATCTTTGTCAAACTCTTTTTGTAGGGCATCAGCATAGAGTTTTGCTTGATGTTTCCCTTTTGTGAGACTAGAGGAGAATCTTTTTGCTTCAATCACTGCAAGAGGTTTTTCATCTTCACCCCAAATCACATAATCAGCATAGCCAATAGAACCATCTTCAAGTGTGAGTTTATACTCAGTATCAAAACCTTTTTTAAATTTACCTACATCATAACCAGCCTCTCTAAGTTCTAGGTCTATCAGTCTGTTTCTTGTTTCATCTTCTGTAATATCTTTTACTTTTACAACACTCTCTTTTTTAGTTTCTATCTCTTGTATTGTTTTAGTTTTGAGTTGTGCTTTTAAACTCTCAAGTTGAGTTTGAAGTTCTTCATTTTTCTCTTCTAGCTTTTTTTGTGCTTCTATCTTTTGAATAAGCTCTTGTTTACTCTCTTTTTCACTTGTCTCAAATTTTAAAACATCATACTCATCAGTAACTTCATAATCACTATAAACCTCAACTATCCATCTTTGAAACTTATACAAACACTGGTTTGCATACAAAGCATCTTTTGAGCTTATCTCGTTATATGAGCTGTGAAGTGCTTTGTTTCCAACTTTTCTGATGAAGTGGAGTTCATCTATAATCTCACTTGGGACTATATCTATAAAATCTCTATGGTTTATAAGAGTGATAATTTTAGGTTCACTCACTAAACTAGCATCTAAATCCTCATCAAGTTTATAGACAAACTTAACAGAGTTTTCTAGTGATTTACGAGAATAGATAGCTGAAACCTCAGGGTCGTCTATGATATTTGATTCTGATTTTAAAGATTCTTGAAGTAGAATGTTGAATTCGTTTTTTAGAAAATAGAAGTTGCTCATTATTTATATCCCTGTTTTAAATTAATCGTATGTTATCTATAACTATTTTTGAATAAAGTTCTAAACTCTCATTTACACTTTTTAAAACTACTTTGTAGAGTTTATTGTAGTCATTATCACTATTTTGTTGATACTCTTCAATAGCTTGTATATACTCTGCTCTATTTGAAACTTTTATGATAGCTTGAGGATAACCGTTTTGTAATAAAACTAGATTCATAAGTAATCTTGCTGTTCTTCCGTTACCATCAACAAATGGATGGATTGATACAAAATTTAGATGTACTAATGTTGCTAGTAAAATAGGCTCGTCGATTGTTTGAGTATGTAACCATTCTATAAACTCATCCATCTTTTCATCTATTTTCAAAGGTTCTATAAAATTATGTATCTCTCCATCACTTTTTAGGACACCAACATTTTTATTATCAACCCCTTTAAGAATTAGGTGGTGAATATCTCTTATATCAACAAGTGTAATATCTTTAGTGTTGATTTTTGCCATATCTTCTATAAAACCTATCGCTTCTTGATGGTTGATAGTTTCCAAATGCTCGTTTATACTCTTACCACCTATGGTGATTCCCTCATTTAAAATAAGTTTGGTTTCACTATAAGTAAGTGTTGAACCCTCAATAGCATTTGAATTATATGTGAGTTGAATATCATACACATTTTTAAGATTCTTCACTTGAGCAGTAGATAGTGGTCTTAGTCTATCTAGTTGTTCTTTTTTTTCGTGAATCTTAGCTAATAAATCCTGCACAATATCTCCTTTTCAGACTTAAACACTAAAACTCTCACTCAAGAGTGCATCAAAATTTTCTTGTAGTTTTATTAGTTGTTTTTGGTAGAGTGATTTTTGTTGTTCTATTTTTTGGATTATATCAGCAAAATTATTTTGTAGTTTTATTGGTGGTAACGGAAACTTATACTTTACTAATTCTTTTCTATTTAATTTTGGAATACTTGCTCTATCAGGTAATGTTTCCGTATATTGTAAAAAATGTTTTGAAAGAAGACGATATAATAAATATTCTTTATTAATCTTATTATCCATTGGTCTAAGTGGATACATATCAGCAGAACACAACCCAGTAAAAGTAGCAATTGCTACCTTGTTTAGGTAAGGTCTTATTTTTGAATATAAAATATATCTGTTATCAAATAAAAATTTTTTGCTAATTACTTTATCTTCTTTTGCTGTTGATGAAGGTAAAATCTTACCTGTATTTTTTTCAATTCTATCAGAACCTATAAGATATAAATTTTCATATTCCTTTGTATTTGGTTGAACCATAGGAGCATCAATTTTTATTACTGTACCTAAGTTAATTAACTCAAATCCCATTGGATTACTAACTGGATCACCAAACATATCAATAAAAATAGATTTAGAAAGTTCATCGAGTTTTTTTATAGAATCTTGTCGTAACTCTATAAGCTCTTTTGCTTTGTCTAATCTTTTAGCGATTTGTTTTTGTTTTGTTAGGGATGGTAAAGAAATCTTAATATTGGAAAATGTTGAAATCCAATATCTTTTATGTAAATCTCTATCTATTTTTATAGTAGATATTAAATAAAAAATATATTTAATATCAATCTCTTCTGTTGGGTTTAAAATTTTCATTGCTGAAGATTTTACTTTAAAAGGGAAATCAACAAATTTTGTTGCAGTAGTAAAATCATCAAAAATTATAACTGGTATTTTTGTAAATATATTTTCTGTTTCATTTGTGTATCCTAATATAAATGTTTTCCCAGCAGTTAATACAGGAGTATTATAATTATTATCATATATATTATTTGAAACAATATACTTCGTCGGTTGCTCATATTTTAATACATCACCTAATTTTATGATTTTGCCTATATCTTTTAACTTAACCATCTCACTCATAACAAACCCTCACCATCTCTTCATAATTAGCCAAGATATTTTCATGAAAACTCTCAGGAATCCTATTCCAATCTAAAATCTGTATAAGTATAGGGATATTAGAATCTTGTAAAGCCTCTTTAAAATCCATATACTCAGATATATCTACTTTCTCACCATCTTTTGTGATTAAAACCAAATCCAAATCACTCCCATCATGAGCTTCACCATTTACACGACTTCCATAAGCCCAAAGTTTAAGAGGCTGATTCAATGTTTTTTTAGCTATTGATATAATCTCTTGCTTATCTTGTGGTCTAATTATCATTTATCATTATCTCCAATTCATCTAAACCTAAAGATATTTTCTCATTTATAACTTTTATATCTTCTAAAATCTTAGATGGTTTTTCGTGGTGTACCTCTTCATACACTATCTCTTTGTAACGGTTGATACTCAAATCAAAATCATTCTCTTCTATCTCACCTATGGGAACTAAAAAGCTTTGCTCGGTTCTCTTTCTCTCTTTTTCATCTCCAAGATTCTTGAATCTTTGTAAAATGTCAGGGATGTTTGAACCTTCGCACTCTGTACGGTTATCGTTGAGAGTGTAGCCATCATTTTGCATATCGTAGAACCAAACTTTGTCATTTTTATGCCCATCTGTTTTAGTGAAAACTACAATAGCTGTACTCACTCCTGCATAGGGTTTGAACACTCCACTCGGCATTGAGATGATTGCATCTAGTTGGTTGTTTGAAACTATCTCTTTTCTTATCTCTTTGTGTGCTTTGGTTGAACCAAACAAAACTCCATCAGGGATGATAACGGCACATCTTGCTCCAACTTTTAAAGATTTTAGAATTAAAGATAAAAAGAGTAGTTCTGTTTTTTTTGTTTTTGCCACATCTAAGATAGGTTTCGCAACTTCATCAAAATCTAGTGAACCCTTAAAAGGTGGGTTTGCTAGAATCAAATCATACTTGTTTTCTTCAGATATATCGAACTTCGCAAGTGCATCATTGTTTGAGATATTTGCTCCACTGATGTTATGTAGCATCATATTCATTGAAGCGATACGAGCCATAGAGATGTCAAAATCATTCCCATAAAAAAGATTCTCAAACTCTTTTATAGTCAAATCGTTTAAAACTTCTTCTCTGTTCTCTTTGATATATTCAATAGAGTTGATTAAGAATCCTGCTGTTCCACAAGCTGGGTCGTATATCTTAAAATCATTAGTGATTTCTGTGTTGTGAAGCATCAACTCAACCATCATCTTAATGATATGCCTAGGAGTTCTAAACTGCCCATTTGTTCCAGCAGTTGCTAGTTTAGAGAGTAAGTACTCGTATAAATCACCCTTAATATCTTTGTCTTCAAGGTTTAGTTTGCTTACCATATCCACAACTTTTTGCAATAGTTTAGGTGTGGGGATTAAAAAACTTGCATCTTTCATATAAGTAGAAAATGCTGATTGCTCGTGTGAAAGTGATTTTATGAAAGGGAACATCTCCGTTTGAAAAACATCAAACATATTTTGAGCAGATAATGTTGAAATATTATCCCATCTCAAATGCTTTTTTTCATCTGAAAATATATCTTTAAGATTTTTGTTCAATCTTTTCTGTTTGTCTATCTTAATTTGTGCAGTATTAAGACTTTTAATAAATATTAGAAAAGTAAATTGCTCTACAACAGTTAATGGATTTGAGATTCCACCAGTCCAAAATGTTTCCCAAATTTTATCAACTTGGCTTTTAAGTTCGTTTGTTATCATTGATTCTCTTTAATATGGTTAAGTTATTTTTAATATTTTATCTTTATCTTGATTAATAGGTGGTTAGCAATTAAACTAAAATATTTATTTTACTAGAATATTTTATAATAAATAAGAGGGTATAATATATTTCATTTAAACTAGATAGGGATAGAGGATTTAAAAATTGCCTTCTCAAATATATAACTTAACATTACAAAAATTCAAAGATGAACCAAACTTAATCATCTATCAAAAAGTAGAATTTAACAACATTTTTTATATAATCCTATAAATTATTTAAGTTCTAAGGATTCTATAATCAACTCTTTTCAAAATCTAGCATTACTTCAAAATCTTTATCGTCTTAAAGCTATTGGATTTGAATATATTGATCCGTTTTCTATCAATATAAAAAGTGAAACCACTATCAATAATATTGAAGAGTTAAACAATGAAATATCCTCTTGTCATCTATGTGACCTAAGTAAATCTAGATCTCAAAGTATGGTTGGCTATGGCAATGAAAATGCTAAATTGATGGTTATAGACTATAATGTATCAATCAATGAAGATTCTCAAAATGCATACTATGTTGGTAATTCTGGTGAAATTTTAAAAAATATGATAGAAAATGTTTTAAAACTTAGTATTGATGATGTTTTTTTTACACATGTGATTAAATGTAAAACATTAAACTCTAATCCCCCATCATCATCTGAATTTAATTCATGTAAATCATATCTTTTTACACAGATAGAGTTAATAAAACCAAAAGTTATTATTACTCTAGGTAAAGATGCTTATGCAAAGGTTACATCAGACAATGAAAGTTTTGAGAATGTAAGGGGACATGTTATAGAATTTAAAAACTATAAACTCATCCCTATTTTCCATCCTCAACACCTTTTAAGAAATCCAGAACTAAAAAAAATAACTTTAAATGATTTAAAAACTATAAAGAGTTGCCTATGAAAAATACACTGCTAATCCTAATGCTTATACCTGTAATTACTTTTGCTCAAAGCTTTTTAATTTCAGATATACCACTCCCTAAAACATACATACAAAACCTTGACCCTTACCCTTGTGATGAAGAGTGTATGCAAGAGTATATAGATAATGATATGATATTTTCATTTCTTGCTCACGCTAACCATAAACTAGAAAGTGAAGAGTTAAATGATGTAAAAACTATGAATGTGTCTATATTAAATTTAGGTTCATTTTCTACTGATATAAAATTTAAAATAGCAATGCTACTTCCATATAAAAAAATAGGAAAATATGCTACTTCTACAACAAATTCAGCTCTTTCATATCTAATAACAAGAAATAGCTCCTTTGAACTTAAAAGCTATAAGGTTAATAGTGAAGAGTTTAATGAGTTAAATACAACACTAAACCAAATAAAAAAAGATGGCTTTAAGTATGTAATTGCCACTGTTACAAAAAAAGGTGCAGATAATATATCTGATATTAATTCCACTTTAAATATATACTTTCCAACTATAAATAAAAAAGATTCTAACACTACATCTAAACTACTTTACTATGGTGCAATTGACTATGAAGCTCAAAGTGATTTACTTATAAAAGAGAGTGTATCGCCTTTAGTTATTTTTTATGATAATTCTAGCATAGGAACGAAATTAGCAAACTATGAGGAAGAAACTTTTAAAAATAGAATCTTAGATAATAATAATTTTGAAAATATGTATATGTCAGTAGAGGAAGCTAAAGTATTTAAATTTTCTATTCCTAGAAAAACTACAAATCTTGAAAAACAGCTAAAAGAGAACGAAGATATTCAAAATGGATCTTTTTTCATAAATACACCGATAGTAAAAACAAGTATGATTATGTCTCAAATAACATTATACGATTCTAATGCTACAAATGTTTTATCTACACAGATAAATTACAATCCACTTATTTTATCAATGACACAATATGATGATAGAAAAAATATGATTATTGCAAACTCTATAACTAAGAAAAATAATGTTCTTATAGAAATAAACTCTTTATTGAACAATGATATTATGTATGACTGGATAAACTATGCAACAACAATAGGTGTAGATTATTTTTTCAATAAGTTAACAAACAATGAGAGAATATATAATATCCCACTGACTAATAATCAAATGCAATATGATATAGAACTAATATCTCCATCTTTATCAAAGTTTTCTAAATATAAAACTAAATCAGAACATTGATAATAAAAGCTTTTTAACATCATCTCCCATTCTTTGAGGCTTACCCTCAAAGTTTATATATGCAAGTGTAATTTTCATCTCAAATATAATTTTTTTATCTTTATAAACTTTTTGTAGTAATGTAAATGATGCAGACTTCATCTCAAGCAAATAAGTTGTTATATCAAGCAAATCACCAAGAACTGCACTAGATTTATAATCAGCTATAATCTTTTTAGCTACAAAATGACCACTTTCAAGTTCTGGAGTAATCCCTCTATCATAAAAAGCCTCACTCCTTGCTCTCTCACAATAATTTAAGTAATTAGAATGATAAACAACCTTTCCTGTATCTGTATCTTCATAATAGACTCGTATTTTCATCTAATAATCCCTTCTTCTGGATTACTTATAATCTTATTGTAGTTTTTAAATAATCTCTCTTGATATGCACTATTATATTTTTTTGTTTTTGAATGGTACATAGCTACTGTTTTCCAACTATAACCATATTGGTTTATCAATTTATGTTGATACCTACATGCCATTAAATAAGAAGAATTAAAATTAAAAAACTTTTCTAGCTTATCAGGATGATAATAATAGTTTGTTTGATATGCCCCTAAATCAAGATTCTTTACCCCATTGCTAATTAAATGATTTGCAATAGTTATACATAGTTTTTCATTTTTACAGTCATAAACATCACGACCAAGTTTCTCTATCATCTCATCTTTGATTAAACTCTTAAAAACTTTTCTAGTTATTCTACTATTTTCTTTTCCATTTACCCTTATAATATACTCATACCCTAATGGTCTTTTATTTGATGATTCATTCATTAGTACTGCAATCATTATATTTTTTGGTACAGAACAGCTTTTTCCATCAACATTTAACTTCTCAGAAGCATTAATAGATAAACTAATAACTAACAAAAACAATAAAACCTTTTTCAATTCCACTCTCCTAATTTTCCATCTCTATCCATATAAGTTAAATATAATCGTAAATCAAACTCAACCTGATGATATGATGGTTGCATATATTCACAAAGTTTATAAAATGATTTATTATGCTCTTTTTCTTTAAAATGTGCTAATTCATGAACAACAATCATCTCTAAAAACTCCTCTGGCACATTTTTAAATATAGAAGCAATTTTTATCTCATTTTTTGCTTTTAGTTTTGAACCTTGAACTCTTGAGATAAAATGATGTGTACCTAATGCATTTTGAATCACATTAATCTTCCCATCATAGTTAACCTTGCTTAATGGTGATGTTTTTTTTATATACTCATTTTTTATTTTTATAGCATAGTTAAAAAGTATTTTGTCATTTTTCATACTATGTGATTGTGGATATTTATTTAATAGATAAACAGATAATTTATCTGCTTTTATAAGCTTATATACCTGCTCTTTTGTTTCTTGTGGGTAGTGACTAAGATATTTTAATTCTGTCATAATTAATTAATAGTTTGATCTTGCACATAACCTTTTAGCTGTGCTTTTTTAGCTAAGATTTGTACACTTTGAGTTATATCATCACCTGCTATGTGGTAATGTTCATGTAGTTTTTCTAATGACTCTTCTATTTTTGCAGATAATTTTTCACTCAATATTTCTACTTGAGTGTTCATAGAATTTATCTGTTCTTTCATAATTTCTATCTGTTCATTCTCTGATAACCTTATCTCATTTGATATTATATGTAGTTTTGTTTGCGATTTAATATAATCAGATTTTACCATATCTAACTCTTTTATAAGCTCTATAATAATTGTATAGATTCCCTTTAGTTCATCATTATGCTTTTGAATTTCATTCATTTTTGATGATGATAAACTCATCTGTTTCATCACAATTTCACTCTCTTTTCTTATATGTAGTAGTGAATTTTCACCCTCTTGTAATGATGTTGTAATGCTTTCAGTATTCGATTTTAATAACATAATTTGCTTTTCAAAAACTTTAGATATATTTGATAGTTCATTGATAGTATGTGTCACAATAGCTTTGGCTATCTTATCTGATAATCCATTTATATTTTTCAAATCTTTTTTTAACAGTTCTACCTCTTCTCCTAAATCATAATTACCTTCAAAGGATTCTTTAAATAAAAGTTTTAGCTGATTAAAATGCTCCTGTTCAGATACCTTTAACACTCTTAGCTGTTCATGTGAAATACTCTCTATACCTGGTAATTTCACTTCCATAAAATCAGTAAATTTAAGCACAATCTCATCATGCCATATATTCATCTTATTAAATTTTTCCGTAAATATATCTTGATTTACTCTAATAGCATCCAAACTCTTCATATCATCTTTGAAATTTTTTCTAGTTTCATCTTGCATAATTCTATCTTCTTCTTTATACTTAGCTAATTTCGCATCTAATTGAGACATAAAATCTTGTAAACTAGAAACATTATCTACTATCGATATATTAAATTCATCTTTTTGTCTTGCTTTCTCAGCTTCTTGTGTTTGATGCATAACATTCATAACTAAATAAAAGAGTAAACTAATTAAAAATGGTATTAAAGATTCTCTAAATAGGGAAAATAGATCTACAATTTCTGGACTTATTATAAAATGGATTATTGAACCTATTAAACCAATAGTTAATATCAAAGGTGAATAGTTAACTTTATGATCTTCCTTAAGGATAGAAATTTGTCTTAAAAATAGTAGGGACATAAATAAAAAAGATAAAACCAAATCATAGTCATACATAATAAACCCCTCTAATAAAATATAATAATTTTATATTATATTTTTATAATACTATATTTAAAATATCTCTTGGCTTATGCACTCTATTTTTATGATTAGATAAATGCTCTTTTCTTATATAATCAATACTTATTGTTATATCTTTTTTAGAATCGAGAAGTGTTCCATCCATATCAAATATAACTATTTTCATACTATTTCATCTTCTCATAAAGTTCACAAAGAGTATCAACAAATAGTTCACTATCATTAGGACATCTACAAACTCTATACTCTTTAAATCCCAACTCCTCTGCAATCTCTCTATACTCAATCTCTAGTTCAAAATCTGTTTCAGAATTATCAATAGTAAAAGCTAAAGGAAATATTATCACTCCCCTATTTCGTACAGTTTTTAGTTTATCCTCTAAAGATGGTTTCAACCACTCCATAGGTCCAACTTTTGACTGATATGCCAAATGTGTTTCATGAAAATTCATATTTTCATCTTGAAGTATCTTTTTTAGAATCTCTACATGTTTTTCAACTTGTCTTTGATACACATCACCAGCATCTATAATCTTTTGAGGAAGTCCATGAGCTGAAAAAATCATATCAAAATCTTTATATTCAGAATCTCTAATTTTCTCTTTAATCCTCTCAATAATCGCTTTATTGTAAGTATTATTTTCAAAAAAATGTTTTATCTCCACCAAAATAGCATCACCCTCACTATTATGATAAGCCTCTTCAAAATCTTCTAATGATGA
>JAMOPL010000088.1 GCA_027064515.1 Sulfurimonas sp. | reverse complement strand
TTGTTTGTGCTAAATCTATTTAAAATAAATACAACTAAAATAATTCAATAGTTAAAAAAGTTATATCTTTTACTTTCTTTATATCGTCATAGAACTTTATCCCCTAAAAATCGGGTCATATTGTATTAGCAGTTGGTACTTATACAGATCACGAGATTAAAAAGTTTCAATCCCCTAAAAATCGGGTCATATTGTATTAACTTACTAAGCTATTAGAGATAAGAGATACTAATGTTTCAATCCCCTAAAAATCGGGTCATATTGTATTCTGTATGTTTACCATCAGAAGACCCTAGAAGCAATGTTTCAATCCCCTAAAAATCGGGTCATATTGTATTAATGGATAAGTTTATAACAATGATAAATTGGTTCAGTTTCAATCCCCTAAAAATCGGGTCATATTGTATTTAGACTTAAAAGCGAATACATTGCTAGGCAATGAGTTTCAATCCCCTAAAAATCGGGTCATATTGTATTCAAAAGCCGTAACGACTACGGTGCCAGCTGCATTAAAGTTTCAATCCCCTAAAAATCGGGTCATATTGTATTATCACAAATAAGCGAGACATCCAAATCTATAATGTTTCAATCCCCTAAAAATCGGGTCATATTGTATTATGACATTCAATATAAATAGACACAGTGGAACAAGTTTCAATCCCCTAAAAATCGGGTCATATTGTATTCGATATTGGATAATAAAAGAGAATACGTGGGGAAGTTTCAATCCCCTAAAAATCGGGTCATATTGTATTCTATCTAATCTCCATAAATAAGGCTATTAGTAATTTAAAAAAAACTTAAATAAAAAACAATGCTAAGTGAAGTAACTCTTTTTGCAGTATCATTATAGCTAAAACAACTTATGCTATACATAAATTTTCTCTATTTTCATAAGCATATTTATATGTTTTAAAAGCTTCATTTTTAGGTATAACTTTTTTTGTTGATTTATTGTAGAGTAAACCTTTGCTGTTGATTCCAAATGTTTTTCCATTGTAGTAAAAAGTTGGGTAGATGTTATTTGCTACATCTATTTTCATAGATTTTCTAAACTCTTTAACAAACTCATAGTAATTTTTATCTACCTTATCTATGTTTTGTTGAACTTTTAACAAACCATTTAACTTTTTTATCTCATCTAGTATCTCACCTACCCACACTGGTCTGTCTTCACTTTCACCACTAAAGATAGTGTCTATTTTATCATATATACTCATCATTAAGCTCCTATAATATTTGGTTGTTTAAGGTTTATAGCACTTTTTAAATGTAGTGATTTTGAGATATTTGCTTTGTATATCCTTATATCATCTTTTTCATGGTCTATGATACTTTCTAAAGTATTGACTAGGTTTTTCAACTCATCTTTTGAAGCATCTTTATAAAAAAATACAGAGTATTGGATGCGAATAGCAACTTTTTCTAAACTTTTTGCTACTTTTTTTAGTCTTTTAGCATCGGCTATATCGTAAGCTACTATAAAGTTAAAGAGTTTCATCTGCTATATCTTTTTTTAATTTTGCTATAACTTCATTTAGTTTAGGTTGTAGAACTTGGACTAATTCTACAAAAACACTCCAAACTTTTTTTCTACCATCATACTTTAAGTAAACTCCACCTTTTTTAGAAAAGTCTTCCATTGTTAGCATCTTTGCATCAAAAACAGATAAGACTGCTTGATTTATAGTTGAGCGAAAGAGTTCTAGTATATCTGAACTAAGGGCATTATGAGTTCTAAAAGGTGTATGTAGATAGCCCATAGATGGCTCAAAACCATAGCTTAAAAGTTTAACAGTTATGATGTTGTAGTAGAGTGAGTACCAGTATGAAAGTAGTGCATTTACAGGGTCAAGTGGTGGTTGTTTGCTTCGTTTATTTTTATGTAACTCTCTTGGAAATTTAGAGAAAAAATGGTGAAAATACTCTCTTGCAAAAGAACCCTCAACTCCCATCATCTCATCTATGCTTTTTGCATCTTCTATCTGTTTGAGTTGTTTAGTTAT
>JAMOPL010000087.1 GCA_027064515.1 Sulfurimonas sp. | reverse complement strand
TTATATCTTTTGTTACAATATCCATTAATGTTTCTTCATCAACTTCACTCTCTAAATCTTCTTTACTTAATTCATTAACTGCATTTTCAATTTGCTCTTCTAGTTCTAGCCCTGAATCCTTTTCAAGTTCTAACTCATCTTCCGAATCTTCTTCAAGTTTTATCTCATCTTCCGAATCTTCTTCAAGCTCTAATTCATCTTCCGAATCATCTTCAAGTTTTATCTCATCTTCAGAATCTTCTTCAAGCTCTAACTCATCTTCCGAATCTTCTTCAAGTTTTATCTCATCTTCAGAATCTTCTTCAAGTTCTATCTCATCTTCCGAATCTTCTTCAAGCTCTAACTCATCTTCCGTATCTTCTTCAAGCTCTAACTCATCTTCCGAATCTTCTTCAAGCTCTAACTCATCTTCCGTATCTTCTTCAAGCTCTAGCCCTGAATCTTCTTCAAGTTCTAACTCATTTTCTGAATCTTCTTCAAGCTCTATCTCATCTTCCGAATCTTCTTCAAGTTTTATCTCATCTTCCGAATCTTCTTCAAGTTTTATCTCATCTTCCGAATCTTCTTCAAGTTCTATCTCATCTTCAGAATCATCTTCAAGTTCTATCTCATCTTCAGAATCATCTTCAAGTTTTATCTCATCTTCCGAATCTTCTTCAAGTTCTAACTCATTTTCTGAATCTTCCTCAAGCTCTAGCCCTGAATCTTCTTCAAGTTCTAACTCATTTTCTGAATCTTCTTCAAGCTCTATCTCATCTTCCGAATCTTCTTCAAGCTCTATCTCATCTTCCGAATCTTCTTCAAGCTCTATCTCATCTTCCGAATCTTCTTCAAGCTCTAACTCATCTTCCGAATCTTCTTCAAGTTTTATCTCATCTTCAGAATCTTCTTCAAGCTCTAACTCATCTTCCGAATCTTCTTCAAACTCTAACTCATTTTCTGAATCATCTTCAAATTCTAACTCATCTTCTAACTCATCTTCTAACTCATCTTCTAACTCATCTTCTAACTCATCTTCTAACTCATCTTCTAACTCATCTTCTAACTCATCTTCTAACTCATCTTCTGAATCATCTACAATATCACCACTTGTATCCTTTAAAAGATCCTGTACCTCTTGTACTTCATCTTCATCTAAAACAGATTCTAACTCATCTTCAGAATCTTCTTCAAGTGATTCAAAGCCATCATTTAATAACTCATTTGTATTATCCAATTCATTTTCTATTGAATCATCAAGAGCTAAAATCTCATCACTAGAATCATCAAAATCATCTAAGCTTTCTATCTCATCATCTATTGAATCTTCAAAATCTGTAATATCTTCATTAAATTCATCTGAATCTTCTGAGTCTGATATATCCTCTAATTCATTTGAATTGTCAAAATCCTCTTTTCCAAATGTAGAAAATAGCTCTACTAAATCAGTAGGTAAAAAAGGTTTCTTTAAAACTTCTGTAAAGTTTTCATCATCAAAATTAGCATCTGATGTAATTATAAGGGACTTATTAAATTCAACCTTTTCTTTTAGATTTTCAAACATCTCTTTACTATAAAGAACATCATCTACAACAATTAAATTATAAGTATCTCGACTAATTTCATCAACATTGTTTACTATATCTAATTCGTCAGATGTTTTTTGTGAGCTTAAAGTAACTAGTTTCGTAATAACTGGATTTTCATTGATAAGTAAAATTTTCACTTAGATTCCTTTAGGAGTAATATTATTATTTATAATCAAAATATATATTGCATATATTGTATCAAAAAAAACTAAAAAAACATCTCTAATACATTAAATGATTTAAGCATCTCCCCTTTTACGATAAGCATCGTAGCAGCTATTGTAGCTATTAAGACTACAAATGAAACCATAATTTTTATAGGAAAACCAATTACCAATAAGTTAAATTGTGGCATAGTTTTCATCAACATACCAAATATTATATCTGCTAACCATGCCAATGCTATAATTGGAAATGCTATCATTAAACCAACTATAAACATATTTGCTGCTGCATCTATTACATAATTAAAAAGGTCTTCATTCATCCTAAATCCACCAAGTGGAATTGCAACTAATGATTTATCCATATATAATAATACCCAATGATGCATATCAATAGAGAGTAAAATCATTAATGCAATAAGTGATAAAAATTGGGAGATAATAGGCATAGAGATACCAGTTTGAGGATCAATTGCACTCGCCATTGAAAACCCCATCATAAAGGATATAATACCACCTGCAAATGTTATTACATTATATGAAAGTAGTAAAATTAGTCCAATTATTAATCCAAAAAGCATCTCTGATAGAATTGCAATTATAAAAGAGATTAAATTAATCTCTATCTCTAGTGGGGGCATTGATGGATAAAATACAACAGCAAAGAAAAAAGCAATTGTTGCTTTTATATTCATTGGTATATTTTTATGAGAAAAAATAGGTGTAGCAATAAAAATAGCAGCAAAACGGAAAAATAGTAAGATAAATCCCACAATATATGTTTCTGTAAATATCTCTGCCCAAGCCATTATTTTACTTTTATTAGCTCTTTATTCTCTAGTCTATAAACATAATCACATTTATATGCCAATGTTTCATCATGTGTTACTAAAATCATTCCAGCTTCATTATTACTAATATATTCAAAAAATATATCCATAACCTCATTAGCTGTTTTAGTATCTAAATTTCCAGTTGGCTCATCAGCAAAAATAATTTTTGGTTTTTTTGTTAAAACTCTGGCTATTGAAACTCTTTGTTGTTGTCCACCAGATAGTTCAGTTACTTTTTGTTGTATAACTTTTTCTATATCCAATCTTTTCAATAACCCTAAATCAATATCTTGTTTTGATAACATAGCTGCTACCTCTAAATTTTCATAAGCACTAAAACCTTTAAATAGATAATGTGATTGAAATATTAAACCTAAAGAATCTCTTTTTAATTTACTAAATTCTTTTTTATTAAAATTATTTACATCTTTACCAAATAGAGTAAGAGTACCTTCATTAGATTTAAGTAGTGTAGATAATATATGTAATAATGTAGATTTTCCACTACCACTTATACCAATAATTGCAATAGATTCGGAACTATTTAATTCAAGAGAAACAGAGTTGAAAAGTTCATATTCAAAAGTTTGAGATAGGTTTTTTGCTGATAGTAAATTCATAAAAAGATTATATCAGATGTAGTTAAAAGTAACTATAAAAAAGGGGGATTTAATTTAAGTATAAAGCATAATAAATATGCTTTATAAAGGAAAACTATTCTACAACAGCTTCTTTGTTTGATCTTTGCTCAGCAGTGATATCTTCGCGATGTTCTGGACTTTCACCAATCTCACTCCAAGTGATACATCCCTCAGTAGGACATGCAGTTGCACAAGCTGGTTCGTCATGATGACCAACACACTCTACACATTTATCAGCTTGAACATAATAAATATCTTCATCTGTTGGATTATCATCCTCATCTAAAATTGCTTCAGTTGGACACTCATCTATACATGCACCACAGTTGATACAAGTATCATTAATTAATACTGCCATATTGTTCTCCTAATATTTTATATGACAAACTATACAGTTAAGAATTTTAAATATAGCTAAAAGAGAGCTGATTAAAATAAAAGATTTCTAAAAGTTACACTTTGAAATATACTATAAATTTTATATAAGGTTTGATGATAAATTATGAGGAATTAATCGTCATAATTTTAATAAAACATTATAAGTTTAAATAAGTTTTAATCTCATCTACTCTATTTGTTATCTCCCATGTAAAACCATCCTCTTCTCTACCAAAATGACCATATGAAGCTGTTTTTCTATAAATAGGACGAAGTAAATCAAGAGATTCTATAATCCCCTTTGGTGATAAATCAAAAAGTTCTTTAATACACTCTTCAATTTTATCCTCTTCAACTTTCCCTGTACCATGAGTATCTACCATAATTGAAACTGGTTGAACAACACCTATCGCATAAGCAATTTGTATTGTAGCCTTATCACAAGCACCACTTGCTACAAGATTTTTAGCAACATGACGAGCAGCATAAGCAGCACTTCTATCTACTTTGGTAGGATCTTTACCTGAAAATGCTCCACCTCCGTGAGGACAACTTCCACCATAAGTATCAACTATGATTTTTCTGCCAGTAAGTCCAGCATCACCTTGAGGACCACCAATAACAAATTTACCTGTTGGATTTATATGATATATCGTATCATCAGTAATCATATCAGATGGAAGTACCTCTTTAATCACTTCTGCAATCATATCTCTATGAATCTGCTCTTGTGAAACATCAGGTGAATGTTGTGTAGAGATTACAACAGTTTCTATACTCACTGGTTTATCTCCAATATACTTAACACTAATTTGTGCTTTTCCATCAGGGCGAAGATATGGAACGATTCCCTCTTTTCTTACATATGCTAATCTTTGAGTTAGACGATGTGCTAAATAAATTGGTAAAGGCATTAAAACATCTGTTTCACGACAAGCATAACCAAACATAAGACCTTGGTCACCTGCTCCTATCTCACCACATTTTTTATCTACACCTTGATTTATATCAGGAGATTGTTCACCAATCCCATTTAAAACGGCTGCCGCACGGTAGTCAAAACCATAAGTTGCGTCTGTGTATCCTATCTCTTGAATAACTTTTCTAGCAATCTCTTGCATTGGGGCATAAGCCGTTGTCTTCAATTCACCTGCGATTACACAAAAACCATTAGATACTACCGTTTCACACGCAACCCGTGCCGAAGTATCTCGTTCAATAATATAATCCAGAATCGCATCACTAATCTGATCTGCCATCTTATCAGGATGCCCTTCTGTTACAGACTCTGAAGTAAATATATACTCTTTTGTCATCGATTTTCCTTATTGAGATATAAAGTCTAGCTTCATAAATCAATGAAAGTATAGCAGGTGTAAATTAAACCTACTTTTTAGAATTTAACCTAGACTGATATTCTTCACCATGTTTACATACAGGACAAACTTTTAAAGCTTTTTTACCATAATGAACATGACCACATATTTCACATATCCAAGCTTCTTCACTATTTTCACTTGTATGTTCAGCATCTGCTTCTAATCTTTCTAGTAACATTTTAAACATATTTTCATGTTCTACTTCAATCTTACCAATTCCACTAAATAATCTTGATGCTTCCTTATAACCTTCATCTTTAGCTATTTGAGCAAAATCTGGATACATTGTAAGGTTCTCATAACTCTCACCATCTATTGCCATTTTAAGATTTTCAACTGTTGTTCCCCAACTTTCTTCAGAATCATTCATCATTCTATTACAAAGTGCTAATTCTAATTTAGCATGAACTTTTTCATTATTTGCTGCTCTTTGAAAATGTTCTGCTATATCTCTATAACCATCTTTTTGAGCAACTTTTGCGAAATATTCATATTTATTTCTAGCTTGAGATTCACCAGCAAATGATTTCATCAAGTTTACTACTGTAAGATTCTTAGTAGTCATTTCCATAGCTTCACCACAACAATGAAGTTCACCACCACCTACATTTTGAACCTCTACCTCATTACCACATTTATTACATTTATATGTTTCATACTTTCTCATTTTATCCCCTTTTTTTTATTTACTACAAATTGTAGTCAAACAACCCTTAAAGGATAATTATTTTCTTTTAATAAATTATTGCTAACTTAAATATAAATAATAATTTTTATCACTTAATATAGTTTAGTGTATAATACAACTATGATTAATTATACAAACAATTTAAGAGAACATAACCTAAAAGCTACACCACAAAGGTTAGCTATAACAGATATACTATATACAAAGGGTCATATAAGTGTAGAAGTTTTATATGAGATGATGCAAAAAAAATTTTATTCAATCTCACTTGCTACTATATATAAGAATATAAATCTTATGATTGAAAACTCTTTTATACAAGAAGTTAAAATTCCAAATGCGAAATCAGTTTATGAATTGACAAAAGAGGAACATTCACATTTAGTATGTCAAAAATGTAATGAGGTTTTAGATATTAAAATAGATTTAGATTCTATTGTCACTAAAACTTCAGATGCTTATCATTTCAATATTAAAAATAGCAATCTAATTTTATCTGGCTTATGTCAAAATTGCCAATAATTATAAAAGATAAAATTTATCCTTAAATAAAAATACTACTTTATTTAAGATAAGGTTTATTAATCTTCTTTAGATAAAATTTCGACATTAAACAAAACACAAAGGAAATATATATGTTAGTAACAAAACAAGCTCCAGATTTTACAGCAACAACAGTTTTAGCAGATGGTCAAATCGTTGACAACTTTAAATTATCAGAAAACTTTGGTGAGAAAGGTACAGTTCTTTTCTTTTACCCACTAGACTTTACTTTTGTATGTCCTTCTGAAATTATCGCTTTCTCAAAAAGAGTAGCTGATTTTAAAGAGAGAGGCGTTAATGTAATTGGTGTTTCTGTTGATTCTCAATTTTCACACTTCGCATGGAGAGAAACTCCAGTAAATCAAGGTGGTATTGGTAGAGTAAATATGCCTCTAGTAGCTGACCTTACAAAAGAGATTTCTAAAGCTTATGATGTTCTTTTAGATGGTGGTGTAGCTCTTCGTGGTTCATTTTTAATTGATGCTGATGGTACTATCCGTCACGCTGTTATCAATGACTTACCACTTGGTCGTAACATTGATGAGATGATTCGTATGGTTGATACTATGCTTTTCACTAACGAGTTTGGTGAAGTTTGTCCTGCTGGTTGGGTTAAAGGTGACGATGGTATGAAAGCATCAACTGAAGGTGTTGCTGAGTATTTAGCTTCTCACGAAGATAGCTTATAATCTAAATTTATTACTCTCACTTAATTGTGAGGGTTTTAAAATCTTCTCTTTTTAAAATCTTTCTTTACAACTACAAAATAATTTTATGAATTTACTATATATGGAAGGACTACCCTCAAAATGAGGATAGATGAAAACTTATCTTAAGTTTTCGAATGGTGCAGTTACAACTGCTTTTCTAGTTACTGTATATGGAACTAATGCTGCTGCTCTAGCTCTTTTAATAACGATAGAAATCATATCTTGGTGACGCTTACAGTTACCTGTTAAACGACGAGGCATAATTTTGTATCTTTCTGAAAGAGAGAATCTTAATGCTCCAACATCTTTATAATCCATGAAGTCTACTTTTGCTTCACAGTATTTACAATATCTTTTTTTATATTTTCTTTTTTCTGACATGTTATTTCCTTTATATTATACTATTTCTAAAATGGAATTTCATCTTCATCGATGTCAATCTCAGGAATATCATTACTGCTTGGCATCTCACGACTTTGAGCATTAGCTTGATTATTATAACCTTGCTTTGGTTGCTGTTGGTACTGTGGTTGTTGCTCGGCAGGAGCTTGATAACTCTGTTGAGTTTGCTGTTGAGGAGCTTGATAACTCTGTTGTTGCTGAGGCTGTTGATAATTTTGTTGTTGCCCTTGTTGTGGAGCATATCCACTATTTTGAGAACCTTGATTATCACCTTTAGAATCTAGCATCTGCATAGTTTCTACAACAACAGAGTGTTTACTTCTCTTTTGTCCATTTTGATCTACCCATTGGTCTAATTTTAGTCTTCCTTCAACTAGGATTTTACTCCCTTTACGAAGATATTGGTTGGCAACCTCAGCACTTCTTCCAAAGAATGTGATATCAACAAAACATACTTCCTCTTTCTTTTCACCATTTTGAGTGAATTTACGGCTTGTAGCGATAGCAGTATTTGCTATTCCCATACCTGCCTGAGAGTAGTTTAGTTGAATATCTCTTGTTAAGTTTCCAGCTAATATGACTTTATTAAACATAGATTTTCCTTAATTTATGTAAGCTTTACGCTAATTACTCTGCTGCTGGAGCTTCAGTTGCTGGAGCTTCTACTGCTGGAGTTTCTTCTGCTACTGGAGCTTCTACTACTGGAGTTTCAACTTTTGCTGATACGGCTGCTTTTTTGTTAGCTTTTTCAACTAAAGAATTCCATGCTGAAACTTCACGATTAGTATCGTATTTGATAGTAACAAAACGAAGTAGTTCTTCATTAATTCTAAATCTTCTTTCAATTTCAGATATAGAAGATGGAGCAACTGTATAATAGATAACATGGAAATAACCACGCTCATTTTTATCAATTTGGTATGCTAATTTTCTCATACCCATTGAATCTGTAGTAGCTATTTCACCACCGTTTGAAGTGATTACTTCTTCGATAGCTTTAATGCTATTTTGAATCTCTTCTGCTGTTAATGTTGGTTTTACGATTACTAGGTTTTCGTAATTTCTCATAAAGTATTATCTCCCTTTGGTATATTGCCATATTGGCTTTGTTTCCCTTTCGGATATCTGAATATATCATTACTAAAATGATACAAAGAGAAAGGAACTCGCGATTATATAAAAATATTACTTAAAAAAAGCATATCTATACTGCAAATATATATTTATCTAATTATTACAAAGAATGTGTTATTAATTTTCTCAATACTAAAATCAACTACTATTTAAAATCTAAATCATTTATTGTTTTTAGATATAGTTTCATAATATTAATAGAATAATACTTGGAGATTAGATGCCAAAAAAAAGATCAAAAGCTACACATAGAAATTCAAAAATATTATCATATTTAGCTTGGTGTTTATTTGCTATTGTTTTAGTATTGAGTAGCTTAATCGGTGGGTATTATCTTGGTTATGATAGTGCTGTGGAGGATATTCAAGATCAAAACTTTAAAATTCAAAACAAAAAAACTATTTATACGGATAGTAAGCCTATACTTAAAAAAGAACAAAGTGTAAACTCAAGACTTCAGTATGTTCTTAAAAAAGAAAATAAAATCAATCAACCAAAAAAAGTAATAACTAAAACTACTTCACATAAATACGAATCTCTTGCAAAACCACCCTCTAGATTTAAGACAGAGCCTATTATAATCTCCAATAAACCTAAACTAGCAATAATTATAGATGATGTCTCTACAAAATCTCAAGTTAATGCTATTAAAAGTTTAGGGCTAAGAGTAAATATCTCTTTTTTTCCACCCAGTAAAGCTAGACCAAACTCTGCTATTCTAGCATCAAAAGAGATATTTTATATGGTTCATTTACCAATGGAAGCACGAAACTACACAGCAGAAGAGCCTTTAACAATGAGAATAAAACATTCTCAACAAGAGATAACAAAAAGAGTCAAAGAGTTAAAAAAGCTTTTTCCTAATGTTAAGTATATAAATAACCATACAGGAAGTAAATTTACATCTAATGAACTTGCTATGAATCGCCTAATAATTGCATTAGACAAGTATAAGATTAATTTTATTGATAGTAGAACTACTGCTGAGACTAAAGTTCCATTAGTTATGAAAAAATTTGGAAAAAAATATGTAGCTAGAGATATATTTTTAGATAATCTTCAGGATAAAGCTTATATAAAAGGACAGATACAAAAAGCTATTAAAATTGCCAAAAAAAATGGAAGTGCAATTGCAATTGGGCATCCACATGCAAATACAATAATGGCTCTACACGAATCTAAAGAATTACTAAAAGAGGTGGAGTTAGTTTATGTAAATAAACTATACTAAGTTATGCCTTTAATTGAATTTAATATAGAAGAATTATCATCAATGAAGAGTTATCCCAAAAGATTATCTTATAGTGGTGATTTAAAACTCTTACAAAGAAAAAAAGTATCTATAATTGGTTCAAGAAAGCCATCAAAATACTCTAGAAATCTAACTCAACAACTAGCAACTCAATTATCCAATGCTGGTATCTGCATAGTAAGTGGTGGAGCGATGGGTATTGATGCTATTGCTCATATCTCAGCCAAAGCTAAAAATACAATATCTGTCCTACCTTGTGGAATCAATATTAAATATCCTGCAATAAATAAAAATCTTTTATCTGATATAGAGACTAATGGTCTTTTAATAAGTCAATTTGATGATTCATTTAAAGCTACCCCATGGAGTTTTGTTGTTAGAAATGAAGTTGTTGTTGCTCTTGGTGATATTTTAATTGTTGCAGAAGCACAACTAAAAAGTGGAAGTGTAAGAAGCATAGAGTTTGCTAAAAAAATGGGAAAAGATATTTATGTTTTTCCACATCAGATTGGAGATAGTGAAGCTACTAATGAGTTACTAAAAAACTCACAAGCAAAAGCTATATATAATATTGAAGAGTTTGTAAACACTATTGCAACAGATTCTAAAATAGAAAAAAGTGATGACTCATTTATAGAGTTCTGTAAAACAAATCCAACTTATGAAGAGAGTTTAAACAAATATCCAAATAGAGTTTTTGAAGCTGAATTAAGTGGAGATATAAAAATACAAAATGGAAAAGTTTACATAATTTAATTTTAAGGATTTATCATGGGGAAAATTTACAATATAATTAAAAATTTACTATCAACATATAAAGAATCTATCTTAAAAGTTGAAAACAAAAGTTTAACAACTGGCTCTAAAATTTCACTATTTATTTTTGTGTTAATAATCTTTACCATTATTGGTAAAGGTGTTGATATGCAACAATCTTACATAGCTAAACCTAATAAACATTTTAGCTATAAGTGTATAAATCTTATAGAGAGAAATAAAGAGATAGATAAGTTTCAAAATAGAGATATTTCACAAGATATATATGG
>JAMOPL010000086.1 GCA_027064515.1 Sulfurimonas sp. | reverse complement strand
AGGAATAGAGTATGAAAGAGAAGGGTTTGAGTTATTCTTTTATAGTGATGGCAAGTATTGTTATCACATTAGCAGGAGTAAAGAATGCTTTAGAGATAGTTGTTCTATTGGATAGTGGAGAAAATTTAAAATCAAAAGCTTAAAATTTATTTCCCCTGATACAAAGAGAGTTTTTTCTCTCGCAATTCCGGCAGCCTTAAAACATCTAGTAGATATACTGCAAATTTTAATCGATATGATTATGGTTGGTATGATTAGCATTTATGCCCTTGCTGCTGTTGGTATGAGTATGCAATTTATGATGATTATAAATCTCTTTATAACTCTTTATGTTGTTGGTGGAAATGCTTTGATTTCTAGATTTATAGGTCAGGGTAGAAAAAAACGGGCATCATCACTTCTTTTCTCACTTGGAATCTTTGCTATATTTCTTTCATTTTTTGTAAGTTTTAGTGGATACTTTTGGAGTGAATCTATTTATGCTCTTATGGGTGCTGAACCTGAAGTAGTTTTACAAGGTTCACTTTATTTTAAAATTATCACTATGGGAATTGTAGTTATATTTGTAGATGCACTTCTTTATAATGCTCTTTCATCTGCTGGTGACACAAAAAGCTCCTTATATATAAAATTATTTTCTGCTGGAATTAATGCTTTTTTAAATTATATTTTTATATTTGGTAATTTTGGATTTGAAGCTATGGGGATAGAGGGAGCTGCTTATGCAACAATAATAGCGTATAGTTTTAATATAATAGCCTATCTATTTTTATTGAAATTACCAGATTCTAAATTAAATCTCATACCTATCATTAGAATAAAAGATTTACAAAGAGTTTGGAATATTGGCTGGAGTGCTTCTCTTGAAAGGGGAATCTCTAGTTTTTCATTTATACTATTTATAGCTATTATTACAGCTTATGGGACAGCTGAATTAGCAGGGTATCAAGTTGGACTTAGAATAGAAGGTATTGCTTTTATGCCTGGTTTTGGTTTTGCAATAGCAAGTATGGCTCTTGTAGGTCAATCACTTGGTGAAAAAAACAAACAAAAAGCTTTTGATATGGGGATAATAAGTGGACGAATTGCTTATATTTTTATGGGTAGTGTAGGGCTTATTCTTATTGTTTTTCCTGAGTTTTTAGTAAGTTTTTTTACACAAGATAAACTAACTGTAATTGTAGCTTCTAAATATTTAATTTTAGTAGGATTAGCTCAGATTCCTTTAGCAATATACTTTATATATTCAGCTTCACTTAGAGGGGCAGGAGCTACAAAAATCACATTAAAAGTAAATGTTTTATCGTTATTATTTTTAAGAGTTATCCCATCTTATATTGCTTATAAAATGGGGTTTGGGATAGTTGTGATATTTATAATAATGAATATTGAAACATTACTTAAAGGGATTATCTATTGGTATATTTATCAAAAAAGGGAGTGGTTAGATACTAAGGTATAGATAGTTTAGTAATTAAACTATCTAATAAATTCACCATTTATAATAATATTTGAGATATTATAATTTTGTAAGATTAGGTGAAGTGCTATATCTTCATTTGGTGTTTTATCTAAGTCAAGGACAATCATATCAGAATCTTTACCCTCTTTTATATCTCCCTTATTTAGTCCAAGTGCATTACTTGCATCTACTGTTACACTTCTAATCAGCTCTTTAGCTAAAGTGTTTAATGGTGTGTCAGAGTGCATAAAGAGAGCTATTTTCATCTCTTCAAAAAGATTAAGTGAATAGTTTGAACTTAAACCATCAGTTGCAAGTATCCATCTTATATTTTTCTTTTTTAATGTTTCTAAATCTATTGCACCATTTCCTAGTAGTCTATTTGAGATAGGGCAGTGGATAACTGTTTGTGAATCTTTAGCAATAGTATTTAATTCATCCTCATTAGCTTTAACTACATGAGTAAGTAGTGCATTGTGCTTATTGAAATGTTCTAAAAACTCTTTTGAACCACTAACATTTGAATCTTGTTTTAGTAAATTAGTGAAAAATTCTTTAAAATCACCATCACTATTATCTAACCACTCTCTTTCTGCTTGACTTTCCATAAAGTGAGCAGTTAGCTTAAGATTTTCATTTTTTACTATCTCAAGAGCTTTTTTGATAAGAATAGGGTGAACAGAATATGGAGAGTGTATTGCAACAGCTGGATAAAAACCATCTCTTTTAATAGTTTTTGAAGAATCTAGTCTAGATAAAAAATCTCCAAATAATGCATCGGCCATAACAGCCTGTGAACCTATAAGTTCATTAAAAAATACTACATTTTGTTTAGCATTAACACAGGATTCTAAGTCAAGCCCATGGGAACTTACTGCTCCAAAAGTTGTAATTCCAGAATCTAGCATTGAATCGATAGCTTTATTCATACATTCTTGCTTACAATTATCGATAAGCTCCTCCCGATTCTCTATAACACTATATAGCCATTTTACGAAATCACCATATGTTAATTCTGTTTTATTAGCACTAAACTCTATATGAACATGAGCATTGATTAATCCAGCCATAAGAAGTGAATTTTCTCTTAGTGTAGTTACTTCAGCATTTGGAAATTGATCGATAAGCTCATCAAATGGAGCTATTTTTTTTATTTGTTTGTCAAAAGCTATTGCTTGATTTTGTAAAACTGATTCTGATGTTAGGATGTAGTGTGGAACAATAATTTTCATTTTTTTTCTTTATAATAAATTTGTTTGGAATTATACTATTTTTTTATATAAAACTCATTTTAATAATATCTTAGATAGAATAGCTACCTAAATTTAAAATTATTAAAAGGTGAAATATGAAAATAGTAGTTATTCAAGGTCCAAACCTAAATATGTTAGGTGTTCGAGAACAAAATATTTATGGTCAAATGAAATTAGAGCAGATTCACGCTCAAATGAAAGATGTTGCAGCTCAAAATAATGTAGAGATTGAATTTTTTCAAAGTAATTTAGAGGGTGAAATTGTAGATAGAATTCAAGAGTGTTATGGTGATGCTCAGGGTATTATTCTTAATCCTGCTGCATATACTCATACATCAATTGCTATTCGTGATTCTATATCTGCTGTAAATATACCTACTATTGAAGTTCATATATCTAATATTCATCGTCGTGAAGAGTTTAGAAAAACTAATATGATAGCCCCAGTTTGTGCTTCATCAGTTGTTGGCTTTGGCCCTTTTGGTTACCATTTAGCAATGATAGGAATGTTACAAATTATGCAAGAGATGCAAGCTGCCCAAGAATCTCAAGCACAAGCTTAATCTTTATGTATCTAAAAAGTAAACTCTCAAAAAGCTTAATAACTTTTAAAGGTTTACATTTTAGATCTAAACAACGAGAAAAAAAATATTTAAGACATAAAGTAGTTGTTGGGATAGGTGGAAACTTAGGAGATGTAAAAAGAAGATTTGAACATCTTTTTGTTTACTTTAAGAGAGATAAACAAGTAGAACTTTTAGAAACATCATTGATTTTACAAAATCCTCCTTTTGGTTTTTTAGACCAAGATGATTTTTTAAATTCAATAGTCGTATTGAAAACAAATTTACAGCCTTTAGAATTTTTAGATTATTTAATGAGAGTGGAGAAGAGATTCTCTAGAGAAAGAAGTTTTGCGAATGCACCGAGGACATTAGATTTGGATATTATATTTTTTGACAATAGAATCATAAATCATAAAAGATTACAAATACCACATATTAGTTGGAAAGAAAGGGAAAGTGTAGTGATACCTTTGTTGGATATAAATTTATGAAGATATTGACTTTTACAGGAAAGACACCATCAGAAGCTCTTAAAAAAGCAAAACTAGAGATTGGTGATGATGGATTATTAATTGAGACTAGAGAGATACAAAAAAAAGCATTAGGTAAAGAACCATTATATGAGATAGTGATAGGGATAGATGAGGAATCATCATTTTCTACTTATGATAGAAAAATTAAACCATTAGAGAAACAAAAATCTGTTGTAAAAGAGAGTGAAGAGGTTCTTTTTGATATATCTAGTGCAGCAAAACAGATCTCAAAAATATCAGAAGTCAGAGAACCTCTTTTTAATTATGATGATTTAAATCAAAATAAGAATCAAGAAAAGTATACTGAGCCAAAAGAGTTAAAAGAGATAAAGTCTCAGATAAATAAACTTGGTGATAATGTAAAACTTATTCAAAATATGTTCTGGGATGAAAAATCACCAGATATAGAAACTAAAATACCACCTGAATTTGCAGAGATTTATAAACTTGCTTCACAAAGCGGGATGAATAGGGAACATCTAAATTCTATTATGGAGATGACTTTAGAGCATATGCCATATAAAATGAAAGAGAATTCAATAACTGTTAAAAGATATTTTCAAACTTTACTTAGAAAGATGATTCCAATTAGATTGGAAACACCACCAGCTGTTGGATCAAAAAAAGTAATAATGCTAGTTGGACCAACTGGTGTTGGAAAAACAACATCAATTGCAAAATTGGCAGCTAGGTATTCATTTCTAATGCAAAAAAAATATAAAGTTGGATTGGTTGTTTTGGATACTTATAGAATTGGTGCTGTTGAGCAATTGATGCAATATGCTAGAATGATGAAATTAGGGATTGAAACAGTTGTAGATCCTCCAGAGTTTAGTAATGCATTAAACTCTTTAAGATATTGTGATTATATTTTGATTGATACGATGGGTTCAAGTCCTTATGACAAGGGTAAAATAAAAAAAATATATGAGTGCTTAGAAGCAAATGATACAGAATTTAGTGTGGATGTTGTTTTAGTGTTACCAAGTTCTATAAAATATGAAGATTTAAAAGCCACATATTATAATTTTGAAACACTTGACATAGATACAATGATGTTTACTAAACTTGATGAAACTAGAGGATTTGGAAATATATTTTCTTTAGCTTACGAGACTAAAAAACCAATTAGTTATTTTTCAGTAGGGCAAGAGGTACCAGAAGATTTAGTTTGTGCAAGCAGTGATTTTTTAGTAGATTGTTTATTAAATGGTTTTAACAGGAGTAACATATGATGCCTAATCAAGCTCAAAAACTAGAAGAGTTAGTAGAATCTAATAAAAAACAAAAATCTAAAAAAACTAGATTTATTGCTATAACAAGTGGAAAGGGTGGTGTAGGAAAAAGTACTATTAGTTCTAATTTAGCTTATGTATTATCTCAGAGTGGATTAAATGTTGGTATTTTTGATGCTGATATTGGTTTAGCGAATCTTGATGTTATGTATAATGTAAAAATAAAGAAAAATATTTTACATGTATTAAAAGGTGAGGCTAAGGTTGAAGATATTTTGATTCCAATAACTAGAAACTTGATTCTTATACCTGGAGATAGTGGTGATGAGATTTTAAAATATTCAGATATGGCACTTTTTGAGAGATTTATGGAAGAAGCAGAAGTTCTTGATAAATTAGATGTTATGATTATAGATACTGGGGCAGGGATAGGAAAACATATTCAGATGTTTATTGATGTTGCTGATGATGTGATAGTAGTTACAGTTCCTGATCCAGCTGCTATTACAGATGCTTATGCAACAATAAAAACAATTGCAACAGTTCGCAATGATATTGGCATGATTATGAATCAGGTAAAAAATGAAAGAGAAGCAAATGCTGTTTTTCAAAAGATTAAAAAAGTTGCTGATGCTAATATTCATACAAATTTGAATTTAAAATTGATTGGAAAAGTAGATAATGATATTAAAGTGTCATCATCTGTTAAGCAAAGAGCTCTTTTTTCAACTAAATATCCTTCATCTCAACCACATAAAGATATAGTTGAAATATCAAATATACTTATTAATAAAATGGAACGAAATGTGCTGGTTAGTGCTAATGAGAGTGGTTTGAGTGGTTTATTTAGACGCTTAATTAAAAACTTTTAATACTATATTTGGAGTATTTTGAACATGTTAGGTGAAAACTTTGTCTATTTTTTTACGGTTCAAGGCTTTTTTATAGGAATTATTTTTGGTGTATTAAAATCATTTGATGCTGAGGGTCTTTTGACCTACACATTTTTTATAACAATATTCTTTTATCTATTTTCACATATTATAATTGCATTGTATTTTAGAACACTTACAAAAAAAACATATTATTTTCCAAAAGAAACACATGAAAAAGAGTTAGACTTATTTGTAAAAGAGATTAATAAAAGGGAAAAAGTAATCGATTCTGCATGTATGTTAACTGATAGTATTATAAAAATGAACTCTTTAGAAAATAGTGGTAAAAAATCTAATGTATAAGTCTTATTCAGAAGATATTAAATATAAAGAGGATGAACTAGCTATTCAATATTTACCAGCAGTAAAAGGGATGGCGTTTAGACTAAAAGAGAGATTACCTAGTTCAATTGATTATATGGATTTATATGCGATAGGAACAGAAGAGTTAATTAAATTGGCAAGAAGATATGATGAATCGATTAATGATTCTTTTTGGGGATATGCAAAAAAGAGAGTTTATGGAGCTATGCTTGATTATCTGAGAAGTTTAGATATAGTTAGTAGAGCGAGTAGAAAATTAATAAAAGCTATTGATTATGCCGTGGAAGAGTATAGAATAAAACACGATGAAGAACCAACAGATGAAGAATTATCTAAAATATTAGATGAGAATATAAAAAAAGTTCATGATGCTAGAATTGCTTCTACTATATACACTGTAATGCCTCTTCATGATCAACTTCATGTTGGTGATGAAGGTGCTGCATTGGCAAAAGTGGAAAGAGAAGAGTTAATAGATGTTATTAAAAATGTTTTAGTAACATTTAAAGAGAGAGATCAGATGGTGATACAACTATATTATTTTGAAGAGTTAACACTTAAAGAGATTAGTGAAATTTTGAATATTACAGAATCTAGAATATCTCAAATACATAAATCTGTTATACAAAAAATAAAAGAGAGTATTGAATAATGGCAGATATACTTTCACAAGAAGAGATTGATGCACTTTTGGATGTTGTTGAAGAAGATGGAGATGATGTCCTTGACAATGCCGAAGATGAGGCTCTTCCACAAAGACAAGTTACACTTTATGATTTTAAAAGACCAAATCGTGTATCAAAAGAACAATTAAGAGCCTTTCGTGGTGTACATGATAAAATGGCTAGATCCTTAGCATCACAAATATCATCTATAATGAGATCTATTGTTGAGATTCAGCTTCATTCAGTGGATCAAATGACTTATGGTGAATTTTTAATGTCACTACCAAACCCAACAAGTTTTAATGTATTTTCTGTAAAACCATTGGAAGGAAGTGGAGTTATTGAGATAAATCCATCTATTGCATTTCCTATGTTAGATCGTCTTTTAGGTGGGAAAGGTGAACCTTTTGATGCGAGTCGAGAGTTTTCAGATATTGAACTAAGTCTTTTTGAAACAATACTTAGAGTTATGATGAGTACATTGAAAGAGGCTTGGGGTCCAGTAATGGATGTTTATCCAGCAATCGAATCTAAGGAATCTAGCCCTAATGTTGTTCAAATTGTTGCTCAAAATGAGATTGTTGTTATGGTTGTAATGGAGATAATTATTGGTCATAGTTCTGGTATGATGAATATTTGTTATCCTGTTATTGCATTAGAACCTATTTTACCAAAGTTGGCATCTCGTGATTTAATGTTGAATGAAACAAGTTCAAAAAAAAGTAGAAATACTGAATTACAAGTGCTATTAGGTGGTGCTAAGGTAAATATAGAAGCAAATTTAGGTGAAGCTGAATTGAGGCTTATTGACATATTAGATTTAAAAGTTGATGATGTACTTAGGTTATCAAGTTCAGCAGATGATATTGTTACCGTTAGTGTCGATGGAAAAGATAGATTTAAAGGTCAAATTGGTTTAAGAAGGTTTAGAAAAACAATTCAAGTAACAGAAATTATAGATACTGAAAAAGATGCTGTTAAAAGAGCATTGGAAAATTTTGAAAAGCAAAGACATGAAAAAATCACTGGGGCAAAAGATATTATATACAAAGAGAAAATAGAGGAGGAGATAATAGGTGAATGATTTCATTAAATTAGTTGAAAGTGAAACCATAGGAACGATAGAAGCTCTTATAGGTGAAGCTCCAACATTAGTACTAAAAGATGAACAAGAACTAACAATAATGTCAAATATAGTTCCTCCAATAGTAATTGTTACTTTGAAGGTTGGTGGAGCGACAGATGCAGATGCATTAGTTGCTTTACCAGCGAACTTATCTGCTACATTATCAGATATGATGATGGGGGAGGAAGCAAGTGATAGAGAAGATGTTAATGAAGATGATTTAGATGCTACTAAAGAGATTATTTCTAATATATTTGGAGCAATTGGAAATACATTGTCTGCACAAAAAGAGATACCTGTATTAACTTTCTCAATTGAGGGGATAGAACTTAAAACTGAAGATGAATATAGTTTAGAACATTTTAGTAAAATGTATGTATATAATTTTGGACTAGGTGATTATAGCTCTTTATTTATGTTTATTACAGATGAAAAACTTCAAAATGCTTTAAATCCATCTGTTGTTGAGGAAGAGATAGTTCCTGATTCACAAGAAAGTAATCCTCAACACATATCAGATGAAGTAAGTTTAAGTTCAGAAGAGATGAATAATATCTCTTTAATCATGGATGTGAAACTTCCTGTTAGAGTTAGAATAGGTAATAAAAAAATGCTTTTAAAAGATGTTTTAAATATGGATATAGGTTCTGTAATAGAGTTAAACCAATTGGCAAATGATCCATTAGAAATATTAGTAGATAATCATGTTATAGCATTAGGTGAAGTTGTTATAGTTGATGGTAATTTTGGTGTACAAATAACTTCGATAGGATCTAAAAAAGATAGATTGACAAAATTGAAGGAATAGTTTGAAAAATATAAATAGAGATGATTTAACAAAAAGATACACCAAAGATATTAAGTCTGCTGATGTTTGGAGTGTGTTTAGAATTTTAGCTGATTTCACTAAAGGGTTTGATGACCTTGGTGACTTAGGTCCATCAGTTACTATTTTTGGCAGTGCAAGAACAGATAAAGATGATTTTTATTATAAAAAATCTGTAAAACTATCATCAATGTTAGCAAGTAGAGGTTTTAATATAATAACAGGTGGTGGACCTGGAATTATGGAAGCAGCTAATAAAGGTGCTCAAGAGAGTGGGGATGTAGAATCTATAGGATTAAATATAGATTTACCTTTAGAGCAAGTTGCTAACCCATATACAACAAAAGAGTTAAGTTTTGATTATTTCTTTTCAAGAAAGGTGATGCTAGTAAAATATTCTATGGCTTATGTGATATTCCCTGGGGGGTTTGGAACTTTAGATGAACTATTTGAAGCATTAACTTTAGTGCAAACAAGAAAAGTTACAGGTGTTAAAATTTTTGTTATAGGGATTGAGTTTTATCAACCACTTATAGATTTTATAGAAACTAAATTAGTAGCGAACGGTATGATTGAAAAAGAGGATTTACATTTAATTAGGATGACAGATAATCTTGAATGTGTGGTTAGAGAGGTAGAGGAATCTTTATTAAACCAAGTTAAAGTTTTAAACGAGGTTGGTTTAGATAATACTACATATTATAAATCTTTGCTACAATTTTCAAAAGATAAATTGTTAAGTAGAAAATGATGAAAAAGAGTAAAGTATTAGTTGGGATGAGTGGTGGAGTAGATTCTACCGTTACAGCGTTGTTATTAAAAAAAGAGGGTTATGAGGTTGAGGGTTTATATATGAAACTCCACTCAAAACCTGGATATCATGAGATACACCTAGCAAGAGCTCAAAAAGCAGCCGATTTTGTTGGGATGAAACTTCATGTATTGGATTTGCAAAAGACTTTTAATGATAAAGTTTTTCAACCATTTATTGATACCTATGCTGAGGGGAAAACTCCAAACCCTTGTGCTTTGTGCAATAGAAGCTTGAAATTTGGTGAGATGATAAACTTTGCTGATGAAATTGGTGCTGAGTATTTAGCAACAGGTCACTATATCAAAACAGATGGTAAATATTTTTATCAAGCAGAAGATGACACAAAAGATCAAAGTTATTTTTTATTTTATGTAGAAAAATCTGTTTTACCTAGACTTATATTTCCATTGGGTGATAGAAAAAAAAGTGATATAAAAGAGATGGTTGCTTCAATAGAGGGGTTAGAAACTTTTGCATCTCAAGTTGAATCCACAGAGATATGTTTTGTTGAAACAACATATACAGATTTACTAAAAGATTATGTAGATGTTGATAATATTGGTGAAGTTTTAGATGGAGCTGGAAATGTAGTTGGTGAGCATAAGGGATATATGCACTACACTATTGGAAAACGGAAAGGTTTTACAGTAAAAGGTGCTCACGATCCACATTATGTTTTGAGTATGAATCCAGAAAAGAATCAAATTGTTGTTGGTAAAAAAGATGAATTACTTTGTAATAGTGTTGTTTTAGAAAATTTGAATATGTTTAGTGATTCTATAGATTTTGATACAACTGTAAAGCTAAGATATAGAACAAAAGCTATCCCTTGTCATGTGAAAATTGAGAATAATCAAGCAACTGTTACTTTAAAAGAGGGTGTTTTTGGAGTTGCTACTGGTCAAGCTGCTGTATTTTATGATGGAAATAGATTAGTTGGTGGTGGTTGGATAGCAGAAGTATAGGTGCGAAGAGGAGGTGATTCAAAAGAATTCACAACTTTTCCACCCCTTAAGCTTCTTTTAAGCAACTACACCCTATAATTCCCATCCACAAACAGAGACACCTTGTTTAGAACGGGGAAGAGGGACACTTCGAGTTGAAGAGTTCAGA
>JAMOPL010000085.1 GCA_027064515.1 Sulfurimonas sp. | reverse complement strand
TGCATACAGGTATAGGAGATAGTGACTTGAGGATAACTCAAGAGGAAAGTCCGAGCTGCCGTAAGAGAGTGTTCCATTTAACGAATGGCCGTAGTAATACGAGGGAAAGTGCAACAGAAACGAGACTGCTACTTTTTGTCCGTAACTTGAACAAAGTCCAAGTTACTTCGCTAGCCGCTAAGGCACTAAAGCTTAAAAATGCTTTCGGCATTTTTCTGACTTTTTGCAAACAAAAAGTAGTAAAGGTGAAACGGTGGTGTAAGAGACCACCAGTCTTTATGGCAACATAGAGAGCTTGTAAACCCAACATGGCAGCAAGAAGCAGATGGTTAGCCTCTTACAATGCTATTGCTTCGCTAGAGGCATATTGTAAAATATGCAGTAGATTAATGCTATCAGAACAAAACTCGGCTTATCCTATACCTATATATAAATTCTCACACATTTTTAATATTAATGTATATCAATATATTTAAAGAGCAGTTTTTAATATTCTCTAATATTAACTTATTGGCTTAAAAATCATAATCTAGTATTTGAATAAAAAAGAGTATGAAGGTATAATGTCCTCAGAAAGAAAAAAGAGAGAGGGTTTTCAAGAAAATATTTTTTTCAAGAGAATTTACATTATGTTAACCAAAAGAAGTTAATTAACTTGAACTTCAAAAAAGATGCTCTATACTTTAAATATAACTGTTATTACAAAAAATAAATAAATACCTATCCAATTCAATAAAAGGAACTTCATGCAAGAACAAAGTAGAAAAAAACGTCTAATAAAAGATATTCAAGATTTATTAAATAGTTATGATGGTATTTCCCCTACTTTTATCAATCCAGCTCTTTTAGAGTTTATGGATGAAGATACACTTGTCAATATTATTGGAACACTTTTAGATCAAAAAGAAGAAAATATAAAAGCAGATACTGCGTGGCTAGAAAAATTTAAAACAAAATAGCCTATTGTTTTATTTCGTTCTTGTTATTAACTATTAATAGTGTATAATTTCACAAATTAAAATAATAGGATAATAAAATTATGAGTAGTAATGTAGATTTAATTCAATTGACTGAACAGACAAAAAAACTTACAGCAATGGTTGTTGAAGATGAAAAAGTAACAAATGAGCTTTTAAGTTCTACTTTTAAGAACTTTTTTTCTGAAGTAGATTCATGTTTTGATGGGGAAAGTGCATTAAAAGTATATGAAACAAAAAAACCTGATATTGTCTTCGTTGACATCATCATGGATGGTATTGATGGTATTGAACTTGCACGTAGAATTCGTAAAATTAATCCAAATCAGATTATTATTGTAATTTCTGCAAGTAATGATATGGAAAAAATTTCTGAATCAATAGAAGTTGGTGTCAATAGTTTTATTCAAAAGCCGATTGATACAAAAAAAATCATTGAACTTTTAAATAATGTTGTTTCCATGATTGCAAAAAAGAAAAAAGTAGAAACAAAAACTTTTTCTATTTCTCTTCCGTTGGATTTGTATGAAACAGTAAATGATAATGCAAAAGCAGAAAGTATTTCTAAAAATGCTGTAATTATTAGAGCACTTCGTAGTTTTTACGAATAAGTTTACAATATTCTCTATAGATTTTATCTTTTTTTAAGGATAAGATCTATATAATTTCACCACAACAAAACAAAGTTGTTCTTCAAGAAAGTGGCCCCGTCGTCTAGCGGTTAGGATCCATGGTTTTCATCCATGTTACAGGAGTTCGATTCTCCTCGGGGTCACCATATTTTTTATATTTCTTCAACAATTCACATATCTATATTTTTATCAATCTAATAAATACTTGTCTTGACAAATATGCCTCCCCTATTCTGAATAGTAGGCATATCCAGCTTTTCCTGTCTTTTTTGCTTTATACATGGCAGTATCTGCTTTCCGTAGCAGAGCATCAGCTGTGTTTGCATCTTTAGGAAAACAGCTGATCCCGATGCTGCAACTCATATTTACACTTTGGTGTTCATTCAATTGAATATCTTCACCTAATGCTTCAATAAGTTTTTCTGCAACATTATTGACATTACAGTTTTTAGTGCTTGTTGCTTCCATAACAAGAGCAAATTCATCACCGCTGATACGTGCAAATATATCTTCTTCCCGAATTACTTTTTTCATATTTTCTACAACACCTTTTAAAACAATATCACCTGCTGCATGCCCATAGGTGTCATTAATCTGTTTAAAATTGTCTAAGTCAATAAAGAAAAAGATAATTACATAATCCATTCTTTTTGCTCTGCTTAATGCCTGTTTGAGATTTTTTTCAAACAAAAATCTGTTTTGAATACCTGTGAGTGTATCATAATGCGCACGATAGTAAAGATTTTGTATCTCTTTTTGTTTGAAACTCTCTATCTCTTTTTTGTTTGAGAGTTGATTTACTACACTGCTTATACGTTCATTTAAGATATCCATATCTACAGGCTTTGGTACAAAATAATCTATACCAATATTTATTGCCTTTAAAAGAGTCTCTTTATCATCAAAAGCAGAGATAATAATGATGAATTGATCTTTATCTATAGCTTTTATTTTTTTTGCCATATCAAGGCCATCTGAGATAGGCATATTGATATCTGTTATGATAAGATCAGGCTTATACTTTGTATACATTGCAAAGCCCTCCTCCCCATCAAATGCCTGATAGTATTCTTTGAAATTATCTTCAAGTGCCATTTTCATCCACTCTTGAGCATTTTTGTCATCTTCTACATATAAAAGTGTAAAATCTTTACTCGTCATTATTTTTGTCCTTTTAGGTAAATAGTAAATAAAGCACCGTTCTTGTTGTTTTTTACTGAAATTTTAGCTTCTAGTTGTTCTTCTATAATTTTTTTTGTCATATACAATCCCAATCCTGTCCCGTTTTTATCTTGTTTTGTTGTAAAATAAGGATCAAAAATTTTATCTATAATATCTGGTTTTATACCACCTGCATTATCTTGTATTTCAATAATAATTTCTTCATCATCAATTCTTCTTGCATTAAGAATAATTTCTTTATTTTTAACTTCTCTTTCGATTAAAACATCTTTGGCATTGTTAATAATATTTAAAACAGCCTGTGCCAAAGCATTTGGATATCCATATATTTTTAAACCTTCTTCTATATTAGCAGTTAAAACAATACTGTGACTGGTATATATAGGTCTTGTCATTTCAAAAAGTGTTTGCAGTACACTTTGTATTTCAAGCTCTTTTTTTTCATTTTCCGGTCGAAAAAAGTTTCTAAAGTCATCAATTGTTGTAGACATTAAATCGATTTGTTTTTTTGAATTTTTTTTGAAATATTCAAGGCTTTTATCATCAAGCTCATTTTTATTATACTTCACTATAAGCAATTGATTGATTAGCGCAAGATTGTTGAGTGGTTGTCGCCATTGATGGGCTATCATACTTATCATTTCCCCCATCTGGGCAAGTCTGCTTTGCTGTATTAAAAGCAGTTGTTGTTCTTTGTTTTTTTGAATCTCTTCTTCTATAATATTTTCCAACTCTTCTTCATATCTTCTCTTTTGTTCAAAAAGTGTACCTACTGTCAAACTAATCAGCACATGCGCTAGAAGAAAAATATTGTAGTTTAGTGTATTATTGAAATGTGAATCTGTTTGAAAGGCACCTATACCCTCCCCTATAAAAGACAAAGAGATTATCAAAGAGAGTACTATATTAAGCATTGTCCCATAGGCAACACTTTTTTGAAAAATAATAAATATAAGAAGAGGCAACGTAATGCTCATAATCAAAAAAAGATTTTGAATCTGCAATATAAAAATTAAAAGAAACGTAACACTTCCATACAATAATCCGTAAAAAAGGTACTCTCTCAAAACTATATTTTTATATTGTGTTAAAAACAGGAGTAAGAACGGAGTATAGAGTATTTGCCCCATACTATTTCCAAACCACCATGAAAAAATATTTAACAGGAGTTTATTCATTGCAATATTTTCATTAAAATATATAAATATATTTGATATGATGGCACTAAAAGGTTGCAGTATCAAAATAATTAAAAGTATAGTAGCTACAATATCCCGAAAATTTCTTAATCTGATATCAATTTTAAATTTCTGAAAGAGAAAAATAGCTAAAAGTGCTTCTAGAGAATTAACAAGACTCACAGTAAAAGAGAAGAAAAACAAATGAGTATTCAACAGAGCAAAAATCAATTGTCCTATAAAGATACCTGGAACTACTTTTGGCCCAAAATAGAGTGCAAATGCCAAAGCTATACCCTCTGGTATAAACACTCCTGTTGAGATAATAGAGGTATTAGCAAAAATAAAAGAACTAAGAAGTGCAGTAGAATAGTACAATAGTGCTAACAAAAGCGTAATTACAATATCATTTTTTTTATATTGAAACATGGGACTCTACTTTAGAAGGAAGTGTAATTGTAAATTTTGCACCTTCTTTACCATTAGTAATATCTAAGGTACCATAACAATGTTCTTCAATAATTACTTTACTCATATAAAGACCTAAACCGGTACCATTTTTATCTTTTGTTGAAAAGTATGGATCGAAAATTTTCTCTAAAATCATTTTATCAATACCTCCTGCATTATCTTCTATTGAAATAGTATATCCATCTATGGTAACAAAAATAATAGGTTCTAAAACTGCTCTTTCTACAAGAACATCTTCTGCGTTTTTAAGAATATTAAGTACTACCTGAATAAGTTCATTTTCATAGCTTGTAAATTGCTCAGTCGATTTTACTTTTAATTGAATCTGTATATTTTTTTCTTGCAAACTACTCTCAATAAGAGAGTATGCTTTAGAAAAAATTAATTCAAAGTTTGTAGTGTGCATCTCTTTTTGAGGTTTAAAAAAATTACGAAAATCATCGATAGTCGCACTTAAATGTTGTATATATTTTTCAATTTTAGAGGTAATTTTTTTTGACATTTCATAATCAAATTCTCCACGTTTTACCTTTAGATCAATAACACTGACAGCAGCATTTATGGCATTGAGTGGTTGCCTCCATTGATGTGCTATCATGGCAAGCATTTCTCCCATTTGTGCCTGTCTTGACTGTGCAAACATCATTTTGTCTTTTTGACGATTTTTTTGAACTTCTTCATCTACTAATTTTGTAAGATTTTCATTCATATATTGTAATTCTGCACGTTGTTGAGCAAGTTTTTTTTCTTTTTGAAAATAATCAATCCATAAATCAACTTTGAGTATAAACTCTTCAAAAACAAAAGGTTTTTTTAAAAAATCATTTGCACCATTTTTTAAACTATTTCTTATTATTTCAGGTGTAGAAGTACCGGAAAGAACAAGAATGGGAAGATGTAAAAAACATCTATCTTTGCGTATAAATTCTAAAACATCAATACCATGCAGATCCGGAAGCTCCATATCTAAAATTACAAGTTTAAACTCTTCTTGATAAAGTTTTTGCAATCCTATTTTTGCTGTATAGGCACTTACAACTTTATAATTACGTGGTTCAAGTATAGTTCTTATCTGTTTACAGATAAATTTAGAATCATCAATAATAAGTATTTTTTCTTTTGTTTTGTCTGTTACATGAGAAATTATTTTTATAATTTCAGCTATTGAATATAATAAATTTTTATCTTTTACTAAATAGTCTAATATTCCGTATTGAAAAAGTTCTTCTCGTAACTCTGTATCTTGTGATGATGTTAAAACAACAACTTTTGTTTTTGTAAGAGACTGTATATTTGCAATAAGTTCAGATCCTTCACCATCTGGTAGATGTAAATCTAAAATAATAAGCTGAAATTTTTTCTCTTGTATATTCTCTTTAGCTTCTTGAAGTGTAAATGCCTGAGAAATATTAAAACCTAACTTTGTTAATTCTTTTTTTATAATATTGTTAATAATTTTAGAGTCTTCAATGACAAGAATATTTTTCATATTAGTGAAGTGGTTCTGGTTTTCCAAAATAATATCCTTGTGAATAATCAACACCAAGTTCTTTTACAATTTTAAAAATAGATTCATTTTCAATAAATTCTGCAATTGTCTGTAAATTTTGCTCTTTTGCAAAGGTGACAATACTCTTTACAACTGATAAAGAGTAACTGCTTGTTTCAATATCTCGAATAAGACAACCGTCAATTTTTAAAATATCCGGTTGGTATTGAAGGAGTCTTTCAAAGTTTGAATACCCTGCCCCAAAATCATCAATAGCAATCTTTACACCATATTTTTTCACATCAGTAATAAATTCTTTAATAATTTCAAAATCATTAATTGCCTCATCTTCTAAAAGTTCAAATACAACACGATTCGCATCTTCTTTATACTTTTCTAAAAGAGCAAAAATTTTATAACGCATACTTTTTTGTTCAATATCAAGCGCTGAAAGATTGATTGAGATATCACTTGTACAGTTTTTTAAAATTGTAAAAGAGTGTTCCAAAATAATATTTGTTATTTTAAGATAATAGTTACTCTTTTTAGCAGTATCCAAAAAGAAAAAAGGAGAGAGAACTTTATCATCTTCATCTATAAGACGCACCAAAGATTCATACTTGACAATTTGTTTTGTTTTGTTGTCAATAATGGGTTGAAAATAAGAGACTATTTTTGAATTTTCAATAGCATTTTTAATAGTTTTCACCATTTGCATATTTTTTTTCGCTTTTTGCTGTTCAATCGTTGCAAGGTTATTAGCAATTAAAAAATCTTTTTTTGATTGTAGTATCTTTTTAATACCAAGTTTCGCAGATTCTAAAATCTTCTCTTTTTCATAAACAAGACTGATAAGAATAGAAATATCATATTCTATATTTTCAAGACTGATCTTGTCCTCTTTAATCATGGCTTGTATATTTTTGAGTTGTTTTATAAAACTTTCTGCATCTATAAAATAGCGTTCATAATCTATTAAAAGAGCAAACTCTCCATTTCCGAGTTGATAGATTTTGTCAAATTCATATATCTCTGCAAATTGTTTTTGCAGGTGCATCAATGCATGTTTTTCAATATCTTCTACCGTTTCATTATCATAAAAATCTTCAAGCATCTCAAATTTATCTAGTTTCATATAGATTAAAATAGGCTTTTGAAAATTTTTAATCGCATTAAGAAGTTGTTTTAACGGATGCATAATTTCTGTAATATCATGACGTAAAGAGATATATTCCAATACATTGCCATTTAAGTCAAGAACCGGCATAACAAGGCTGTTAACATAATAACTTTTCCCATTTTTGGCTCTATTTCGAACAACGCCTTTCCATATTTGTTTTTTATCTCTAATTGTATGCCACATATCCTCAAAAATACTTTTTGGATTATCTGGATGGCGTACAATATTGTGATTTTTTCCTATTAATTCTTCTCTTGTATATCCGGAGATCTCACAAAAAGCATCATTAACATGGGTGATAATTCCTTTTTGATTAGTTTTAGAAACAATTGAACTTTGATCTACTGCCTCTTTATACTCTTCTAAAAGGAAAAAGTTTTCTTTTGCTTCTTTGGCATATTTTTGATTTTGTACAACTCTGTTTATAAGATTTGTCAGTTGTTCTATATCGATAGGTTTAAGAATGTATCCATTAATTCCAATTTGAATACTTTGCATAAAATAGGTATCTTCATTATGAGCAGAGAGAACAATCAGTGGTATATCATTATCAATCTCACGGATTTTTTCACACATCTCTATACCATTCATATTCGGCATATTAATATCTGTAATAACAAGATCAATGCTATGTTGCTGAAATTTTTGAAAACCGTCAACACCATCAACCCCTAAAATAACCTCACCAAAAAAATCTTCAAGTATTATACTTGTCATCTCACGAGCATCTTGATTGTCTTCAACATAGAGCAGTGTTAAATTTTTAGCATACTCAATCATATCTTCATTCATCATTATTATCTCCTAAGATTATCTCAAACATAGCACCATCTATTGTATTGTTCACTTTTAATATACCGTTACAGTGATCTTCAACAATTACTTTACTCATATAGAGTCCCAAACCTGTTCCGTCTTTTTTTGTTTTTGTTGAAAAGTAGGGATCAAATATCTTTGATAATATAGTAGCATCTATACCCCCTGCATTATCACAAATCTGTAAACATTTTTTATTTATTATGAGCATAATTTTCTTCTCACTAATATTATTTTCTATTAATGCATCTTCACTATTTTTTATTAAATTCAGAAGAACTTGCTTGAGTTCACCTTCATAACTGACAAACTCTTTTACATTTTCATACTGACAACTTACTTCTATATTGTTCTTTTTTAAAGAATCTTCTAAAATAGATAAAACATTTTCAGATATCTTTTTAAAATCTGTACTTGTTTTTTGTTTATTTGACTTAAAGAAATTTCTAAAATCATCTATTGTCATACTGAGATGTCTTGAAAATTCTTGAATTTTTGTAGAGAGCTCTATTGCTGTTTGTGCATCAAGTTTATCTCTTGAAGCTTTAACTGAAATAGCTACTGATGCAGCAGTAATAGCACTGAGTGGTTGTCTCCATTGATGCGCGATCATTGCTATCATTTCTCCCATTTGTGCTAAACGATGCTGTTGTTGCATTATCTCTTCTTGACGTTTGATTTTCTCTTTTTCTTTTTGTATTTTCTGATTCAAAAGTTCATTTTCTGTAATATCCATTCTTACTGATATATAAGAATCGATCTCATTATCTGCATTGTAAAGCGGATCAATATTTGCATATACCCAATAAAAACTTCCATCTTTTCGTCTGTTTTTCACTTTGCCAGACCATGATTTGCCCTCTTTGATTTGCTTCCATAATTCTGCAAAAGTCTCTTTTGGCATATCTGGGTGACGTACAATATTATGATTTTTCCCAATTAATTCTTTTTTATTATACCCGGAAATAGTACAAAAAGCTTGACTTGCATCAATAATAATCCCTTTTAAGTCTGTTGAAGAGCTTATAATGTATTTATCCATAACAAGACGAAGTCGTTGTTCATTTTTTATTAATTTTGAAAGATGCATTACAACATAAACAAACAGAATCCAACTTGCAATTAGCAGAATTACAATAATAATAAAAAACAGCTTGGCATCGTCAAGTTCTTTTTTGATTTGTTGTTGTGTTGTTTTTTCTATATATTGACTGATATTATCCAGTATATTTAATTTTTGTGTCATAAATGTATACCACTCTTTTGCTTTTACACTGTATATATCCTGTTGGTTGGAAAGAATCTTTTTCTCTAGTGTATCTACCTCTGTAAAAAATTTTATTTTTATATGTTTAAGATAGTAATCTTTAAGTGATTTGGAAGCATACTTCAAAAATATAAGTTCATTATGTTTTGCAATAGCCATAATAGTAACAAAATTCGTAAAACTTTCTTTGTCAAATTTGTCTAAAGAGAGAAGAACAACGCCCTGTGCACGTTCTATACCGAGATCTTCTTTATAGGAAAGCAGATAACTGTAAGCCAGTATATTTTGTGTTATCGATGGAATATGGGATGTTTTTGCAATGTTTACAATCATATCAAGCAAA
>JAMOPL010000084.1 GCA_027064515.1 Sulfurimonas sp. | reverse complement strand
ATTTTTTATCTTTTATCTGTTGTAAGGCATCAGTACCATCAACTTTAAACTCTATAATAATTATAGAATTAGGTAGTTTTATGGTTAAATCTATACGACCCTTGTTTGTTACATCTTCACCAACTATTTCTATCCCTAATGCTTTCATATATGAGTAAAAAACAGATACATAATATCCCTCATATTCATACATCTTATTGTTTGTAAAAAGGTTGTAAGGAATCGAAGCGAAGAGGGATTTTAATGTTATTTCTATTTTCTCAAAATCTAAATCGTGTAAAGCATATTTTATATTATCTTTATTTTGAACTATTGAAGTTTTCATTAGAAATTCAGAAATACTACTCATAAGAGAGATTCTTACCTCTTCATTTGGTATAGCTAACTCATATCGTATCTCATCAAAAACAGTTTTAGTGTTTTTTATTGTCAAATACCCAGTCTGCCACATCAAAGTTTCTAACTCAATATAATCAACATCAAAACTATCAAGCATCTTATCATCTTTAATAATATTTTCTAAATTGGGTAAAAAGTAGTTATTTTTTTCTATAAGTTTTAAAAGAAAAGTTGGTGTAGCAGTTGAAAACCAGTAGTTTCTATAAGCAAAGTTATTAGCAATAAAAAGAAGAATATCAAAAGGGTTATAAACACCTTCCCCTAAAAATTTATATCCGTTATACCACTTTTTAATCTTCTCAAAATCTTGACCCTCTAAATGTTTTGCAAAAACTGTTTCAACATCATTTTGAGTGTATCCACAAATGGTAGAAAAATTAGGATTAAGAGTTATATCTTGGATATTATTTAGCCCACTAAAAAGAGAAACTTTAGAAAACTTTGAAACACCAGTGATAAACACAAATTTCAAATACTCATCAGCACCTTTTATCACACTATAAAAGTTTTTCAACTGCTCTCTCATAATTGTTGCTACTTCTTGATTCTCAATATTATCAAGAATTGGTTTATCATACTCATCTACTAGAATTACCACTTTTTTGTTGTATTTTTTATGGGCTTGGTATATCAGTTCTTCAAAGCAACCACTACTTGTGATGCTACTATCACAAACAATCTCTAACTCTTTTTGATTAAATTTAAGTATCTCAAAAATTCTTTTATGAAAAGATTCTTTAGAACTAAAATCACCACTATTGAAAGAGATTCTAATAATAGGATGCTTAATAAACTCATACCCATTATCATAAATGTGAAGCCCTTTAAAAACCTCTTTATCCCCATCAAAAATAGTTCTCAAAGTATCAAGAAACAAAGACTTACCAAATCTTCTAGGACGAGATAAAAAGTAGTATCCTCCACCATTATCGATAAGTGATTGAGCAATTTTTGTTTTATCTACATATACAAAATTCTCTTCTATGAGTGTCCTAAATGTTGATTTTCCAATGGGTAATTTTTTTAGTTTCATAAAAGTTCAGATTTCTTAGTTTCGTACTCAGCCTCAGTTATAGCACCTTTCTCTTTTAACTCAAACCAATACTCAATACTATTTTTATTAACACTATCCTGAGCCTTAGCACGACCACTCTCTTCCATCGCCATAACCCTATCAACTTCCATCTGCTCTAACTCTTCTGAAATATCTCCATAAACATTAAGACCTTGACTTCTCCTATCAATCCGAACCAACCACTCTTTTAAAATAACAGGAAGTAATGGGGGAATAAAAAGAGTTATTGAACCAGAAAATATATTATTTCCGAATATAGCAAAAAGCCCAAAGGGATCTAGATCATTCCCAATAACAATTACAAACCAAACAACAAAAAGAAAAGCATATCCAACTATATAAGAAGCAATTCTTTGACCAACACTCGCTTTATTAATCTGTTTCCCTATCTCTCTTCCCTCATTTATTGACTCAACTCTCATCTCTTCCCTTTTATTTTTAATCTTTTGAATTGTAATAGTTTACTATTAATTCAATCTTAAGATACTCGCTCCCATCGTCCCCGATGGGAGTGCATACAACAGTTAAAATATATTAAAAAATCACTAACTGTTGTATGAATTTCCAAACAGGAGTTTGGAAACTAGGGCTGGGTGTTTATCATAAATGGAGTAGATTCTTAAA
>JAMOPL010000083.1 GCA_027064515.1 Sulfurimonas sp. | reverse complement strand
CATCTCTTTTTATCATATCAAAGATAGGATGAGATACACCAGCAGATGGACCAGCTATGGTTATAGTTTCACTTGCATTTATACTTAAAATCAAAGATGCAATTATAATTATTTTTTTGAACATTTTGTCTCCTAAAATTTAACATTTAATCCAGCATAAAATGCTCTTGGACTAGTTGAATAACCATCTACTACTTGATAATATCTATCAAAAATATTATTTACCTTTAGATAAGTAGAGATTTTATTTGTCATCTCATAGTTTGTTACAAAATTAGCAACAAGATATTTACCTGTTTGTCTTCCTCTTGTTTGAGATGGATTAGTTACACTATACATATTGTCATATCTTTCACCGATGTATTGAGCATCCAAATTAAAGTTTAATTTATCATTTAAGTAATAATATGTACTTAGTTTATAAGTATCTTTTACCCTTCTTCTTAAATCAATCCCATCTTTATCTTTAGCAGATAATCTTGTATAACTAAAATCCATAAATAGATTTTCTGTAATATCAGTTTTATATTTAAGTTCAAACCCTTTAAACACAGAAGTCCCATCGATGTTAATATGTTGTTTATTTACTTTATCATAAGAGATAAGATTTTTTACTCTATTGTAAAAGTATGTCAAAGATGCACCTTTATAAGTTGCACTAATATCAAAACTATTTATATCTTCAGCTTCTAAGTTTTCATTTTCTTTTCCATTTGGATTTAAAATCATAATGATACTTGGAGCATTATAACCTGTTGCATAGTTTGAGCTAAAAGTTGTATCTTCATTTAAGAAGTATTTAACACCAACTTTTCCAGTAGTTTTTTCACCAAAGTTAGAGTAATTATCCCATCTTAAACTTTGAGTAATTACAAAATTATCTACAAAATTTGTATTTGTTAGAAAAATTGCATTAGAATTGATTTTATGAGTATCCTCTGAATTATCAACACTAATAGTTTCTACATCATCTTTTTTATAAGAAATACCAACTAAAACAAAATCTTTTTCTCTATATGATATAGTATCATGAAGTTCTATCTCATTTGTTTTACCCTCATAAGTTTTAATCCCACTTGTAGCATCTAACTCATCTTTGTCAAATTTAGAAAAATTATATTTTAAAGATATATTTTGATTTGAAATTTTTTTTGTATAAGTTGCATTAAAAAGATTTGTTTCATTTTCAACTCTCATATCTTTGTTTTCAGTTCCACTTCCTACACTATAAGTATCATTATTACTTTCTACATCTATATTTATAAATTGTGCTAAAAGCCTGTCATTATCTGAGATATTATAGCCCAAAGAAAAATCAATAGTTCTATTTTTATAATAATCGTCTTCATAATTATCAATATCACTACCATAAGGTGATTGTGCAGAATAGCCATCTGTTGTAAAATTATTTACAGATAACATTGTGTCGTATTTTTTTTCTTTATACGATGCAAAAACTCCTATCTTTTTTGAGTTGAAACTTCCATATTCTACATTTAATCCACTGTTAAAACCATCTTCTGCTTGTGTTGTTATGATATTTATAACCCCTGCACTAGCATCTGAACCCCAGATACCACTTTGAGCTCCAGAAATCAACTCTATCCTCTCAACATTAGCAATCATCAGTCTTGAAAAATCAGCACCATATTTACTAGATGGGTCTTGAAACCTAACACCATTTACAAGAACCAAAACGCGACCACCACCAACTCCACGGATGTAAAGTTTAGTAAGTCCACCTATACCACCATCTTGAGTAAAGCCAACACCAGCCAAAGAGTTTAAAGCATCTAAAACTGATGTATATCTTTTCTCTTCAATATCTTCTTTTGTAATCACCTGAGTAGATGAAGTAATATCTTTGATGCTTTGAGATACTTTTGTAGCTGTTACTACAATAGGTTCTAACGATACTTCATTTGACAAAAGTATGGATGTGAGCATACTTATAGCTATTATTTTTTTCATATTTATCCTTAATATTATTATGATTTTTTAATTATTTTATACTACCCCAAATAATCAAGACAACTTTTTAAAATTCCTTATTCACCTCTAGCCTGTAACTTTAAGAAACAGCATTTTCCTTTTTTAAGTAATTTTCATCATTCATCTGTAAACTTTCAAA
>JAMOPL010000082.1 GCA_027064515.1 Sulfurimonas sp. | reverse complement strand
AAAAGATTTGGCATTTTTTATATACTCTTTTACTCTTTTGTCCAACAATACAGGTTGAGAAAAATAGAGTTTTTTCATCTCCTTGGACATTTTTAAAGATGTAAGCTTTTTATGTGCTTGTTCCATCAATGTCAAAGCCTTTTGCAACTCCTTTTCTTTATATGTTATGGTAGAAAGAGCAATTTTTTGAGAAAGCATTCTTTGACGTCCACTAATGTTAAGGATCTTACTGTCATTTTTTTGTGCATCTAAAATATTTGTAAGATTAAAATAGGCAAGAATAGTAAAAACAGCTATAAGAGAAAGTGCAAACGAATATCTTTTTGTTAGAGAGTTGGATGAAAAAAAATCATTCATTATATTTCTTTTAACGGTTCACTAAAATAATATCCTTGAAAATAATCAACTCCAAGAGTTTTAACTATCTCAAAAACCTCTTTTGAATGAACAAACTCTGCAACTGTTTTGATACCTAGATTATGTGCAAAATCATTAATTGATTTTGTAATAATATAGGCATTTTGATCGCTGTCAATATTTTTTATTAAAGAACCATCTATTTTTATATAGTCAGGTTTCAATTTTACAAGATAGGAAAAATTTGAATAGCCTGAACCAAAATCATCTATAGCAATTTTACACCCGAATGATTTTACCATATCCAAGAAAGTATCTATATCAGCATAATCTTCAATGCTCTCATTTTCCAAAAGTTCAAAAGTAATATGTCTTGCAATATTATCTTTTTTTAACTCTTCTTCTATAAAATGGATAAACGTTTCACTCGAGATATCTTCTATTGAGACATTTATAGTAACATTTATTTTATCCTCTCGAACTTTTTGTAATACTTTTAGTATCATCCTTTTTTCAAGTTCTACATAAAGTTTTGCCCTTTTTGCAACTTCAAGAAATTTAATAGGTGAATAAACTTCTGCTTTTGTTGTAATACGAACCAATGACTCATATTTAACAATCTCTTCGTTGTTATCGACAATAGCCTGATAAAAAGGAACTACCTGAAAATTTTCTAAAGCATTTCTAATAATTTGCGTCCATTTTATATCATTTCTATGCTTATTTTTTGTATTTAATTCTTCTGTATAGAGTAAAAACGGTACTCGCTCTTTTTTTGCATGTTTGAGTGCCATATCTGCATGTTGCAATATATTTTCACTCTCTTTAGCCATTCCCATCGTTACATCTACATTTACAGAGATATCATGCTCTTGAATATAGAGCGCTTGAGATTGAATAATCTCTCTGACTTTTGTTATCTTTTCTATACACTCGTGTTCCTCTTTAACATCCTGTTTTAAAAAAACAAACTCATCTGAGTTAATTCTATAAACTTTACAAGCTATTTCCTGTGCGTAGTGTTGTAATAATCTAGCAACTTCAATTAAAACTAAATCAGCAACATCTTCTCCATAGATATCATTAATACTTCTAAATTTATCTAAATCAATAAGTGCTAAAAAAGGATATTTTATTTTCTCTAGATCCCGTATAAGTGCTCTACGATTGGCAAGTTGTGTCAAGCTGTCTGTATAATACTGTGTTCGCAACTTTTCATATTGCTCTCGTAATTCCACTGTTTTTAAAGCAACCTGCTCTTGCAATGATTCTTTTAAACGTTTATTTTCTACACTTATAGCAGCTTTACTAATGGTATCTAACAATTTTTCTATATCTATTGGTTTTAAAACATATCCGGAAATTCCCTGCTCTATTGTCTTAAGCAAGTATTCATTATCGTTAAAAGCAGTAGTATAAACAACTGGCAAATCTGGATTTATCTCTCTTAAGCTATCGACAAGCTCAATACCATTCATTTGCGGCATCATAATGTCTGTTACAACAATATCTATATCTTCTTTTCTTTGTTCATAGATTTTCAATGCTTCAAGACCATCTCCGGCCATTACAACTTCTTTTAAAAAAGGAGAAAGATTTGTGTAAACTTCCTGCTGTACCATTGCCTCATCTTCTGCATATAAAATTGTAATGGTTTTTAATAGCGTAAAATTCATATCTACTCATTTGTTTATTAATTTATTTTTAAACTCCTCGATACAGAGAGTTTTACAAGAAATTTATTATACTTTATTTATTGTAATTTATTTATAAAAACAAGTT